>NZ_CAOOSE010000003.1:0-141878 GCF_948499155.1 uncultured Phocaeicola sp. | reverse complement strand
TAGCCTGTGGCTGATGCTGCACCTTGGTAGCCTGTGGCTGATGCTGCACCTTGGTCGCCTGTGGCTGATGCTGCACCTCGGTAGCCTGTGGCTGATGCTGCACCTTGGTAGCCTGTGGCTGATGCTGCACCTTGGTCGCCTGTGGCTGATGCTGCACCTTGGTAGCCTGTGGCTGATGCTGCACCTTGGTAGCCTGTGGCTGATGCTGCACCTTGGTAGCCTGTGGCTGATGCTGCACCTTGGTAGCCTGTGGCTGATGCTGCACCTTGGTAGCCTGTGGCTGATGCTGCACCTTGGTAGCCTGTGGCTGATGCTGCACCTTGGTAGCCTGTGGCTGATGCTGCACCTTGGTAGCCTGTGGCTGATGCTGCACCTTGGTCGCCTGTGGCTGATGCTGCACCTCGGTAGCCTGTGGCTGATGCTGCACCTCGGTAGCCTGTGGCTGATGCTGCACCTCGGTAGCCTGTGGCTGACTTACCCTTCTTCCACTTGCATTTTTCAAACGTAAACTTAACGGCTGCGTCTACAATACTCTTAATACTTAGTTCCGCTCCTATGTGGATTTTTGAGCAAGCAATTTTCGTATCATCCGTATCTGCGTCCATATCGCCAGTCCCCTCAACCTCGTGGAACTTATTCATACCAACTATGGCAGGTGGATAGTAACCGAACACATCCAACGGATGGAGGCAGAAGTGAAATCCGTTACTGCAAGCCATTATATCGCCTGTTTCTTCGTAGTCCTTACCTTCTTCGTATTGAAAATCCCTACATGTCATATCGGGGTTAAAACCTTTGTATCCTTTGATTTTGATAAATTCCTTTGGCAGGGTAACGTTATCCGGCAGGTTTGCCCTAAGTACCATGTACGCCATGTAGCTGGCATCAAATCCGGCTATCCCGGTGCCAATGGCAGTTAGGAGGAATTCCTTTTCCGGATGCTCGTTAGCGTAATTCCCGAAGTTCCCTAAAAATACGACCAGCTCTTCTTCGGTAACTTTCTGCATATCCTTGTCCAGCGTAGGAATGGCATAGGACTGACCTTGTATTCCTTCTGCCTGCCCCATAATTGCGCCAAACTTCTCAACTGCCAATCTAGCTGCACCTCCGGCGTGATTGCCGTTCATATTGCTTCCAAAAACGAATATTTGATTCTCTTTCAGTTCCTGAATATTCTCAGGTGTTAATTCTCTTTTCATGATTCCTGTTTGTTTCTGAGTTTGATTAATCCTTTTTTCTCACATTCCATTAAGAGAGGCATATCATCATCACTAATCCTGCATCTTGTCTCCCGATTGACCGACATGTAACACGGAAGATTAAACCTGTCAACTATCGCCTTAATCGCTTCCCTGTCCCTGGTTTGCCAATAGATCGTCACTGCTGATGACCTGTTACCTGTACACTCCATGCTCTTACGTCATTATACCATTTACCCTGGTGTTCTCTTGCAACAACGTTAAACTTCACCGTCACATCATCACCAATCGACAGGGGAGTGCTAATCGGTCCATCAGAGCTGAATATTGAAAACTTCATATTCTTCCCGTATTGAAACATCTCTGTGACGATATACTCATGGCATTCCCAATCCTTACCATCCTTCACACCTGTTCTCTTTCCCAGGTCTGCCGTAATTCTTCCTTTTATTTCGCAATTCATTTTTTATCCTCCTTATTTTTTTACTGCCTTCTTAAGTCGTCCCGACTACCCTTCGGGCAGTATAGGACAAGTTGCCGTAAATTGTTAAATTTATATCTTTTCATTCGTAATCAATTGATTTCCAATATTTTATATCCGCACCTTATGGTGCTTTTTGTAAATCATGTAAAATATTGATTATCAATTAGTTATCTTCTTTTCTTAATTGGTGTAATCGACCCTGATTGAAATCCCGCAAGCAATTTTTCCTTGAATTCTGCTTCAAGCGGACCTATCTCTTCGATATACTTATCCTTTTCTTTGTGCCAGTTGTTGGCAAACACGCGGATGGTTTCCCATTGCTTCTTCGTCAACCTCCCTGCCTGGAACAACGCCTTATATCTTTCCTTATATCGAGTGACGCCAATCCTCTGAATTTCCCTGGCTTTATCCAATTGGGACAGCTTTACACCCTTTGCCGGCTGCAATTCCCTGATGAACTGCATCTCCGACCAATCCTTGTAAAATATCCGCCCGATTTTGTTCAGGGATGCATTATCAAGGAGTTCCGCCAACGGCATTGACTGGTGTTTATACACAGTCTCGATACGTAAGATATTGGCACCCACATTCCGTCCCTTTTCCCCGGCTTCAAAACTCTTGTCGTAGATCTTGAGCACCTTACGGTAATACTTGCTCTTCTCCGTAGTTTTTTGCCGGAATTCCGGGTAATTGGCATCGTTCCACAACACCCGACCGGCGGCTTCCTCCACCTGTCTGATGTATGCATCTGCCGGCATGGACATCTTCATTGTCACCCCTATCTCATAGTATGTCACTATTACATTCTCTATCTTCGCGCATAGCCTTAAGAGCAACTCATTGATCGTCCATCCGGCATGGCTGAAGGTCATCGGGCGGCTGTTGTCCAGCTTGCCCGATTTCCCCCTGCTGTATAACTTGTGGATAGAGCACTTACATTTTAATGTATCACCCCGAATCTCGATGAAACAACCATCGAAATTCGCATAAGCCGTAGACTTGTAATAGATCTCATCGCCTTCGGTACACTGTTCCAGGTAGTTTTTAAGGACGATAGTATCTATATCGGCTGTGTCTATCTTTGCTTTGAATATCATTTTGTCAAACATGATAAGCTCAAGTTTCTTTTTTTTAATATTTTCTTATATCTTGACCGATAAGCGGCAATCAATATCCGGTATTCTGCTTCGGAATACTTCACATAATCATTCTTCATCGATTCGAGCAACAATACCTTCTGTTCGCCATACTTCTGAATCAACCCTCTTCGGTATCCCTGTATATTACCCTCGTCAAACCGGTTACAGCTTCTGCATTGAGCGTTGCAATTCATCTCATTGTACCTTGTACTCATGTGCTGACGATTGATGTAATGACCACAGTCAGCTTGATTTATCGGCTTAATCAACCCGCATGAGATGCAACGGAATACGGTTGTCCCCGGTATCATATCGCGAAGCCTGATATATCGGGAAAATTCGGTGTCTGCGGTCCTCTTGAGAGATGCATTATTTGTTTTTTTGAGCATTTCTAAATCTATGTTTGATTATTTTTACAAATTGAGAGAGATTACGGAATCTGATTGCGTGGCTATACCACTCTTCACTACTTGCCTTATAAGGATACTTTTCAGCTTCCGGCACCCATTCCTTGTCCGCCAGCAGCGCAATGACAGCCAGGTATTCCTTACCGGCATTCCAGAATATTGCAAGGTCTCCGATTTCAGGAGGGGACTCGGTTTCCCCGGTCAAATCCAATACAAACTCCTTGTTATTGCCTTCAAACAAGATAACTATCTTGTCATTCTCCTGCTCCACGGATACTCGTGTACATCCGGTAGGAATGGGTATTTCTCTTAATTTCATAACTGTTCGTTTTAATGGTTCCCGGATAGGCAATCAAGCCACACCGGGATAAAATGAGTAACCTATATGGCATTCAGTTTGAATGCGTGGGCGGTACGAGACTTGAACTCGCGACCTATAGCTTTGCCGAAGAAAAAAACTTAACTACCAATACCATGAAAAGAGATTAAAAACACACAACTCTTCGATAACTGCCATCGCTCTACCCCTGAGCTAACCGCCCTTGTGCCGCTTCGCCCTCACAGGTTAGACGGCTAAACCTAAACTAAAACTTATCGTAATTCATCCTTGGATGTACCATCGGAATGGATAATTATATCTTTGAACCGAGTAACCTCTATCTTCAGTATCTTCCAATCGCCTATAGTTCCTTTCATCCGCTCTGTGATGAGCTCTTTAGCCTGAGACACGTTATCGGCAGACACTATGTGGTTATATCTGCGAATCTTCACCTTACCTTTCGGAGTGACATCCGATATGCCGATAACGACCTTCCACCACTGTTCCTTGTCGAAACCGGATACTTCTTCAATGACTTCCCGTTTCAAGGTCATAACCTTAGCTTCTCCATACAGTGGGAAGCAATGCTTAACCAATACATTCTCGGCTTCCGTGAAGCCCATGGCATCAACCAGGTAAGTATCACTTACCTTTTTCCTCTTACCATTAGGCAAGATTGAAACACCTCTTACCACGCCTGTAAACCATTCTTTCATAACGCTACTGTTTAATATTCAAAACTATTCCCTATGCTATCCCAATGGGCACGGTTCCTGATGTACTCATCCACCAATTGACCATCAGAGGGATTGCCTAACTCTTTCTTCAATGCCTGATATACATCGTCAGGCATGTTGTAGATAACCTGTTCGTCATGGTCACACTTGCCGGCAACACCCAGCAGAATCACAGCTGCTATTATCCACAGTATTTGCTTTGTTATCTTGTTCATAATCTTGATTAATCGTATATGTCTTTTTAAATTTTCGTCCGTTTTGCCCCTTTCTACTCCGACCAAAAACTCTTCCAGCTTCCTAATCGGGTCCTGGCATGAAACAAACATATCAGGACTCATCTCATCTTCATAGGTTTTGATCCCATTCACAAGAACCGATCTTCTTACTGATTTTAAAAACGAACAGCCTTCTTTAACAGCCTCGCTTTCATAGCATATACTTATCGATATATTCGTCACCTTCTTCATAGTCGTAATCTATCAGCATTACCTCTAGC
Organism: uncultured Phocaeicola sp.; assembly: GCF_948499155.1. Lineage (NCBI taxonomy): Bacteria > Pseudomonadati > Bacteroidota > Bacteroidia > Bacteroidales > Bacteroidaceae > Phocaeicola > uncultured Phocaeicola sp. The sequence continues at coordinate 137,097 of NZ_CAOOSE010000003.1, read as the reverse complement.
TTTCATTACTTTTCTCCTCAGTAAATCCAACTTCCTTGCGTGGTCAATACGAGCGCAATTCAATTTGGCTACCTTTTCATAAAAATTTCCAATATCATTCGACAACTCTTCTTCCAAAGAAAAAACCAACTCGCGGGCTTTCTCCACTTCCGCTCTGGCTAACGCCAACTTTCCTACTGCCATACCTCATTAAGATTTATTGGAAAATAATTTTAACGCCATCTCCACATCCACTACAATCGTTCTGCCTGATTGGGAAACAGCCCTCTTTATTGGTCCGTTCTTTAACTTTCTAGCGGTGGAATCTGACACGTGGAATAACTCCTTAATTCCTTTCAAACCATATACTAATCGTTTCTCTGATTTAGATTGCGTGGGAACCACAGGTGTAATCTTTGGAACCAGGCTTTCAAAGAGTTCTTTCAGCTCCCCTACGGTTAGATCTATCAACCTGGTATCATCGCTTATCCGTCTTTCAATTGGTATCATAATTTACCCTCCTTGATCCAGTTATAGATAGAATCCACGCGATAAATAAGGTCTGAATCGGCAACACCGGCTGACAACATCTTAACGATCTCCTTCCTCAACTCAATATCATTACTACTTCTTTGAGAATTTTCTTCTGATGCAAATTTTACATCTTCACATTCTTTCAGTTCGCTTACACAGATCTCTTTGAAATTTGCGCTATAAAAACTATCTATCATAAATCGTACAAGGCCTATCTCACTACTCTCAAAAATATCCACAAATTCATGAGGGATTCTATCAGATATTATGGCATTAAGCCCATTATCCAATTTTACCTCATACGTTCCATCAGGACGCTGTTTCAATGTCAATACATATCTCTTTTCCATTTTCTTAAAAAGAAAAGCCCTCGCTGTTCTCAGCATAATTGGTGTTTGGCTGATACTTAGCAAGAGCTTTATTTATGTCCTAATTACGGTAAACACCACTAAACCGTATCGTCTATTTTTTAATCTGATTTTTAGGATATTAAAAATGTCTGCACTATATTTGCAGCGGATTTGGATTGGATAGTACGGCAAACAGTCGTACAGCCATTTTTATACCCTTTTGCAACCGCTTGTTGATTGGTTACGGATGCAAAGTTAAGAGCTTTTGAACTTAAAACAATGTTTTCGTTTAAAAAGTTTAGCTCAATAGCTCTATTTATAATTAATATAAATAATGTTTTATGAAAGAAGGTGTTTTACAAAGGATTATCATCATTTGCCAACAAAGATCTGATTCTGAAACTCAATTTGCTAAAATGATTGGAGCCAACCAGAAGACAATTAATCAGCAATTGCGTGGAGAACGCTCTCTTAGCTTTGATACTATATTAAAGACATTAAGTGCATTTGAAGACATATCGTCTGAATGGCTTCTTCGCGGTGAAGGTGATATGATTAAGCCTCAACATGAGCAGATAGTTGAGCCTCAACCTGCACTTATCAGTACAGCAGGAGATACACCCGAAGCATCCATACTCTATCATATATATAATGACACTATCAATAGAATGAAAGAACTTGTGGAAGAGAATACCAAATTAAAGATGCAAGTAACCGAACTTTCGGAAGGAAGTGAAGAATTAGCCAAAACCTTGAAAAGTTTCCATGACTCAAATAAAGAGCTTGCTGATGAAAATCAACAACTCAGAATCGAGGTGATGATAAAAGACTCACAACTTAAGGAAAAAGAAAAATCTGTGTTAGATTATAAGGAATTACTTAAGAAAGCGATATAAATTGCGGTTTCTTATATAAATAATAAAAACTATTAATTACTTGGAAATGATAAAAGAAGCTCCTATCTTTAAACAAATGAACCAAACAGCCCAAAATGACAAGACGCGAAGAGAAAAACTTGCAGGATATTTTTTTGATTTATCCAAACTTTCCTTTGCCGGGCTTGTTGTAGGTGGACTTGTTTCTATAAAGTCAGATAATACAGACCATGTAATTGACATATATAGAGTTATTGCTGGCTGTATTTTTACAATCCTATCAGCTATAATAGCTAATTTAACACTAAAATAAGGAGGCAATATGGATATGTTATCTTTAACTTACACCATTGGGTGCGTGATAATGGGCGGTTTTTTAATATGGCTCAAAACTCCATCAGGCAAAAAATGGCTCAAAGGCTTATAAAAGAATGACAGATAAAGAGGAAAAACGGACAAGTCCCTTAATATAGCAGGACTACTTTTTTCTAACCTCTTTCTTTTGCAAGATTTCCCTATAAATACAATTATTTTCGGGGAGAATCCCATGTTTAATGTAGTCGTAGATAATAGTAACGTTTATAGAGAATGTATTCCATACCCTATCGCTATTGTTCGCAATAAAGCATTGAGTAGCCATTTTAGCTGCTTCCAATCTAATTTCTTCGTCTGTCATAATTATAATTTAAAAACTCCCTAATATAAACATAAAAACGGATTAACCAATGAATATCATATTGATTTAAACAAAATATATCATTATAGTGTTTTGTATTAAGAAATATTCCCAAATTAACCAAAAACATGGAAACTAATACCAAAACACTTTCTATAATCGTTGAAGAACAAAAAAAAGAAATCGAATTACTAAGAGAGCAGCTAAAAATCACGCTAGCTGTAGCATGCGAAGATAAATGTCTCCCTTGCATATTGAAATTTCTAAAAACCAAAAGATAACAGTATGAAAAAAACTTTATTTGGATTGCTAATCTGTGCGGCATTAACTCAACCCATATATGCCCAAGACGAAAAAATTACTAATAGTTCTATCCTAGAAATGGTTAAACTTGGATTTTCCAACGACATAATCATTAGCAAAATAAATAGTAGTACATGCAACTTCGACACAAGCATTGACAGCTTGAAGACATTGAAAGAAATGGGGGTTAATAACGATATCATCATTGCCATGATAAACCATGCTCCTGTAAGCAATAACAAAAATAACGACACAGACAGATCGGGCATCTATTACAAAAACGGGGATGAATTTATCAAAATACTACCTTCTGTTTTTTCAGGTTCCCAAACTAACACATTAGCTACTGCATTCTCTTACGGTTTAGCTAACACCAAGATTAAATCTACAATGGATGGAGCACATTCAAGTAACGTAGTGGCAACCAACTCACCTGAATTCTATTTCTACTTCAACGCCAACAGGCAAGGTGATTTAGGTTTATCTGCAACAAACTGGTGGTTTTCTGCTGCATCATCACCCAATGAATTTACCTTGGTTGAACTAGTAAGCAAAAAAGGACGCAGAGAACTAGAAACAGGAAAAATCAATCTCTACGCAGGCTCTACTACCGGAATAGATGGAAAGAAGGCTATTAAAGTCAATATTGAGGTCATAAATGACCATACCTTTAAGGTCACTCCCCAATTCTTCCTGGACGCGGGAGAATATTGCTTCTTCTTTAAAGGGAATATACCACATGGAGGATACAGTAATCAATCTGTCTTCGATTTCTCTATACCAAGAGATTTAAAACTTAATATAAACAGCCTCTTCGATAAGGGAGATTACGTTTGGGTATTAGAGGATGAAGAGCCTAAAAGCTACGAAATCATGAGTGCTCATATAAATTCGGATGGCGTGTACTATGGGATAGGTCGCAAAATGAGCGCAGACATTATTGCATATATATCTGAAAAAGATTGCTATAAATCCAAGAAAGAACTAAAACAGGCTTTAAATATAGAATAGCTATCATTATAACATCATGAACATCAAACGAACAACTACCTTTCTCCTGGACAAGGAGAAAGGCAAGCCCGATTCCAAACTCCGATATAGGATTAAGTGGAACGGCAACACAGTAGCCTTTAATATTGGCTATCGAGTAGATAACAACAAGTGGGTAGCTGAAGCCCAGCGATGCAAGGTAAACACTACCCATGGTAAGAAAAAGGTACCGGCATCGACCATCAATGCCGAGATAAACCGATTCGAAGAGCTGATTAATGACGCCTTCTTTTTTTTCGAGCAAACCGAGCACATACCCTCCACGGATGAATTTCGGAATGAAGTCAATAGAAGGAATGGGAGAATCGTAGAAAAAGAAGAAAAAACCATCTTCGATTACTATATGCAATTCATTACGGAGCAGGGTAAAGAAAATAGCTGGTCCGAGAATACATATAAGAGGCATAAAACCACAATGAACCACTTAAAGAAGTTTGCCCCCAATCTTACCTTTGCAGACCTCACACACGAAGGATTGTCCCAGCTTGTTGACTACTTGATGAACGTAGAGATAGATGATGAAGTCGGAATGAAGAACCGTACCGCGAAGAAGTATATCAATCTGACTAAATGGTTCCTCAGATGGGCAGCGGATAAAGGAATCAATAAGGAACTTGCATTTATGACATTCAAAGAAAAACTGAAAACGATTCCGTCAAAGGTGATATACCTCGAATGGGACGAATTAATTAGAGTGTACAACTCATCATTCCCGGATGAGCCTCATCTTGAAATAGCGAAAGACGTATTCTGTTTTCAGTGCTTCACCTCCCTGCGATACTCTGACGTGAAGAACCTTAAGAAAGCTGACGTCTTCGATGGGTATATTACCACCACAACGATTAAGACAGACGAGCCGCTAAAGATAGAGCTTAATAAGTACTCTAAAACCATATTGGACAAATACAAGGATATAAAGGGTATCTACGCGCTCCCTGTCCCTGTCAACCAACGGATGAATAAATACATAAAAGAAGTATGTGCAGTTTGTGAAGTCAATGAACCGGTGTGCATAACCTATTACAAGGGTTCGGAAAGAATAGATGAGATACATCCCAAACACGAATTAATCGGCACACATTGTGGAAGGAAAACCTTTATATGCAATGCGCTCATGCTAGGCATCGCGCCTAATATTGTGATGAAATGGACAGGCCACAGAGATTACAAGTCTATGAAACCCTATATTGACATAGCAGACAAAGTAAAACAAGAAGCTATGACTCTTTTTAATCGTTAGTCCCTATTTTAGTCCCCATATTGGTTAAATAGTTGATATTCAATATCAATTGTACACCCGATGAGAATCGAACTCATATCGTCGGAACCGGAATCCGGTATTCTATCCATTGAACTACGGGTGCGTTATTTTAATGAACGCGCAAAAGTACAAAATATATCTTCTTTCTCCTAATAAAAAACAGATTTTATGAAGTAAAATGATATTTTGCTCGTTAATTTAAGCACAAAACAATCAATTTGACTATATTTTCGGCCAAAACAATAACATTATCACAAATAATTTCTATATTTGCGAACTATTAAAATAATTAGAACAATATATAATGAGTTACCTTATTAAACCTGCCAACTATAAACCTTTGCTGGATTTAAAGCAAACAGAGTTGGGCATCAAGCAAATAAAGGAGTTCTTCCAGCAGAACTTATCATCAGAGTTACGCCTTCGTCGTGTGACGGCCCCATTGTTCGTTTTGAAAGGAATGGGTATCAATGATGACCTAAGCGGAACCGAACGTCCTGTTTCTTTCCCAATCAAAGACTTAGGAGACGCACAAGCAGAAGTTGTTCACTCACTTGCCAAATGGAAAAGACTTACTTTGGCAGAATATAATATCGAGCCCGGATACGGAATTTATACTGATATGAATGCTATCCGTGCAGACGAAGAGCTGGGCAATCTACATTCACTCTATGTCGACCAATGGGACTGGGAACGAGTGATTACCAAAGAACAACGCAACGTCCATTTCCTGAAAGAGATTGTCACACGTATATACGCAGCCATGCGCCGCACTGAATATATGGTATGTGAAATGTATCCGCAAATCAAACCGTTCCTGCCCCATGACATCCATTTCATCCATTCGGAAGAATTGCTGCAGATGTATCCGGACAAGACTCCGAAGGAGCGTGAACACGCTATTGCACAAAAATACGGAGCCGTATTTATTATTGGTATCGGATGCCGGTTAAGCGATGGAAAAGAACACGACCTCCGTGCACCAGACTATGACGACTATTCTACAGTCAACCCCGAAAATAATTTGCCGGGATTGAACGGTGACCTATTGGTTTGGGACAAAGTACTCGACCGTTCAGTGGAACTTTCTTCAATGGGTATCCGTGTAGACAAGGAAGCACTGCTTCGCCAACTGACTCTGAGCGGACAGGAAAAGCGTAAAGAACTCTATTTCCATAAACGCCTGTTGGAAGGCACACTGCCCCTCTGTATCGGAGGCGGTATCGGACAGTCACGTTTGTGTATGCTCTACCTGCAAAAAGCACATATCGGAGAAATTCAAGCCAGCATTTGGCCTGAAGAAATGAGAAAAGAATGTGCACAACTGGGCATGCAACTCATTTGATAATCAATCAGCCCTATTTTTAAGCACGAATCGGCCGGATTCGTGCTTTTTATTTGTCACATTTACAAAATACGCTTATCTTTAGGGCATGTTTTAACTAAAAAGGAATTAGAATGAACGTACAAATAGAAGAAAGCTGGAAGCAACATTTGGCTCCTGAATTTGAAAAAGACTACTTCGTGAAACTTACTAACTTTGTAAGACAAGAATATCAAACTACCACTGTCTACCCTCCCGGAAGATTGATATTCAACGCTTTCAACCTTTGCCCTTTTAACAAAGTGAAAGTGGTAATTATTGGGCAAGACCCCTATCATGGCCCCGGACAAGCGCATGGCCTTTGTTTTTCGGTAAATGACGGTGTTCCTTTTCCACCTTCCTTGCAGAATATTTTCAAAGAAATACAAAGCGACTTGGGAACTCCTATCCCCACCACAGGAAATCTGACACGATGGGCTAACCAGGGAGTGCTGATGCTCAACGCCACACTGACAGTACGCGCACACCAGGCCGCTTCGCACCAACGCCAAGGCTGGGAAGAATTTACCGATGCAGCTATTCGAGCATTGGCAGAAGAAAGAGAAAATCTGGTATTTATCCTATGGGGAGCTTATGCACAGAAAAAAGGAGCATTTATCGACAGAAACAAACACTTAGTACTGGCATCCGCACATCCGTCACCCCTATCAGCATATAACGGATTCTTCGGAAACAAACATTTCAGCCGAGCCAATGAGTATCTGACAGCCCATGGGCAACAACCCATACAGTGGTAGACTTCTCTATCTTTTTAATACCAAGTAACCGAGCTGCCCGTATTACTACGCTGGTCCCATTTCAGTGCATCCGTCAGCAAGTTCGAAGCTGCACGGATACTGAAATTATAAGAAGTAAACGGACCGAACACCAAACCACAACTCATATTGAAACAGTGCAAGTCACGGCTGATATTCACCGTTGTCATAGACATCTCCTTAGTATTAAAGTCATAACCCGAAGAACAGTTGATATTCCAACGGCTGCCTAATTTTATATTACCCGACACATTCAGTGAATGACTGACCGCATAAGGATAACGCATACTCTTCTTATTAATTTCCTTCGACCTGTCTTCACTGATGCTGTAGCTATAACTCAAACTCAGAGACCACGGCATCTTGAATGCCATATACCCATCCGTATCCACAGCTGCAGCTTCCGTCTTGCGCAAGCCGGATTTATCCTCGTCTTCCTTTTCAGTATTTTCGTCATCATATTGATCAAGCGCCTCGTTGTCATTCCCTTTATTCTTATCTTTCGAGTCCTTATCATCCTTCGGACCGAACCACTTCTTCCATGTATCATTATTCAATGTGTAAGAGAAAGAACCGCTATATCCTTTAAAACGTCCAAAACGTCCATAAGACCATTCTGTACGGTCATTATCTACCACATTTCCGTTTTCATCAAACTTATACCCATACGTAGCAAACGATGTATTCATGCTGAAAGTATAACTCTTTGTCAGTTTCAAACGCAGATTCATGCTCAAGTCACTCCACGGACGAATTTCAGCCGCCGCATTATAAGTAAGCGATGCCGATAACTGGTCAATGAGACTCACCTTCTTTATGGAGTCATTAGCCGTTTTCACCTTCATTTCCACATTATTATCCAGTGCGAAAGTAAAGCTCTCCGACTTTCCTTTACCCGGAGGTGAGAATGACTGACCGGCAAACGGTGAATATTCCACAGTGCGCACCTCTCCATTCTCGTCCGTATATTGATACGTTTTGTAATATCCATAATGAGAAGCCCCGAAATCAGGAGCATAATTGACAGAAACAGACGGAGTCATGACATGGCGGATAGCATCAATCCTATCACCAAACAGTTTCTTCCAAGGCTTATACATACCATACAGTTTAGTATTCACCTGAATACCCATTCTGTAATCATATACACGGCTAAACCCATTGATGGTATCCCGCTTCACATTTCCGACAGCATTAGGATCATAGCTTTGCTCAATCTTGCGTGTATACCAACGTTCGGTATAATTGAATGAAGGCACCACATTAAAGTACTTGAACAGAGTGAAAGTAGCGGAAACCGGAATATTATGTTGCATACCATTATTCCATTTACTGATACCCTGCTTCAGAATCAAATTATCTTTTGTATTGATACTATTGGTCAAATGCCCCGTATACTGAAAAGAAATTTTCTCATACCAGCGTTCATCTCCGGCACCGTTCTTGCGTTTGAAAGGATAAATACGGTTCAAAGAAATATTCAAGTCGGGCAATGTGACATTAATAGATGAGTCTTTCGTATTCTGAGAAAGGTTGAACGTACTCGACAGGTTCAAACCGATTTCGGGAAAGTTGCGCGAATAGCTCACACTTGATGTCTTGGTATTATTTGAGTACTGGTTGGGATCATACAAACTGCTGATGCTCCGGCGGTCGTAACTGCTGGTAGCAAAATTCACATTGGCAGAGAATGAACTGTTCGGGCTTGCTTTTGCATCCTGACGATGGCTCCATGAAAGTTTGAAGTCCTTCGTCACACTATAGTCCGGCATATTTTTCTCACCGGTCTTGGTCACCAAATAACTGGCATTAAAGTTGCCGCTATATTTATACCTCTTATTATAATTGGACTGTGCAGAAAGTCCCCATGACCCTTTCGTAAAGATTTCACCCAAAAGCTTCAAATCCATACGGTCACTGATGGCAAAATAATATCCGCCGTCACGCAAATAGAAACCGCGATTCATTTCATCACCATAAGTAGGCATGATGAATCCTGAAGAGTAGCTACTGTTGAAAGGAAAGAAACCGAATGGCACGGCAATAGGCAGAGGCACATCTTCCACTACCAACTGTGCGGGTCCAAAAACCACGTTCTTCTTGGGGCGTACTTTCGCCATCGAAAGTTTCAGATAAAAGTGAGGATGATCATGCTGGTCACAAGTAGTATATCTACCGTGACGAAGATAAAGCTCATCACCCGCTCCTTTTTTAGACTCTTCACTGGTGACATATCCTTCACCCTGCTGAGTCACGATATTGTTGATAAATCCTTTTTTAGTCTTGAAATTGTAGCGCATGATTTTAGACTCGTATGGAGTCTCTCCATCCTTAAAGATAGGAGTACCGGTTTCTACGCCTACCGAATCAGGAACACCGCGGGCGTATACCGTACTACTGTCCATATTCATGGTGATTACGGCAGAAGTCAGTTCAATCTTTTCATAGTTCACCTTTCCGTCGCCATACAGATGCGCATATCCGCCTTCGGTAAATACAATGGAATCGTTAGCCTCATATACTACGGGAGCGTCCAATGGCTGTTTCTTTTTAGGTGCAACAGTATCTACCGAAAGCGTATCTACCTGTGTTGTATCTACGTTCAGGGTATCTCTACCTGATGCCGGGTTCCTCCTTCTGCGTTGTGCGCCCGAGCTTAACGAAAGCATCAGGCAGGCAAATAGTAGTAAAAATGGTATAAATCTATGTCGTTTTAGTGGCGTCATTCACAATACTTTTACGCTTTGGGGAGCAAAATTAAGCATAATCCGCCAATTATGAACTATTAAGCGGATATTTAATTTATTTTATTAGTTACTCATAAGTTTGTTATTGCCGATTTTTATATTAGTCTCGTCTCAATAAATCTATCAGAAAAAGATAGAGTATAAGATAAGATTATCACCTTTCCATCTCCCCCTATACGTGCAGATTTATATGTATATACGTGTAGCCCGATGCGTATATATGCGTAGGCTTATGCGTACGTACGTGTAGGCCTGTGCCACCGTATGTGTAGACCCATGCGTACGTACACAAAAAGACCTTGATGTTTTCAAAAAAGCTCGGGGAGTTTTTGGAAAAGTTCGGGAAGTTTTTTAAAAACATCAGCACCTTTTCATGTAGAGGCAGATGGAATCACCCCTCCCCAATCCGGTCATTCCTTCTTTTCCCTTCATCCTTACATTTTAGTCAAAACGCACTGGCTGTCAAATGGTTAAAGATGACAGCACATCCCTTCATCCTCGTTTCAGCCGTGCTTCCCAAGTCCCTTCACAATCTGCCTTCAAAGCACACAATGCAAGCTGTGTACTCCTACACTTCTTTTCAGCCTGCCGTTTTTTGTAGGAACAGACCCGTATGTCTGCCCGGGAACAGTTCACTTCAAGCTATCGGGGCTATCAGGCGGACACATGGGTCCGCCCCTACAGTCAATGAAAGCGCTATCGAAAAAGTTAAAAAGCAATTCCCGCTTTTTACGAATGAAAGGAGGTTGAAAGAGCGGTGACGGGATGTCCCTTCATGGCCGGAAGCCTATCAACAGGACGTTTCAACGGCTAATGAAAGGAGAGAGGAAGAAACGATTCGGCTGATACGGAAGCTTTATAATAAAAAGATTTCAGCCATTTTTAAACAAGCTCTAAGTCTTATTCTATCACAAGAAACATTCACACCAATGCTTAAAGCGTATCACTCCATCTTCTCCATAGCGCGAAATGCTTTTCAACGCCTTTTCTACGCTTTTCTCTCTGTCAAGATGTGTTTTAGAAAAGAATTTATCTGCAAAACAAATAACCTGCTCTTCTATCGAAACAGGAACCATATCACGATGCGGAATCGGTAAATCCTGCTCTATGATACTTTGTAATGACATTCCGGCCCCAGTGTGACGCTCGCAAACCAATGCATGGCGGGGATACCCTTCGTTCATCAGCAGTTCGGAGCCTAAATAGCCGTGACAAATGTATGGATGAATGCCAAAACACTGAATACCGGAAGCGTCAGTCATAAAAATACCGATGTCGTGCAACAGGGCGGCCTCTTCCAAAAAACCGGTATCCAAATGAAGTTCTGGGTGTTTGACGGCAATCTGCAACGCTTTGTCAGCTACCGAACGACTATGGGTAAGCAGAATATGTTTCAACTCGTTTTCTTCAGGATAATATTTATTAATGATAGCAAGTGCGTCCATCTTCAATTAAATTCTTATTTTTGTGCAATATTACAAAATAATCCGCATATAAACATGAAAACAAAATATCTTTTCCTTCTTTCTTTTTTGTTTATTATCAATGCTTTGTCTGCCCAGAAGGTAATAAACGGAGCTGAACAAATGGAAACTCTGCTCCCTTTGCTGGGCAGCAAACGGGTGGCATTGGTGGTAAACCAAACATCAATAATAGGCAATGTACATCTGCTGGATACACTGCTTGCCTCGAATATCAACATAAAAAAAGTATTTGCGCCCGAACACGGATTCAGGGGAAATGCCGATGCCGGCGAAACAGTTAAGAACGGCAAAGATATCAGCACAGGTATCCTCATCCAATCACTCTACGGAAAAAACAAGAAACCCACGCCACAACAGATGCAGGACATCGATGTGGTGGTGTTCGATATTCAGGATGTAGGAGCGCGATTCTATACTTATATCAGCACCATGCATTATGTAATGGAAGCATGCGCAGAGAACCATAAAGAGCTGATTGTCACCGACCGGCCTAATCCTTGTGACTATACGGACGGCCCTGTTCGGATAAAAGAATTAAAAAGCTTCGTAAGCATGCACCCCATTCCTGTGTTGCACGGCTGCACTGTGGGCGAACTCGCGCAAATGATAAACGGTGAAGGATGGCTGGCGGGGAAACGGAAATGCAAGCTGACTGTCATTCCCGTAAAGGGATGGAAACACGGTGATTCTTACTCTCTTCCTGTGAAACCTTCTCCCAATCTACCTAACGACCAGGCAATTGCGCTTTATCCTTCACTGTGCCCCTTCGAAGGCACTGCCATCAGTGTGGGCCGGGGCACCCATCACCCTTTTCAAGTCATCGGCTCGCCGGACATCCGCCTGTCTTCCTTCCGGTTCAAGCCGGAAGCTTTGGAAGGTTTTGACAAAAATCCAATGTACAAAGGACAGTATTGCTATGGAAATAACATGAAAAGCCTGTTGCCCCCTAAAGGGTTCTCTTTACGATACGTCATAAGTTATTACCAGGAATATAAGAATATGGGAAAGGCCGATAAATTCTTTACCCGCCCTCAGTGGTTTGACATTTTGGTGGGAAACCGAAAGGTCAGAAAGCAAATCACGGAAGGAAAAAGTGAAGAAGAAATTCGTGCCGGATGGCAAAAGGAACTGGAGGAATATAAAAAGATGAGAGAAAAATATCTGATTTACGAATAAAATACCTAGCTTTGCAAACCTAAAAAACGATATAAAATGAAATATTTACTACATACATTTTACTTGCTGACAACTCTATTTTTCATTACGTCGTGCGGAGTAGACCGCAGTGGAGAGTATTACGCACTCGTGGGCGATGATATGTGGATAGAGGAAGTGATGAAACAGCACTATCTGTGGTACGACCAAATGCCCGAAATTTCTGAAAAGGATTATTTTGCCGAACCGGAGGAGTTTCTACGGAAGTTACTCTATTCGCAGGCATTGGATGGAAAGGGTGACCCATTCTCGTATGTAGAAATGAAGACCAATGTCAGCCGTTCTTTCCTTAACCAGACATCGACTTACGGATTCGATTTCGAACTCGTCACCGATCCGCTGGGAACAACTTCACACACCTATGCGCGAGTATTGTTCGTTCTTCCCGATTCACCGGCATCCGAAGCGGGACTTCGACGCGGTGACTGGATTTCTGCCGTAGGAGATGCACAAATCAATGTCAACAACTATGGTTATCTGATTTCGGGAGGCGCTACCACATTGACCAGAAAAAGTATCATTGCCAGTGAAGGCGACTATGTTTGGACGGATGTCGACGTGCTTTCTATCGGAGCATCGCGTCCGGTGGAAGTAAATCCTTTTTATGTCAATAAAGTATTTAATGTAGACGGCAAGAAGATTGCCTACATGGTATATAACAAATTCAGTACCGGGCCCCTAGACAACGGATACGAAACAGACTACGCACAACAGATGTTGCAGATTTTCTCGGAATTCAAGAGTGAAGCTCCTGATGCATTTATTCTCGACCTCCGTTATAATCCCGGCGGCTATCTGACGTGTGCGCAAGAACTAGCCAGCCTGCTGGCTCCGGAATCGGCGCTCGGCAAACCGTTTTGCACCATGCAATACAATGATATTACAACTCCGCAAGACACAACTTATAATTTTATATCGACAACCTCGGCACAGAATCTTAATCTGAACAAACTGTATGTCATCACTTCTACTTTTACCGCTTCGGCATCCGAAGCCGTAATCAACTGTCTGCGTCCTTACATGGGTGACGACAATGTGGTCGTGATAGGTGAAACTACAGTCGGAAAACCGGTTGCCATGTCCGGCTACACCAAAGATGAGATAGACTTCATCTTATGGCCGGTAGTGGCATACGTCCTCAATGCCGATGGAAAAGCGGATTATGTAAACGGCATCACCCCCGATTATAAATTGAACGAAAGAGAACTTATCTCTCCCCTCCTCCCGTTGGGCGATGAAAACGAGTTGATGCTGAGAAATACCCTCTCATTAATTACTACCGGTACAATGCCCGATGCGGAAAAGTTGGAAGAAACAGAAACCAAATCGGCAAAAGTACTTTATAACTCATTCAGCAGAAAGAAAATAAACGGCGTGCTGTTACGCTAAATACAAAAAAATTCACTCCGCTAAACAAAATAAGTCAGGCAGGTGTTATTTAGCCAAATAACCATTAAAAACCTGACTTAACAATGAAAAAAGTATTTATTGCAGCAGCTTTGGCTGCCATGATTGTTTCTTGCGGCTCCAAAGGAAATAAATCTGCCGAAATGATAGCCGAAAGTGAAAGTGACTCTCTGTTTGCAGTCAATGACAGCACTTTGGGCGATTTACAGACCTATACCTACGAAGGGGTTTTGCCGGGTGCCGATGTCTCGGGCATCAACTATCTGCTCACCCTGCAGGAAGTGGGAGAAGACTCTCTGGGTACATATAGTTTGACTACCACTTACCTGGGTGCCAACAACGGGCAAGACCAGGTCTTTTCTGATAGCGGTACCGTTGTAACCATTATCGGTATCCCCAATGACAGCACCGCCATTATCTACCAACTTGTTTCGGCAGCTCCCGGCCATGAAAAGACCAATTTTGTAGCCGAAGGCGACAGTGCGCTGACCATGGTGGGCAAAGATTTCAAAAAAGCGATATCAAAACTGAACTACACGCTCAAAAAGAAGTTTTAACGAATAGCTTTGTCCGATGAGAAAATGTTCACAAAAAAAATGATTGTAGTGAACAAAAGCGTAACTCCTTCGTTTTTAGGAGTACAACAAACGAAAAAAATTAGTATTAACTTAAACAAAAACTTGACATGAAAAAATTAATTCCTATCCTTCTGGCGGTCTTTGCCTTGGTATCTTGCGAAAAAGACCCGGACATGGACAAACTGGACAATGAGTATCTGGTATTTACCAATCATGACACTAGTGCTAAATTCAACAGCTTCAGCACTTATTACGTTCCCGACAGCATTCTTGTAATCGGTGATTCTAAAGAACCGGAATACTGGAAAGATGATAACGCTCAACTGATTATCAGCGCATTCGTTGCAAAAATGGACGGCGCCGGTTATATGCGTGCATTAGACAAAGAAGATGCCGACCTCGGATTGCAATTGAGCTACGTAGCCAGCACTTACTACTTTAGCGGCTATTATAACAACGGCCCATGGTGGAACTATTATCCCGGTTATTGGATTCCCGGATACTGGGGCGAATACTGGGGAGGTGGATGGTACTACCCGTACTCCATCACTTATAGCTACAGCACCGGTTCATTACTGGCTGATTTAGTTAATCTGGGTGCACCCGAAGGAGCTAAAGAAAAACTACCTGTTGTATGGAATGCCTACATCAGCGGTTTAATCGGTAGCAGCGGAAGTCTGAATGTGAACCGTGCTACAACGGCTATCAATCAGGCATTTACTCAGAGCCCTTATTTGAAGAAATAAACAAATAAATCATTTTAATAAATTAGCAAGTTTATGAAAACTATAAAATATTTTACTTATAGAATAATGGCGGTAGCTGCCATCGCCATTGCCTTTGCTCTACCGGCAAAAGCACAAATCACTCCAATGACCTACTTTAATGTAGACTGGCAGTTCAGTGCTCCCATCAGCAACAACTTTTCAAACAAAGCAAGTGGCTGGGGTATGAACTTTGAAGGTGGATATTATGTTTTGCCCGATTTATCTATCGGTGCATTTATCAACTATCACACTAACAATGAATACATTCCGCGTCAGACATTGCCTATCAACAATTCGTCTGCACTGACCACCGACCAGCAACACTCCGTATTCCAGTTGCCTTTCGGTTTTGCCACTCACTATCGCTTCAGTGACGGTGTCTTTCAACCCTACATCGGATTGAAGCTGGGTGCCAACTATACAAAGATGTCTAGCGACTTCTACATCTACGAAGTGAAAGATGATACATGGGGCTTCTATGTATCTCCCGAAATCGGTGTAAACATTTACCCATGGCCCAACAGCATCGGTTTCCATTTGGCCGGATTCTACAACTACTCCACCAACAAGGGAACTGTGTTTAACTACGACATGGATAAACTACAAAACTTCGGATTCCGCGTAGGTGTGGCTTTCTAAAGAAAACTAAACTATTCTGTAAAATGAAAGGGTTATCCGTGCATGAAAGCAGGGTTAACCCTTCTTTTTTTATTTAATAAAATTAAATTCTGCAGAGGTTCATAATATATTAATTACATTTGTATGATATTTATTCAGCTAACACAAATAAACGTATGGAGAAATCCGATAGCATCATTATTATACCGACCTATAACGAGAAGGAGAATATAGAAAATATTATCCGGGCTGTATTCGGCCTGGAGAAGTTCTTTCATATTTTAATTATAGAAGACAGTTCTCCTGACGGCACAGCGGCCATTGTACGCCGGTTGCAGCAGGAGTTTCCCGACCGCCTGTTCATGATAGAGCGCAAGGGTAAACTGGGGTTGGGAACTGCCTATATCACCGGGTTCAAGTGGGCGATAGAAAAAGGATATGACTATGTATTCGAAATGGACGCCGACTTCAGCCACAATCCCAATGATTTGCCCCGATTGTATGACAAATGTGCCCATGAAGGTTATGACGTAGCCATCGGCTCGCGTTACGTCAGTGGAGTAAATGTTGTAAACTGGCCGATGGGACGTGTCTTGATGTCTTATTTTGCATCGAAATATGTACGCATCATCACCGGTCTGCCCATCCACGACACCACAGCCGGATTCAAATGCTATCGTCGGCAAGTACTTGAAACCATCGGATTGGACAAAATCCGTTTCAAAGGATATGCCTTCCAAATAGAAATGAAATTCACCGCTTATAAATGCGGATTCAAAATAGCCGAAGTCCCGGTTATCTTTGTCAATCGCGAACTGGGGACTTCCAAAATGAACAGCAGCATTTTCGGCGAAGCGATTATGGGAGTTATCCAACTGAAATGGTATAGCTGGTTCCATAAATATCCTCAAAAGAAAAACTTATGAAACGTACTTGGATAAAGAATGCACGAATTGTGAATGAAGGAAAGACTTTTCACGGTTCGGTTGTAATTGAAAATGACAGAATAGCGGAAGTAATGGCAAACGGCACTCTCCCACTCCATCCCTGTGACGAGGAAATAGATGCCGGAGGTTGCTACCTGATACCCGGTGTGATAGATGACCATGTGCATTTTCGCGACCCGGGACTGACTCATAAGGCGGATATGCATACAGAGAGTACAGCAGCCGCTGCCGGAGGGGTGACTTCTTTTATGGATATGCCCAATACAACTCCACAGACCACCAATCTCGAAGCGCTGGAAGCTAAGTTTGCCGATGCCGCCACGAAAAGTGTAGTGAATTACTCATTTTATTTCGGTGCCACCAACAACAATGCAGATATGCTGCCCCAACTGGACAAAACCCGTATATGCGGTGTAAAACTCTTCATGGGAGCCAGTACCGGCAATATGCTGGTAGACCGCATGGAAGTGTTGCGCAAAGTTTTTGCCAATGCCGGTATGCTGATTGCCACCCACTGCGAGGAACAATCCATCATCAGTGCAAATACTGCTGCTTTCAAAGAAAAATACGGAGAAGACCCGGACATCAAATATCATCCCGAAATACGGAGTGCAGAGGCTTGCATGCACTCTTCTTCTCTGGCAGTAAAACTAGCCAAAGAAACAGGAGCACGCTTGCACATTTTACATGTGAGCACGGCCGACGAACTGAGCTTATTTGAAGACAAGCCATTGAGCGAAAAGCAGATAACATCAGAGGCATGTGTTTCGCATCTCTACTTCTGCGATAAAGATTATGAAACGCAGGGAGCACGCATCAAGTGCAATCCGGCCATCAAGACTGCAGCCGACCGTGAAGCATTACGACAGGCTTTGCCCACCGACCGTATCGATGTAATCGGTACCGACCATGCCCCCCATTTGCTGAAAGAGAAACAAGGCGGTGCTTTAAAGGCCGTTTCGGGTATGCCGATGATACAATTCTCGTTGGTGGCCATCATGGAACTGGTACGGGAAGGAGTACTGACCATCGAACAACTGGTACAGAAAATGTGTCATGCTCCCGCTGAATTATATCATATAGAAGAGCGGGGATTTATCCGACCGGGGTATTATGCTGATTTGGTTTTGGTAAACCCCGACAGTCAATGGACAGTCACTTCCGACTGCATCTTGAGCAAATGCGGATGGAGTCCTATGGAAGGACAGACATTCCACTCGAAAGTAGAAAAAACGTTCGTCAACGGGCATTTAGTCTATCACAACCACCAAGTGGACGAAGCTCACAGAGGAAAAGAACTGAGATTTAAACGATGATTGTACATTACAAAATACACCAGGTCAGTGAATACATAAACTGGATTTATTTCTTTCATGCATGGGGATTCCAGCCTAAATATGCTGCCATAGCCGATATACATGGTTGCGATTCATGCCGTGCCATGTGGTTGGCCGGTTTTCCCGAAGAAGAACGGTCGAAAGCTGCAGAAGCAATGCAACTGTCGAAAGAAGCCAACAGAATGTTGAATGAACTGGATGCCGATTTTGAGACGCATGGTGTTTTTCGTCTGATGGACGCCAATGCCGATGGCGATAATTTATGGTTGGACGGTGGTACACGTTTTCCTTTGCTGCGTCAGCAGGCAGCTAAACTCAAAGCAGACGAACCGTTTCTCTGCTTGAGCGATTTTATACGTCCCCTGTCGTCGGGCATCAAAGATAAAATAGGAGCATTTGCCACCACTGTGGATGCCGGTATGGAACATCTTTACGACAGAGATGACTATAAACGGATGTTGGTGCAAACCCTTGCCGACCGTTTGGCGGAAGCAACTGCCGAGAAATTACACGAAGATATCCGTAAAACGATATGGGGATACGCTCCCGACGAGAATCTTAATATAAAAGATTTACATAATGAGAAGTATCAGGGAATCCGCCCTGCCGTCGGCTATCCTTCATTGCCCGACCAGTCCGTCAATTTCGTATTGGACGAACTGCTGGACATGAAACAAATCGGTATCTCCCTGACCGAGAATGGCATGATGAGACCTCATGCTTCTGTCAGCGGACTGATGTTCGCCCATCCTGCCTCACGCTATTTCTCCATAGGGAAAATAGGCGAAGACCAACTGGCCGATTATGCCAACCGGCGCAGGATGAGTATAGAGGAAATGAAAAAGTTTCTGGCTGCCAATCTATAGATATCATAAAAAAAGACTCATTGCCATGATGCTAATAAAACTCTTTATATTTTTCTTATTACTGTTGGTATTGCCCGACTGGTATATATACAGAGCTTACATCCGCCGTGTTTCACAAAAATGGATTCGCTGGGCTTATTGGATACCAACATTATTCCTACTCACAGGAATGGCGGTGATTTTCTCTATCCACGAGCCAATGCCCGATTCCATGTATCGGCTTAGCAATTTTCTGTTGATATTCCTATGCTTTGCCGTACCTAAAGCCATATTTGTCATCGTCATCCTTATCATGAAACTGCTTTTCCTCATTTCGGGACGAAGGCTCTATGGAGGCTATATTGCAGGCGTACTGGCACTGGCATCATTGGCATACGTCGTATATGGCTCTACCGAAGGGAAACAGCATTTTCAAATCAGAGAAGTGACTATCGGCTATAAAGATTTGCCGGATGCTTTTGACGGATATCGCATTCTCCAACTGTCGGACATCCATTCGGGCAGTTGGACACGGAATGGAAAAGCAATACAAAAAGCCGTGGATATGGTCAATGCCGAACGAGCTGACTTGGTGGTTTTTACAGGCGACATTGTCAACAATATAGCCACCGAGCTAGATGAATTTATACCCATACTGAGCCAGATAAAAGGTAAAGACGGAGTCTACTCAGTACTGGGGAATCATGACTATTCTCCTTATATCAAATGGAAGACAGAAGCTGAACAACAAGCCAATCTCGACAGTTTGTTGGCTAAAGAAGCACGTATGGGCTGGCAACTGCTGAATAATGAACATACCGTCATTCACCGAGGTCACGACAGCATTGCTTTGGTGGGAGTGGAAAATAGCGGTAATCCTCCTTTCCCTAATCATGGCAATCTTCCCAAAGCCTTAAAGGGTACAGACGGAATGTTTAAAGTGTTGCTCAGCCATGACCCCACCCATTGGCGCCGCGAGGTATTGCCCGAAAGTGATGTGCAGTTAATGCTGTCGGGACATACCCATGAAATGCAATTCAGCATCTTCGGATTCTCCCCGGCCAAGTTTGTTTACCCCGAGCACAACGGATTATACCGGGAAGGCAACCAAGCACTTTTTGTCAATGTGGGACTGGGCTATCTGATGTTTCCCATGCGTCTTGGAGCATGGCCGGAAATAACGGTCATCACTTTAAAAAAAGAATAGTCGCATGTTTTTCAATGATAACTTATTACTGTTTGCCCGATAAATTATCTTTTTTAGTATCTTTGTATGATTCAAAAATTAAAACCCATGAAAGCACTCTATATTTTATATCAGATATTTATAGCACTTCCTATACTTCTTGTATTGACAATACTTACAGCCCTTGTCACCATTGTGGGCTCATGGATAGGCGACCCGCACGTTTGGGGATATTATCCGGGGAAAATCTGGTCACAACTATTCTGCTATGTACTACTGATTCCTGTAAAGGTGGTGGGACATCCCGAAGTGCTGGACAAGACTTCATACGTCTTTGTCGCCAACCATCAGGGGTCATTCGACATATTCCTTATTTATGGTTTTCTGGGGCGCAACTTCAAATGGATGATGAAGAAGAGCCTGCGGAAAATGCCTTTCGTTGGTAAAGCATGCGAAGCGGCAGGACACATCTTTGTAGATAAATCCGGACCGAAGAAAGTAAAAGAGACAATTGAACATGCCCGCAGCGTATTGCAGAACGGCACTTCACTGGTCGTATTTCCCGAAGGAGCACGCACTTTCACAGGACACATGGGGTATTTTAAGAAAGGAGCTTTCCAACTGGCAGACGAGTTACAGTTGCCGGTAGTGCCGCTTACCATTATCGGTTCATTCAACGTCCTTCCGCGTACCGGAGGTTTCGTCTCATGGCATCCGATGACACTGGTCATTCATAAACCGATATATCCCCAAACTCAAGGAATAGACAATATAAAGGCAACCATGGAAGAAGCTTACAAAGAAATAGAAAAGTCATTGCCAGAAGAATATCAGGGAAAAGTGGACAATCCTGATCAATAATCTTTAGTCAAGGGGAACGGATTGTGTACTCTTCAGTTTCTCCATATTGGCACGGGCTACTGTGATATACTCCTTTACCATCGGGTTGTTTTTGAAACTATCGGGAGCATCATTGACAATTTCCTCAATCATCGGAGTCATGACCGGATAATCAAAATTGCTGCATATCATGATAAATACCCCCGGTCCCAATACATTATCATAATTCTTTTTAATGAACTGCTTTGCCAAGTCATTCATCTCGGCAGCCAGTTTTTCACGTTCTGTCATAATAACATGGTGAATCTCATCGGGGTCTTTCCCATCCATAATCATGCGGCTTTCCTTACGCTCCAACTCGTAGGCACGATCATCAAGCGAAGTTTTCTTTCCTACAAAATCATAGAGACGGTCATTAAGCGGAGTTCCGCTTACCATGATGCGGGCATTGTCGATGTTAATGGCTATCTTTCCTTTTTCGATAACAAAAGGCATGATATTTATATCATCCATATATAAAGAGGCGATAACGGACGAATCCAAAACTCCTTCCATTTTAAATATCCCATGAATAACCTCGGCAGAATCGACCTTCACCATGCGGTTACCATCGGGAACTTTTATAAACAGCATCTTTCCATCCAACCTCGAAACAGAAGAACTACCTTCTATTTTATATTCGCTAGCACACGAGGTCAAAGCCAATAAAGACACTACGGAGAAAAAAAGTTTATTCATGCTCATCTACACACCCTTTACTATTTTTCGGTGAGCAAAGGTACAATCTATAATCCACTGACAAAAATTTTTTATTAAAATTTAAAACTTAATAGAAGATTATCACTGTGATTGAGTTTTTTGGGTGATACTTGCCGTTTTTTTCCTATTTTTGTAACCGATATAAGTATAAAGAAATAACATTTAGTACACAACATGAAAAGATTTAAACTTTTAATGCTCGCATTAATGTGCGTGGCATTCTTGCCATCGAAGGCAGACGAAGGTATGTGGTTATTGCAACTGATGCAGGAGCAGCACTTGGCAGACCGCATGAAAGCACAGGGGCTGAAACTGGATGCCGACGACATCTACAACCCCAACAAAGTTTCGCTGAAAGATGCAGTAGGTATATTCGGTGGAGGATGCACAGGAGAAATTATTTCTCCCGACGGACTTATCCTGACCAATCATCATTGCGGATATGCTTCTATCCAGCAACACAGTTCAGTAGAACATGACTATCTGACGGATGGCTTCTGGGCAAAGAACCGAAAAGAAGAACTCCCTACTCCGGGATTGAAGTTCAAATTTGTAGAACGTATTGTGGATGTCACAGATAAGATAAATGCAAAGGTTAAAGCCGGAGAAGTGAAAGAGGAAGAAACATTCGGCCAACCTTTCTTATATAAATTCGCCAACGAGGAACTGAAAGCAAGTGACCTGAACGGAAAACCGGGTATCAGTGCACAAGCACTTCCTTTCTATGCCGGAAACAAGTTTTATCTGATTTATTTAAAAACATACAGTGACGTACGCATGGTTGCCGCACCTCCTTCATCTATCGGTAAATTCGGTGGTGAAACCGACAACTGGATGTGGCCCCGCCATACTTGCGACTTCTCTGTATTCCGTATCTATGCAGACGCTAACGGTGAACCGGCCGAATACAACGAGAACAATATCCCTCTCAAGGCAAAGAAACATTTGGCCATTTCATTGAAAGGCATCGAAGAAGGTGACTATGCCATGATTATGGGTTTCCCCGGAAGCACCAGCCGCTATTTGACTCAAAGCGAAGTGAAACAGCGCATGACTGCCAGCAATGAGCCTCGTATCCGCATTCGCGGTACCCGTCAGGATGTGCTGAAAAAAGAAATGGCAGCCAGCGACAAAGTACGCATTCAGTATGCCAGCAAATATGCGGGAAGCAGCAACTACTGGAAGAATTCCATCGGTATGAACAAAGCTATCGTAGACAATAAGGTGCTGGAAACCAAAGCAGCTCAAGAAGCCCGCTTTGCCAAGTTTGCAAAAGACAACAATCAGGCCGACTATGCAAAGGTAGTAGGAGAAATCGATGCCATCATCGAAAAGAGCAATCCTATTCTTTATCAGTTCACTTGCTTCAATGAGATTTTGAGAAGCGGCATTGAGTTCGGTACTCCTTATATTGTGATGGACAGCCTGAAAGTGGCAATAAAGAACAAGGATAAAGCCGGTATCAAAAAATATACCGATATGATGAAGAACGTTTATAAATCCGTTCACAACAAGGATTATGACCATGAAGTAGACCGCAAAGTGGCTAAAGCCCTGTTGCCCCTCTACGCCGAAATGGTAGAGGCGGACGCATTGCCTTCTTTCTATCAAACAATCCGAAATGATTTCAAGGGCAACTATGATGCATATATCGACAATTTATATGATAATTCCATCTTCTCCAATGAAAAGAATTTCAATAAATTCATCAGCAAACCTAATGTAAAAGCTCTTGAGAAAGACCCGATGTATGCCTTTGTCAAATCCAAATATGCACTGGGTAATGAATTGGTTAAGGAATTGTCAACTTCACTCAAAGGATTGGAACTGCTGCACAAAACGTATGTACGCGGTTTATGCGAAATGTATTCTCCCGAACCTAAAGCACCGGATGCCAACTTCACCATTCGCCTGACTTACGGTAACGTGAAATCTTATAATCCGAAAGACGGTATACACTACAAGTATTATACGACATTGAAAGGCGTGATGGAAAAAGAAGACCCCACTAACCCTGAATTCGTAGTTCCAGCCAAGCTGAAAGAGCTCTATACCGCCAAAGACTTCGGACGTTACGCACTGCCTAACGGTGAGATGCCCACTTGTTTCCTCACTACCAATGACATTACAGGTGGCAACTCAGGTTCTCCGGTCATCAACGGCAACGGCGAACTGATTGGTACCGCCTTTGACGGTAACTGGGAATCACTGAGTGGAGATATCAACTTTGACAATAACCTCCAACGCTGTATTGCCGTAGATATCCGCTATGTACTCTTTATTATTGACAAGCTGGGTGGTTGCAGTCACCTGATTGACGAAATGACAATAGTAGAATAATGAAAAAGACAATCATACTATCACTTCTCAGCATCACTACCCTGGCCGGCCATGCCGACGAGGGGATGTGGATGTTGACAGACCTGAAAGAACAAAATGCCGCTACCATGTATGACATGGGACTGGACATCGGCATTGACAAAGTATATTGCCCCGACAGCATCAGCCTGAAAGATGCCGTGGTACACTTCGGCGGAGGCTGCACCGGTGAGATTATTTCATCGGAAGGACTGGTACTGACCAACCACCACTGCGGTTACGGATACATCCAGCAACACAGTTCGGTGGAGCACGACTACCTGACAGACGGATTCTGGGCAATGACCCGCAAGGAGGAATTGCCGTGCGACGGTTTGACCGTCACTTTTATCGACAAGATTCTGGATATTACTCCTTACGTCAAAGAACAGCTGGCAAAAGACAAGGACCCGGAAGGATTGAACTATCTCTCTCCGTCTTATCTCAGCAAAGTAGCCGAACGCTTTGCCAAAAAGGAAAATATAGAAGTCACTCCGTTCACCGCCTTGGAGTTGAAGCCTTTCTATGGAGCAAACCGTTACTATCTTTTTGTAAAGACCATCTACAAAGATGTCCGTATGGTGGGAGCTCCCCCCTCTTCCATCGGTAAGTTTGGAGCCGACACCGACAACTGGATGTGGCCCCGTCACTGCGGTGACTTTTCCATGTTCCGCATATATGCTACTCCCGATGGTAAACCGGCCGAATACAATGAGACTAATGTTCCTCTGAAAGTGAAGAAACACCTCACCATCAATTTAAGTGGCGTAAAAGAAGGCGACTTTACTTTCGTAATGGGTTTCCCCGGACGCAACTGGCGCTATATGATTTCCGACGAAGTGGAAGAACGTATGCAGACAACCAATTTCATGCGTAAAACAGTGCGTACGGTACGCCTCAACAATCTGCTCGAAGAAATGCTGAAAAGTGACAAAGTACGCATCCAGTATGCCAGCAAGTATGCATCTTCGGCCAACTACTGGAAGAATGCCATCGGCATGAACGAAGGACTGATTCACCTCAATGTGCTCGACACCAAGAAACAGCAACAAGAAAAACTTCTGGCATACGGTCGTGAAACAGGAACAGATACTTATCAAAAAGCATTTGATGCCATCCGCGACATTGTAAGCAAACGCCATGACGCTGTTTATCACCAGCAAGCCATCTATGAAGTTTGCAAACTGGGAACGGAATTCTATAAAATCCCTTCCACAGACCAAGTGCTGGAAGCACTGAAACAAGGTTACAAAGTGCCCCACGCTACCAAAGAAATCAATCCGCTGGATTATGCATTGAGCCAGTTGAGCAAGCGGGCCGACAAGTTCTTCAACAAGGATTACAGTCCCGAAGTAGACCGCAAAGTCTCAAAGGCATTATTAAAGACTTATGCCGAACTGATTCCTGCCGAACAGCGAATCAGCATATTCCGGGTGATAGACAAGAAGTTCAAAGGAGATATCGATGCATTTGTAGATGCCTGTTTCGATACTTCTATCTTCCGCAGTCGTGAAGCCTTTGACCAGTTCATAGCTAAACCGGACGCCAAAACCATAGAAAACGACTTAATGGTGCAATATGCCAAGTCTGTAAACGAAGGTTATGAAGATACCGACAAGGCCATGAAAGCGGAAACGGACGCGTACAACCTGGCACACAAGACATGGGTGGAAGGCATGATGAAACTGAAACAGCAGGAAGGTACGCCCATTTATCCCGATGCCAACTCTACATTACGCCTCACTTACGGAAAAATAGGTTCTTACAGCCCGAAGGACGGAGTGGTATACAGCTATTATACGACGCTGAAAGGCGTAATGGAAAAAGAAGACCCGGATAATTTCGAGTTCGTGGTACCGGCAAAACTAAAAGAATTATATAACAACAAGGATTTCGGCCGTTATGCCATGAAGAACGGAGAAATGCCTATCTGTTTTGCCACAGCCACCGACAATACGGGAGGTAACTCCGGTTCACCTGTCTTCAACAGTAAAGGCGAATTAATCGGTACCGGATTCGACCGTAACTACGAAGGTTTGACAGGCGATATTGCCTACAATCCGCAGTTACAACGTGCCGCTTGTGTAGATATCCGATATACTTTGTTTATCATCGACAAGTTTGCAGGTGCAAAACATCTGGTAGACGAAATGACTATCGTGGAATAGCGGCAATTTGTTTTGATTTTGACGCATTCCCTTCACCATCATCTCTAAAAGTTCCCCGACTATCTCCATCAGTTCGGGGAACTTTTTTATATATACCCGGAGCCAAGAAATTATCCCAAACCGATTACCTGCTTTTTTATCTGCAAACAAAAGGAAGGTTAAGCCATTTCCTGCTATTGATTAAGGTCTTTTAAGCGGAAGATTATTACAGACTTCGGCAATGGACCGTACAGTCCACCGTAACAGACCGTACAGTCCACCGCAGCAGACCGTACAGTCCATTGCCGCAGTCTATAAAAGTTTGCCGTATGTGAGGACTTAGCCTAAAGGAAAAAAGGGCTTAATCTGACTAATGCCAGGACTTATCATTCATATTAGTCTTGCATGATGTGTAGAGATGCATCAAAATAGAACAAAACGATATTTTGTTCAAAGGATGAGAAAGTGCTATTAAAGGATGAGAAAGAGCTATTTGTTCTCTTTATCCAATTCCTGCGGAATGCGGAATGCTGTATACAGTTCGAGTACGGCAGCAATGGAAAGACAGACAATCCACTCATTACGGTTCATCGTAAACATCAGTACCCCCGCAAAAACCAATGCAATGGCACCAAAGATTTGCTGCTTCCGCAATCGCTTGATGATAAAGTTACTGCCATCATACCGATTCCCCATCACCTGCACATAACCGAACATCACCGCACCCAATGTATACAGATAAGGGGCAAAGTCCCAACGAGTTATTTGCAATACAGCACCAACCAGCAACAGTCCGGCGCCTGCCATAGATATTATATTATAAAGATTCTTCATTATTCTGAATACAGGTTACTGCATTAATAAATTACTAATTTGATTATATTCGTTGCCATCCCTAAAAGAAAGAAGTACTTTTGTATAATTTTTCAACATATCAATAGATTTACCATGTTCAATATTAGATATGATAACAGGTTCGTCAAAACGTAGTACTGTAGCATCTTCAAGCAAAACGTATTTCTTCAAAAATATTTTCAACTCCACGTCTACAGATGTTCCCATATAATGCTTAATACGCCCTCGCTGTACATTGTCGTTGATATAACTTAAATAGGTAATAAGCATTTGATAATCCATATCGGGGTATAAACTTTTTAATGCTTTTATATTCGGTGAACAATAAAATAACATTTTATCTCCCTCATCCGGAAAATAAAAAACAATACCAATATTGAATGTGTCACTACGCAATAATGAATGACGGTATTGTAACAAGCTATATACTATTCGTCTCATTCTATGGATTTTCTCAATATATTCTTAAACTTTCGCGGTTCTTTTAATACTGCTTGAAAATATTCTTCCAGTAATTCTTTTCTTAAGTTCGTAAAACCGAACTCACTTAATTGCGCAAAGATATCATCATACTTCTTTAATCTTAATGATTGCAGATAAAATTCAAATTCCTCGAAAAAAGTAGCTTTCGACTGCCGGTCTGCCTCCTTCAAAAGTCTATAAAATAAGTGATATTGATATTTGTCATTCCACTTTTCCTCTTGAAAACGGGAGATAGTTTCATTATCTATTTCCAAAGCCATTTCGTGGTCTATTAAAATACCTTTTCCATCCTTTATCAACAAATTGGGCTTTCTCAAAGTTCTATCTCTATTACAAATAAAATAATCAAAAGCGTATAATGTATCAACCTGAATTATTTTTGAAGCTTCTTCTAAAGACATCTGGGGAGCAAACAAAAACGTACCTTCATAATATTCAGTGCCAAACTTTGCCCTTTCGTCCAATAAGTTCAGGATTTCTTCATATTCCTTACCCAAAGACATCCTGAATTCGTCCGTAAATTCTATTATTGCAGGAGTCGGTGACAATAAATCAAAATCTTCTGCAAATAGACATCCCAATATCTCGGCTGTCATCTTATTCCTGGCCTCGATATCAATAGTCCGATATAGTTTCACGACAAAAGGCTTCAACTCTCCTTCAGCATTTACCGAAACCACCCAAGGTTTAGAATGCCCGCCTTCTAATATAATACCATTAAAAGATATTGCCTTATATACAGGTAGTTTCATTATTCAAAAACGTAAACATCCTCATTTGGTTTCTTCATCAGATACTTCTCACGGGCTATTTTCTCCAAAGCCTCGGGATTGCTGGTCAACTCTTTCAGCTTCTCGGTATCCTCTTCATATTGCTTTCTGTATTTTTCGATTTCACTGTTCAGCGCACTGATTTCATTGCGATGCTGCACACGCTGAATCAGACTGTTTTCATCCAAGAAACCGATAACCACAATAAATATCAGCACCGTAATCATATACTTATGGTGCCGGATGTAGTTCCAAATAGTCAGCAATTTACTCATAACGAACGTTCTTTTTTCTCCTTTGTGCAAAGATAGAAATATTTCAGGCAACCATACATAAAAACACCGATAATTTATGTACTTTTGCAGAACTCATATTTAGTAAAGGAACTCCGCTTATGGAAAATTATATCGTATCGGCACGAAAATATCGTCCCGTTACATTCGAATCGGTTGTGGGCCAACGTGCTTTGACCACTACCCTGAAAAATGCGATTGCTACCGGCAAGCTGGCACATGCCTACCTATTCTGCGGACCACGCGGTGTGGGGAAGACAACGTGTGCACGTATCTTCGCCAAAACCATCAACTGCCTGTCTCCTACCGCTGACGGAGAGGCGTGCAACCAGTGTGAATCGTGCCTTGCCTTTAATGAGCAACGCTCCTATAACATTCATGAGTTGGATGCTGCCAGCAATAACTCGGTGGAAGATATCCGTTCGTTGATAGAGCAAGTACGCATCCCGCCACAGATTGGCAAATACAAAGTATATATCATTGACGAGGTGCACATGCTGTCCCAAGCTGCCTTCAATGCTTTTCTGAAGACCCTGGAAGAGCCTCCTCATCATGCCATCTTTATCCTTGCCACTACCGAAAAGCATAAGATATTGCCTACCATCCTGAGCCGTTGCCAGATTTATGATTTCAACCGTATCGGAATTAAAGATACCACAGAGCATCTGCAATATGTAGCAAAACAGGAACATATCAATGCCGAGCCCGAAGCGCTGACCGTCATTGCCCAAAAAGCAGACGGAGGTATGCGTGATGCACTCTCCATCTTTGACCAGGTGGTGAGCTTTACAGGGGGAAACATCACTTATAAAAGTGTCATCGAGAACCTGAACGTGCTGGATTATGAATACTACTTTACATTGACGGATTTATTGCTCGAAAACAAGGTACCCGAAGCAATGCTGCTCTTCAATGATGTACTGAAAAAAGGATTCGACGGCAACCACTTTATTACGGGGCTCTCTTCGCATTTCCGCGATTTATTGGTGAGTAAGGATGACTCAACCCTGCAATTACTGGAAGTAGGGGCAAGCATACGCGAGCGTTATCAGGCACAAGCCCGGAAATGTGACGCCAAGTTCCTGTATCGGGCCATGAAACTGTGCAACGACTGTGATTTAAGTTATCGCGCCAGCAAGAACAAACGTCTGCTGGTAGAGCTGACAGTGATACAATGTGCACAACTGACCTTACCCGACGCTGACGATTTGGTTGGTGGGCGCAGCCCTAAGAAGAATCAACTCAAACCCATATTTACGCAGCAAGCAACTTCTGAAGTTACTACGCAATCACAGCCTCAGGCTCCGGTTGCCGCTGCACAGACCGGTGTTGCTCCGGCTGCTTCATCGTCGACTGCACCACAGGGTGCGGCCGGTTCTGTGAATGCAGGCCGTCCAAGTCCGCTGCCCCAAGCCAGAGAAGAGAAAAAGATTCCGGTGTTTAAGGCGGGTACGCTGAGTATGTCCATACGTCGTCCCCTGCATGAACAAACAGCAGAGAAAACAAATGAAAAAACAACTGCTGCCATCCATGCAACCGCTGCCTCAAGTGCTGCCCCTTACGAGGATTATATCTTTAACGAAAAGGATTTGAACTATTATTGGCGTGAATTTGCAGCTAATCTGCCGATTGAAGAAAAAGCGAACTCGGCACGCATGATGAACATGAATCCGAAGCTGCTGAATGATACCACTTTCGAAGTATTGGTAGACAATGAGATGGTAGAAAAATATATGATGCAGTTAGTTCAGGCTATTCAAAACCATTTGCGCGAACGTCTCCATAACCGAAAGATAACGATGACAGTCCGGGTAAGCGCTCCGACTGAAAATATACGTGCTTACAGTCATGTAGAACGTTTCCAGATGATGAGTAAAAAGAATCCCAACCTGCTGAAATTAAAAGAAGCGTTGGGACTGGAATTATCATAAGATATTTTGTTTCCGCCGAAGGGAGTGACCTCTAAGCACACCCCCTATCGGTGGAAGCCTATCGCCTATAAATCGTGATTACGCAAACGGTATTGCGCCAACTCTTCATACTTAGTTCCCGGACGTCCGTAATTGCAATACGGATAAATAGAGATGCCGCCACGCGGAGTAAAGATGCCGGTCACTTCGATATACTTAGGATTCATCAACTTAATCAAGTCCTTCATAATGATATTTACACAATCTTCATGAAAATCACCGTGATTACGAAAGCTGAACAGATAAAGTTTCAGGCTCTTGCTTTCTACCATCTTCATGTCGGGCAGATAAGAAATACGAATCTCAGCAAAATCCGGTTGTCCGGTGATGGGGCAAAGACTGGTAAATTCGGGACAATTGAAACGCACCCAATAATCATTTCCGGGATGCTTGTTTACAAAAGATTCCAGTACCTCAGGAGCATAATCCTGCTTGTATTCCGTCTTCTTCCCTAATATTGTCAATTCATCTTTTCTTTCCATATAGTTATTATTTTTTAGTTTCAAGAAATCACTTCTTACTTGCCAGGTATTTTTCCAAACCTTCACGGCGAAGCTTGCATGCCGGACAATGTCCGCATCCATCCCCCTGAATGCCATTATAACAAGTTAATGTTTCCCGGCGAATCAAATCAAGAACTCCCAATTCATCCGCCAGTGCCCATGTTTCCGCCTTATCAATCCACATCAGCGGAGTATGAAGAACGAATTGCTCATCCATGGCAAGATTGAGCGTGACATTCAATGACTTGATAAAAGCATCCCGACAATCGGGATAACCGCTGAAATCAGTCTGAGACACACCGGTCACAATATGATTGATGCCATGTTCGCGAGCATAAACGGCTGCGATGCTCAAAAAGAACAGGTTACGCCCCGGAACAAACGTATTTGGGAAACTATCGGCCGGTTTCTCCTTATCCATTGCAATACTGGTATCCGTCAATGAATTCTTACCCAAATGGCCGATAAAAGAAACATCCATCGCTTCAAACTCTACTCCTGCCCCGGCAGCTATGGAACGTGCCAGTTCTACCTCTTTCACATGTTTTTGTCCATAGACAAAACTCAACGCATATACTTTTCTAAAATGTTTCTTTGCCCAAAACAGACAAGTAGTCGAGTCCTGCCCACCGCTGAACACAACCAATGCATCACTCCTATTCATATATTACAGTTCTTTGATTTTTAATACGTTGTAGGAAATATTCTCGTCATAAACATCACTTCCGTCCACCTTCTTTATATAATTCACCACACGGATGGTAACAGGGAGGATAATGATTTCATAAAGTGTTTTTAAAAGAGCTTGCAGAATCATCATTTTAATCAACTCACTCACCGGCATCAGTCCCCCGAAAGCAATCGGAAAGAAAATCAGCGAATCGGCACTTTCACCCACCAATGTAGAAGTGATGGCGCGAAGTGAAAAATTCTTGCCTCCCGAAGCCAGCTTCATCTTGCTCATGACATAAGCATTGAGAAAAGAACCAATCAAAAAAGCAGTCAGACTTGCCACAGCAATACGCGGTGCCATGCCGAAAACGAAATTGAAGCCCTCTTCGCCTTCCCAAAACGGTGCCGCAGGCATCATAATCGCCAATTGCCCCAGTGCGACAACCATAAAATTCATGGCAAAGCCCATCCAAATAATCAGCCTTGCCTTACAGAAGCCCCATACTTCGGCTATGCAGTCATTGATGATATAAGAAATAGGAAATACGACAAGCCCGGCAGTAGCAGTAATTTTCCAAATCTGGACTACCTTGGTTTCCAATAAGTTTGCTGCAACAAGACATACACAAAACAGTATGCCAAGCAACATAAAAGATACAGATACAGTGTTATTATTCTTCATTTTTCCTGTTTTTTACGTGGTGTTCTAGAATACACGACCGCTATTCACGGCATCATACGTCTATTGTGAAATTCGGATGCAAAGATACGCACTTTTTTCAGAAACAATATTATCTTTGTAACTAATTTAAATTAAAGACCTCGGGAATAAGTTAAGGACCATCATGAGAAAGAAAGAATTATATGATAAGGTAATAACGTATTTTCAAAATGCAATGCCTGTTGCAGAAACGGAACTGCATTATAACAATCCGTTTGAACTGCTGATAGCGGTCATCCTCAGTGCACAATGCACGGACAAACGCGTAAACATGATTACCCCGCCCCTCTATCGGGATTTCCCTACACCGGAAGCTTTAGCAGCCTCTACTCCGGAAGTCATCTATGAATACATCCGCAGTGTGAGCTATCCCAATAATAAAGCAAAGCATCTGGTGGGCATGGCACAAATGTTGGTCAAAGACTTCCATAGTGAAGTGCCCGGCACACTGGAAGAACTGATTAAGTTGCCGGGAGTAGGAAGAAAAACAGCTAATGTCATTCAAAGCGTAGTATTCAATAAAGCGGCAATGGCAGTAGATACTCATGTGTTTCGAGTAAGCCACCGCATCGGTCTGGTGCCGCAAACTTGTACTACTCCGCTGGCGACCGAAAAATATCTGATGAAATACATCCCGGAAGAAATCGTTCCGACAGCCCACCACTGGCTCATCTTGCACGGCAGGTATGTGTGCATGGCCAGAACTCCCAAATGTGAAGAATGTGGACTAAACGGACTCTGCCAATATTCATTAAAACCGAAAATCTAACCGACAGAAATTACTTCTCCGTCATAAGCAAAATGCACATGAGGGGGAAGCAGTTTCTCAACTTCCGAATGTAGCCCCATGTGATGACTCATGTGAATAAAATAAGTTTCTTTAGCCCCGATGCGCTTTGCATTATCCAATGCCTCCTGCAAATTTTGGTGCGTATTATGAGATTGGGGACGCAAGGCATTCATTACCAGCACATCCAGTCCATCCAGAAGTTCATACTCCGACTCCGGCATGGTCAACATATCTGTAATCCACGCCATGTTGCCAATGCGGTATCCCAAAATAGGAAGTTTGCCATGCATCACACGGATGGGAATAATCTCTATCTCAGTTCCTTCCGAATTACTGACTGTAAAAGGAGAGTCCGGTACAATCTCTTCCAATAGAATGCGAGGCACTCCCGGATATAGATGCTCTGCAAAACAATAAGGAATACGTTGACGCAAACGCTCTGCCGTATATTGTTCCGCATAAACCGGCACATCACGGAAACGGCAAAAAGGGCGTAAATCATCCAAACCACCCACATGGTCATAATGCTCATGACTGATTAATACAGCATCAAGGGCTTTAAAGTCATTCAGGCGTATCATCTGTTCACGGAAATCGGGACCGCAATCCATCAGAATCCGCACTCCTTCCGTTTCTATCAGTCCCGAACAACGCAAACGGTTATCCCGAGCATCATTGCTGGTACAAACCGGACATTTACACCCTATTTCGGGTACTCCCGTAGATGTTCCGCTACCTAATATTGTAATCTTCATATAATAGTTAAATAAAATTCACTTCGGGAGAAATAGTTATCCCGAATTTCAGAAAAACAGACTCTTGTATCTGCCGAGACAAATCCACGATTTCTCTTCCGGTAGCCCCTCCACAATTTACCAATACCAAAGCCTGTTTAGAATGAACACCTGCATTGCCTACTTGTTTACCTTTCCAGCCACAACAATCAATCATCCACGCTGCCGGAATCTTGACTTTATCTTCCCCCATATCATAATGAGGCATCTCAGGATATTCTCTTAGCAATGTCTCGAATTGCAGACGCGGCACAACAGGATTCATAAAAAAACTTCCTGCATTGCCCTGCACTTTTGGATCCGGCAACTTTGCCTCACGTATCGCTATTACTGTATTGCGCACGTTTTCGAGTGTTACCCCGCATCCGCGTTTTTCCAATTCACCTCTCACATTGCCATATTCAAGATTAAAAAGCGGATGTTTTCCAAGACGGTAAGTCACATAAGTAACTATATATTTTCCTTTTAATTCTTTTTTAAATATACTCTCACGATAGGCATAGTGGCATTCAGCATTAGAAAACACACGTTCCCGCCCTGTAGCGACTTCTACCGTTTCTACCGAAACAATCAAATCTTTCGCCTCGGCACCGTATGCACCAATATTTTGCACAGCCGAAGCTCCCACTTCCCCCGGTATCAAAGATAAATTCTCCGCACCGTACCATCCGTGCTGCACGGCAAAAGCTACAAAATCATCCCATATTTCTCCGGCTCCTACCCTGACTTCGACAGTTCTATCATTCTCACTCACCACCTCATAACCATGAATGGCCGAATGTAAAACAGCCCCTTCATAATCTGCCGTAAACAACAAATTACTGCCACCGCCAATGTGTAGCCATGAAGATTCTAAATAATCCTTATTTAATAATATAGTCTTCAATTCAGCAACCGAGTCATATTCTACAAACACAGACGCTTTTACATCCATGCCGAAAGTATTATGCGGCAACAGTGAATAGTCCTTTATTTCTCTCATCCGTCATTAATTGGGTTAATCGCTTAAATCCTCAAACTGCACTAACTTCCACAGTCCATTGCGCCGTTCAAAGTAAAGCGTATTGTTAAATCCATTACCGAATCCTTTTATCTCGATTACCTTTGTATTCGATTTAGGATTCTCGTTTTGTCCATAATTTACATTTGTCAAAAACTCACGGGGAAGCACCGGTTGGAAAGCAAACCACTGTCCCGTTTCAAGAGTCGTTTCTATTATCTGAAATTCATCGTCCGGATCTACCGTAACAAACTTCAGTGGATGATGAAGGCGTGTTTGCTGAAAAACAGAATCATTGGCAAAACGTTCATAAAACTCATAAAAGTTCTCCTTGGTGTCCTCACTCTTCGGCATATCTGCAAAATCAATGGCTTCCAACTTCCAGAGCCCCTTCAAACGTTCAAAATAATATCGCTTTATCTTGTTCGTCTTCAAATAAATCCACTCAATCTTCACACTGGTAGCAGTAGTATCTTTCTCAGCTTCCATATCCACCGTCTTGTCAAAAAGAACAGTATAAGAGTCTAATTGACTGAACAACAAGTCATGCTCCCAATCTTTCTTTTCGATATGTTCCTTCTTATCCATCGTATAATAAGGCAACGGGAACACGATACGCGACACTTGCAGCTTTTCATCAATCGCAAAATTGTAGATAAAGTCAGCAAAACTTTCATCAGCAGTAGCCGGAACCATCGGTTCTTCTTCTACCACCTCCATCGCCTCTGCCGTATCAGGAACGGCTGTCAACGAATCAATCTCTTCAGTGAGCATCTCGAAGGGGTCTATTTTCTTTTTACCGCCTCCACAGGAGCTGACCAGCATAACCAGACAAACTCCGATAATTAGTTTTCTCATTTTCTATTTTTAGAAAAAATCGATGCAAAAATATCTCTTTTTTTAGTTTTCAGCAAAATATTCGGTTTAATTCGCTAACTTTGCGGTCATTAAAAAAATAAAGAAGAAAGTATGTTAGCTAAAATAGAACAATTACTTCAGGAAATTGAAGGCTTACACGCTGCTAATGCAGAGGAATTAGAAGCCCTGCGTATTAAATATCTTAGTAAAAAAGGGGCAATTAATGAGTTGATGGCAGACTTCCGCAATGTACCTGCCGACCAAAAGAAAGAAGTGGGAATGAAGCTGAATGAGCTGAAAAACAAAGCTCAAGAACGTATTACCACGCTGAAAGAAACTTTTGAGACACAAGACAACGGAGCTGCCGAAATGGACCTTACCCGCACGGCATATCCTATTGAATTAGGAACCCGCCATCCGTTAAGCATTGTCAAGAATGAAATTATCGATATTTTCCATCGCCTCGGTTTCAGCATTGCCGATGGACCGGAAATAGAAGATGATTGGCATGTTTTTTCTTCCATGAACTTTGCCGAAGATCATCCGGCTCGCGATATGCAGGATACTTTCTTCGTTGAAGCCAATCCTGAGCATGTACAGGGCAACGTCATTTTACGTACACATACTTCATCTGTACAAAGCCGGGTAATGGAAAGCACCCAGCCACCCATCCGAATTATTTGTCCGGGTCGTGTATATCGTAACGAGGCTATCAGCTATCGTGCACATGCCTTTTTCCATCAGGTAGAAGCTCTCTATATTGACAAGAACGTATCATTTACCGACTTGAAACAAGTATTGCTTCTATTTGCGAAGGAAATGTTCGGTGCCGAAACTCAGATTCGTCTGCGTCCTTCCTACTTCCCCTTTACCGAGCCAAGTGCGGAAATGGATATCAGCTGTAATATCTGCGGCGGAAAAGGATGTCCGTTCTGCAAAGGAACCGGCTGGGTAGAAATTTTGGGTTGCGGTATGGTAGACCCGAATGTATTGGAAGCCAATGGCATTGACAGCAAAGTTTACTCGGGATATGCATTAGGTATGGGTATCGAACGTATCACCAACCTGAAATATCGTGTAAACGACTTGCGTTTGTTCTCTGAAAATGATACACGTTTCTTAAAAGAGTTCGAAGCTGCCAATTAATCAGTCTTTGTTTTGAATTTCATAAAACGATTAATAGACGGAACATTCTTTTGTCTGTTAATCGTTTCTTTATATAATAATGTATGAAAGATAAGCTAGTAACAAAAAACTATATAGAAATTCTCGCAGCCAACTTTCTGCTCTACTTTGGTTTCTATTTATTAATGCCGGTACTGCCGTTTTATCTGGCTGAGGTATTTAACAGCGAAAAAGGAACCATTGGTATTATCCTTTCATGCTACACAATGGCCGCCTTATGTATCCGTCCGTTTTCGGGCTATCTGTTGGATACTTTTGCCAGAAAGCCACTTTATTTATTAGCTTATTTTCTTTTTACGGCTGCCTTTGGCGGATATCTGTTGGCCGGCACACTCACTTTATTCACACTCATCCGCATATTCCACGGCTTCGCTTTTGGAACGGTCACTGTAGCGGGAAATACGGTAGTAATCGATATTATGCCCAGCTCCCGGCGTGGAGAAGGATTGGGATATTATGGAATGATGAACAACACAGCAATGAGTATCGGGCCGATGGTAGGATTATTTCTACATAATGCATACTCTTTTGAAGTGATATTTTGGTGTGCACTCGTCAGTTGTGCTTTGGGACTGGTCATGGCATCACTGGTGAAAACACCTGCTAAAGAACCCGTTAAAAGAGAACCGATATCACTCGACCGATTCATTTTATTAAAGGGTATTCCCGCCGGAATTTGCCTATTGCTATTGTCCGTTCCTTACGGAATGACTTCCAACTATATCGCCATGTATTCGCAACAAATAGGAATTACGGCTGAGACAGGTTTCTTTTTCACATTCATGGCTTTCGGAATGGCTACCAGCCGACTGTTCAGCGGGCGATTGGTCGACCGTGGAAAGATAACACAAGTTATTGAAGCCGGACTTTATTTGGTTTGTTTCTGCTTTTTCGGCCTGAGTGCCTGCGGGTGGTTAATCGACTTCAGCCTACAGTGGACTACCTATTTCTTCTTTTTCATAGCTTTATTACTAGGCATCGGTTTTGGAACCATGTTTCCGGCATTCAATACATTGTTTGTCAATCTGGCT
The DNA here is from genome assembly GCF_948499155.1 of uncultured Phocaeicola sp. Taxonomy (NCBI): domain Bacteria; kingdom Pseudomonadati; phylum Bacteroidota; class Bacteroidia; order Bacteroidales; family Bacteroidaceae; genus Phocaeicola; species uncultured Phocaeicola sp. The sequence goes on along the minus strand of NZ_CAOOSE010000003.1, from coordinate 98,770 downwards.
CCCAACAGCCAACGAGGTACGGCTACCAGCACCTATCTTACTTCATGGGATGTAGGGATAGGAGCAGGTATGCTGGTAGGCGGATATATCGCACAAATAGCCACCTTCAAAATAGCTTATTTATTCGGGGCAGTATTAACGGTTGCTTCTTTATTCTATTTTCGGGCAAAAGTAGCTCCGCACTTTCATCAGTATAAGTTACGTTAGTCCTTATACGTCAGCACCATAATATGGGAAAGACGGTCATCTGAAATGGACAGTTGGGTAGACAGAATAAATGAATGAAATAAAGTAGCATTCTCTAAAATAAACGGAGGCAGATAGGGGCGAAAACGCTCAGGATCTTCAGATACCTTATGCATATCGGCCACTAACATGAAAGCAGCATCACGAGAGAGATTGGCCACGCACTCGTCAAACAGTGTCCGACTGCTACCGTCATTTTCTTCTATTGCCTCATCCATATATCCGTTCATCGAATCTTTATTGCCCGAGATAACAATACTGTCTTCCTTGACATCGGGCACAGCCTGCATTTTTGCCATAAATTCGGAAGTACAACTGCAAGTATCGGGCATAAAAGTATCCCCTGTGAGGTATACCACATCACTATTCATGTGAAAATCAAATTCACTCCAACAACGGTTATTATTCTGCAGGAAAGGCATCGAAGGCGTACGACCGTATAATGTGAGGAAATTATGAGATTTCTTTTTCTCAAGAGCCTTCGAGAATACCGCGTCATCACTCAATGCCGTTTCATCCTCCTTGGCATCTATAACTTCTTCTATCAACCGTTTCTGATAGCTCACAACAAAAAATCCCGACTCACTATAAACGGCCAAAAAGTCATTATTGCTCAAAGGATAAATATAAATAGCCTTTCCTCTGTACTTTTCCTTCTTCGGCTGAAAATCGCCCGGAGCACGCTCTTGCAGCATATTGGCAAGCAGCTTTTCATCTCCTGCACCCATGCGGAAATACACAACCTGATCACGCGGAGAACCCGGAGCATGAAAACTCACCAATAAACGACTCATCTGACTGCTCAAACCATGCGCTTTCTGAGTGGTATACTCATTCAATCCTCCAAGAATAAAATTGAATAAGCCGGGAAACTGAAAATCTCCCAGTTCATTACTATAATTAAGTTGTGGAAAATCGTTCAAAAAATAAGTGATGTTATCACTTTCCAAAACACCAATGCTGGTTGAGGGTACCAAGGAGAAGAGATTGAACTCCCGACCTCTATCGGTCATGCTCAATCGTGTAAATCCATAAAAGCCAACTGCTATACAGAACAATACAACAGAAAGCACTACACCTAATTTTGCAACTGTCCGCAATCTCATACCCTACCTATATTTATATTTTTTTTGCAAATATAGCAAATTATTTAAGGGAACAAAAGAAATTCTCAAAAAAATGCCTGCGATTAACAATCTAGTCAGACACATTGGCAACCGGAAACTCTATGGCTCCCCAGCCTATCATTGCATTAAACAATCTGACTGCCGAAAAAGATGACAGTTCTTCCTTTTTTATTTCTTTTTCTTTCAATACGCCTTTATCCAACAATTCCGCCCGCTTGGTTCCCTTCAGCAAAGGATGCAAGGGAGTACACCAGTCATTACCGTCATATAAAGCAATATTAGCAATAGAAGTATCTGTCAATAGCCCATTCTTCACTATCAATATATCATCCTTATCCTGACGAATCTGAAACAAACGATTCAACTCTTCCCTATCCGTACTCTTGAAAGAATAATCTATGGTATCCGAACAGACCATACGCAGAGATCTGACAGGCCGCATCTCATAAAGAGAATAAGATACCTCCGTTATACCCTCTTCCGTATACACCACTCTGCATTTCACACTATTCATATCAGCAGACAATTGCAGATAATTTTCCAACAGCAAGGGTGCGCATTCCGGCCGGAAATACCTACGCACCTCGTTTAACCGCTGATTATGATAAAACAGATTGCAGGCATTTCCTTTCTCTATCCGTATGGTTTCAATAAATCGGCACATATATTTTCTGTATTACTTCATTATATTCACTTTCCAAAGCACTTTTGCTAGTAATGCCCCCACCCGCTTTAAAATAAAGATGTCCGTTCTCCTGTTCTATGAAACGTATCATCACGGCACTATCCAAATTACGGCCGTCGAAATATCCCATTACCCCGGTATAAAAGCCCCGTTCATAGTTTTCGGCTTCAGCAATAATTTCCATTGTTTTCGGCTTTGGAGCACCGGTTATGGAGCCGGCAGGCAAGAGCCTGAAAACAATATCTCCGATATGTGACAAATAATCTTCAGGCAACACCCCGCAAATCTCTGAACTTGTCTGAAGTATCGGCCCCTTATTCGTTTCCAGACAATCACAAAAACGATAACGGGTGACAGTTACCTGTTCCGATACCATACTCAAGTCATTCCGAATTAAATCTACAATAGTCGCATGCTCGGCTGCCTCCTTCCTATCATTCATCAAAAGCCGGCGTGCATCAGGCAATGAAGCGTCGATGGTACCCTTCATGGGAAACGACTTTATCTTTCCTTCCTCAATACGGACAAAAATTTCGGGTGAGAAACAGACCAATGTATCTTTCAGCCACAACTTGTATTTTGCGTCGGAATACCGAAAAATAGCTTCCAGCGTCAAGTTAGTCTCAACCGGAACCTTACAGGTCAGATTGGTGAGATAACTATTGCCGGCCCAAATATTATCCTTCACCACATCAAAGGCGATACGATATTCTTCCAAAGCCGGTGGAGCAACTTCCCATATTAATGTCCCATCATATTCTTCGCACTCCTTTTCTACATTGGTTACCCCATTAAAACTATATCGACAAAAATCTGAATCAACCTCACTGATTTCCTCCACATAGGAATGTTCCTGCCTATAATCTGTGACAAAGAGAAACGGCCTGCCTTTGCCGGCCAAGTCATTCATCCGTTCAATACTTTCTTTTCGGCTATATAGCTGCATCCGCAATTTATTTATTTCGAAACTCTAAAAGGAGAGGATAACTTTATTTCCAGACCTCCCCATCCCCTCTCTACATAATAGATTCCCGGAAGAACTGCTTTAAAAGATATTCCTTCGACATTAAAACTTTCTGATTGATAAACAGCCATCCAATATCCTTCTCCACACGCCGGAGAAGAGACAACCTGAGCAACCTTATCATTTTTAATGACTCTAATCATCTTTGAATCAAACTCTTCCACATCTTTCTTTGTAGCAGCAGGAAGAACAATATACTGATAGGAAGCCCCCGACGGCTTCACACCATGACGCAAATGCAATGCCGCCACTTCTCCATGAAGAGTAGCAGGCGTATACATTCCCATAAAATCGCTCCAACGTCCCTCGCGTTCTTCCGATTGGACCACACACGTATCCCCGCCCAAAACGATATAACCGACAGCATCATGAAAGAAGCGCAAATCTTTTTGCCGGAACGCTTCTGTTCCTGTAATTGCACTCCATTTCTTCTTATTCCAAACATAAAGTTCTCCGTTCTTTGAACGCTGGTCTATAGAAGTCGTAACACACAACGTGGTATCCGAATGAATATCCGCTCCCAAACAGAAAACAAATTTATCGGCAAACAACCATGCCTTATACGCTTCCAGCCCATCACGGTTCAACTCCATAGCCGTCATTCCGATTTTTCCATTACTCAAGCCACCCACTAAATCGCTGTTATTCCCAGACCTTGTCACATTTACATTGGGAATCGGCGCAATATCCTCATACGAAGTGACACCCGGTATCTTCCGCCAGTCCCAGAAAGGAAATACTTCCAGGTACTCATCTCCCCGAACATAATAATAAGTTGCTCCGTCTCCCAAATAATATCCTTTCAGATTATCTTCATTTACCAGTTCCGTACCAATCACTCTACGAGAAGCCATTTTAACCGAAGACATCCAATCCTTACTACGATGAACCGTATAATCGGAATCATCAAAATGTTTATGACCTATCAATGTATTGCCATGCGCAGGAAAACCTTCCAATCCCATATCTTCAGCAGCAAAGGCCAAACTATATGCCTTATGTATCTGAGCATTATGAAAGAATTGCCGTCCCAACGAGCTGACATCCATATATCTGTTCCATATCACCCATCTATAACCTTTGTCAATCAGCGAAACTAATATTTCCCTCTGCTGTCCGGTGAACTCATAGCCGGTATCTTTGAACAACCGAAAGAAAAAACTCATCCCCGTGACAAAAGACAATCCGTAATTTCCGAATTGCTGCTGCGGGCCATGCTGGTGAAAACTCCAATCATCTTTAATGCCTTCTTTTCGCCCCAATACGATTTCCGATGCAATGGCATCCCTTGCAGCCTTCACTAAATCTGCATCATTTTGCAAAAGAGCCCGAATCAATACATTTCCGGCCAGCCATACTTTATTCTGTCCCGTCATCCCAAACTTAGCGTTCTCCATTACTGCCACAGCAGCCCGGCGTTCCTGTTCAGTCAGCTGTTCCTCCAATAAAATGAAAGCAGCCCCCAGTGTTTTAGGAATACCAATCTGGTTATACCACCAATTCAAGCAACGGGGCTTGGCATCAAACCAATATTTCAAAGCCAAATGAATTGCCTCTTTTACCTTTTCCGAATGATAATACTTTGTAGTTTCCGAGTAATATAGTTTTGACAGTTCCAATATTCGTTCCGCATGAAGTTTTGGTTCCCAACCCGAACGTTTGGTATCTGCATAATTAATGTCAGTCCACGAACCGTCTGTCGTCATTAATGCCAAATATCCGTCTATTTTCTTTAAATCAAAAGGATAAAGTTGGTGCAACTCCACCACCGCCTGATCGGACATTTCCTTTTCCGGTTTTATCTTTACCAAATCCGAAAGCAATGAATCCTGTTCTGCGGATGACGGTATCAACATCTGCCTATAATTCTCTTTTATCTGTTTCAATTCTTCGACTCCGGTAGCTTTACCCATCAAGACATGGAATAACAAGCTACAGATTAAGGTCAACTTTAAAGTATTGCTCATTGTTTTATTGCTATTATGCGTTTGAGGAACAAATTTAATGTATTTTTTCGATTCAACGATAAATTAAAATCTAAAATAAAGCCAATCCACGATTGATAACGATATGGGTGCTACCCACTTTGTTTCGGGCAAAGTTAGACCGAATGATTCAGCAACCTCTTTTTGTATATATCCAGACTCTTTTATTATTCTTTTCATTCGTGCTACAAGCGAAATTCTGTTTCTTCCTTCCTTCTTTCACTAACCATTGAAACGCCCTACCGGTGGGGGTTCCGATAGTGAATAGACATCTCGTCATCAGCCTCTCAGCCTCCTTTCATCCGTAAGGCAATGTACACTCTTTGTGTACTTAATGTGTACTTTTTGTGTACTTAATGTGTACTCTTTGTGTACTAATGTGTTTCTTGTGTACTCTTTGTGTACTTAATGTGTACTCTTTGTGTACTCTGTTTTTTGGTTGACTAGTTGAAGGCAGATTTGAAAAGACTTGGGCAGCACGGCTGAAACGAGGATGAAGGGATATCCTGTCATTCTTAACCGACTGATTCTGTGCATATTTGGATTAAAATGTAAGGATGAACGGAGAAAAAGGAATGACCGGATTAGTGAGAGGAAGGGTAATCCTATCTGCCTCTACATGAAAAACATGCCGAGCTTTTTAAAAAAGGTGCTGGAGTTTTTAGAAAACATACCGAGCTTTTTTGAAAACATCAAGGTCTTTTTTGCAACATTCAGTGTGAGCTGCCTATTTTTAAATGCGCATGTACGCATCGGTTCACACATACGGTGGCATAGGCCTGCACGTATATACGCGTAAGCCTACACGTACGTACGCATCGGGCTACACGTACGTACGCATAAGCCTATACATATATTATAATGACATCTTTGACTAAAGCATTCGATTTCGGATTGCCCCTTTAAATGTTTCTCAAATATTATATCCACATACTTTTTTGACTTGACCCAGAATTTCTGAAGAACTTCTCGTAAATCCCTTATATACAATAAAAAAAGAGGAAATTCTTATCGAATTTCCTCTTTTTGCGGGGGGGGGTGGCAGATGGGACTCGAACCCACGACATTCAGAACCACAATCTGACGCTCTAACCAACTGAACTACAGCCACCGTATTGGCTTTCCTTTCAAAAGCGATGCAAAGGTAAGGCTTTTTTTTATATCTGCAAACTTTTTGCCGAAAAATTATTCAAAAAAGTATTCTTTTACCCCTTTATTGTGTATACCAAACAGCTTTCTAGCTCTTATAAGGAAACGTTTCATCACACTAAGTTCCTCATTCTTAATCGGTTTATCAAGAAAAGAAGCCGGATAAAGCTCAAAGTTTTTTTTCCCACTTAAATTGGGACGTGAAGTCCAAACAAATGAATAATCACAGTTAATCAAACGAGTAATCCTGAAAATACGCTGCAATTCCAATTTCACCATAACTCCCCCATCCGTATCTTCCTTCGACATATTCGATATAAAATTGCCTAAAGAATAAGCAACCACATGCTTGGCGGGAGTATGCTTATCTTGTATGACCTCCATGGGTTGAAGCACATGAGGATGTGAGCCTATCACATGATCCACCCCCTGGGTTATCATCCAATCTGCCAGATCCCGTTCCGAACGCTCAGGTAATGAACGATATTCTATGCCCCAATGCATACACGCTATAATGACGTCGGGCATCATACGACGCGCCTTAAGAATATCTTTTTTTATTTGTTCCCTATCAATGTAGTTCACCACATTGGGCGGAGTAACTTCAATGCCGTTTGTCCCATAAGTATAATTAAGCAGAACGATGCGGAAATTATTCTTTTCTATCAATAAAGGATAATCCTCAGACCGCTTGTCTTTATTTATATAGGTACCCGCATGTGGAATATTTAAGGAGTCCAGCATGAAGACAGTGCGCTCCAATCCTCTTTTTCTTCGGTCAAGACAATGATTGTTCGCTGTGAGCAATACGTCAAAACCGGCCTCTTTGACAGCATACAAATATTCGTCGGGAGCACTAAAAGCCGGATAACCGCTATAGGGCTTGCCTCCCAATGTCACTTCCAGATTGGCAATGGCCAAATCTGCCGCACTTATCTCCTCTTTTACATGCTTGAAACACGAAGAATAGTCATACGATGATGTCCCCACACGAGCAGCCTCAATTTGTGCCTGATGCTGCATCAGGTCTCCTACGAACAACAAGGTTATTTTCTCTTGCGCAGTAAGCGAAAGACTAAAGCACAAACTGAACAGTATAAAAAGCTGTCGCATAAAAGAATACGGTTTAAACATTAATGACCGGCAAGATAAAGAGAATATTCGGAAACACCAAATATTCCGCTACGTCCCGCGTATCACAGGCTCACTATTTCTTGCAAAATGCTGACGGCCGTTTCTACTGTCTCCACATTCTTTATAACCATACTGCGTTTACCATTCTGCTCACGAAGATTACAATAATGGGGATTCTTACCCATATAATCAATCACTTTTCCAAAAGCTGCGCTCTGATAATAAGGGCTGTCAGGGTTACTCACAAAAAACAACGTCATCCGTCCGGCTTTCAGAAAAACCTTTTCTGCACCCAAGCGCTTTGCCATCCGGCGCAACGGAACAATGCGAAGCAATTCCTGACCTTCACGCGGAACCTTTCCGAAACGGTCTTCCAAACGGGATTTGAACGCAAGCACATCTTTATCCAGCTCCAAACCATCCAATTCACGATAGAGCAACATACGTTCGCTACTGCTGGGAATGTATTCATTGGGGAATAATAACTCCAAGTCACTTTCCACCAAGCACTCATCCACAAAGTTTTCGCCACTTATTTTCTCCTCACCTGCCGCTTGCAGCTCTTCGGCATAAAGGTCTGCAAATTCATCCTCTTTCAACTCTTTCACAGCCTCAGCCAGAATCTTCTGATACGTCTCGTATCCCAAATCAGCGATGAAACCGCTCTGTTCAGCGCCCAACATATTTCCCGCGCCACGAATATCCAAGTCTTGCATGGCAATGTGGATGCCGCTACCCAAATCACTAAAATTCTCTATAGCCTGCAGGCGGCGTTTAGCTTCGGGAGTCAACGAAGTGAGTGGAGGAGCCAATAAATAACAAAATGCCTTCTTATTGCTGCGTCCCACGCGTCCACGCATCTGATGCAAATCACTCAAGCCGAAATTCTGTGCCTGATTAATGATAATAGTGTTGGCATTGGGGATATCGATTCCACTTTCAATAATTGTAGTCGCCAACAACACATCATAATCATAGTTCACAAAGTCAAAGATTATCTTCTCTAGTTTCTCCGGCTCCATCTGTCCATGCCCGATACAAACACGGCAGTCCGGAATGTTCCGTTTAATCATAGCCTCCAGCTCCACCAAATTCTGGATTCTATTATTGACAAAAAACACCTGACCGTTACGACTCATCTCAAAGTTAATTGCTTCAGTAATAATCTCTTCATTGAACGTATGTACCTCAGTCTGGATAGGATAACGATTGGGAGGGGGAGTCTGTATCACAGAAAGGTCACGCGCTCCCATCAGTGAAAACTGCAACGTACGCGGAATAGGAGTAGCTGTCATGGTCAAGGTATCAACATTTACTTTTATCTGGCGAAGCTTTTCTTTCACACTGACTCCGAATTTCTGTTCTTCATCTATAATCAGCAGTCCTAAATCCTTGAATTTTATACTCTTACCGATAATCTTATGCGTACCGATCAAAATATTAATTTTACCGTCTTCCAGTTCTTTTACGATGCGCGAACTATCTTTTGCACTGCGGGCACGGCTCAAATAATCCACCTTACAAGGAAAATCTTTCAACCGTTCGCAAAAAGTCTGAAAGTGCTGATACGCCAATACGGTAGTCGGTACAAGTACCGCCACTTGTTTGTTGTCCGCCACAGCCTTAAAAGCAGCACGTACTGCAATTTCCGTTTTTCCAAAACCAACATCCCCGCACACCAAGCGGTCCATCGGACGTTCGCTTTCCATATCAGCTTTTACATCCTGAGTCGTTTTAAGTTGGTCGGGAGTATCTTCATAAATAAAGCTAGCCTCCAGCTCATGCTGCAAAAAGCTGTCAGGAGTATAACTGAAACCTTTCTCCTGCTTACGCTGAGAATATAACTTAATCAAGTCACGGGCTATATCTTTAATCTTAGTCTTGGTGCGTTCTTTCATTTTCTCCCAAGCCCCGGTTCCCAGTTTATTCAGGCGCGGAGTCTCTCCTTCTTTCCCTTTATACTTGGAAATCTTGTGTAAGGAATGAATGGATACAAAGACAACATCTTCATTTTGATAAACCAATTTGATAACCTCTTGTGTGGTATCACCGTTAGGAATACGCACCAATCCGGCAAACCTTCCCACTCCATGGTCAATGTGCACCACATAATCCCCCGGTTCAAATTGGCTCAACTCTTTTAGCGTCAATGCCACTTTGCCACTACGGGCCTTATCACTCCGAAGATTGTATTTATGAAAACGGTCGAATATTTGGTGGTCGGTGAAGAAACAGCTCCGCAGATTATTATCACTAAACCCTTCGTGCAAAGTCTTATTGACCGGAGTAAATGCTATTTTATCTCCTCGCTCCTCGAAAATGTCTTTCAGTCGATTTGCCTGCTTCTCACTGTCCGTACATATATATAATGTATAGCCTTGTTCCAAATAATCGGTAAACGTACTGCTTACCAAATCAAAATTCTTGTGGAAAATCGGTTGCGCACTTGTATCAAAGGTCAAGGTTGCCTGCGGAGTACCTGTAGGCTTATTTCCGAATTCTATTCTTTTGAACTCTACCGCACGGACTGTAAATTCGGCACCATCTATCAACTTTGTCTCCAGACTCATCAATTCTGTTTTCTCCCCCTCATAAGCGGCCAAGGCCTGTGGAGAAAGAGCCTCATCTCTGACGGATTGAATTCTTTCCCGTACCCACAAGAAATCTTTCATAGCCAATACAGCATCCCTTGATATAAACTCAAAAAAGGAAACGCCGCTTCCATCCGTTGATTTTGTCAGCTCCGGTACAATAGCCACGCTTTGTTTCTTTTCCTTCGAGAGCTGATTCTCAACTTCAAACGTACGGATACTGTCCACCTCATCGCCAAAGAAGTCTATACGATAAGGAAACTCTGAGGCAAAAGAAAAAACATCGATAATACTTCCTCTCACTGCATATTGTCCCGGTTCATACACATAATCCACATGCTCAAACCCATAGCCGGTAAGCACTTCTGCGATAAACTCGGTATCCACATGTTCACCCACACTCAGCTTCAATGTTTTATCAGTCAGTTCCTCTTGTGAAACAACCTTCTCGGCAAGAGCATCGGGATAGGTCACAATACACAGTGTATCACCTTTTTGCAAACGGCTCAATACTTCCGTACGGAGAATCTCATTGGCCGCATCCTTTTGTCCGTACTTGACGGCACGACGATATGAAGAAGGAAAGAATAAAATATTCTCTTCTCCATTTACTTGCGTCAAGTCATGATAAAAATAACCTGCCTCTTCCTGGTCGCCCAATATAAAGACAAACGTCTGTTTATTCTCTCTGATAAAGGAGGAAATAAATAAAGGTGCCGCTGAAGCATGTAATCCTCCCAGGAAAATAGTCCTCACCGAGGAATCTTCCAGTAACGCAGCCAAGCCCGCAGTATTCGGGTGTCCGGCATATATACGTTGTAATTCCGAAATGTCCATATCTTCGTTTAAGATGGGAACAAAATTAGAGAATTTTCTTTTTACTTCCTCTAATTATAACCAACTATTTAATATTTTGCCTACTTTTGCAACTCAATGCTTTAATCATGGAAACAAAAGTAATAAAAAACGCAATTAAAGGACACGCACGTATAGATGTAGCTGATGTGCTACGTGGATTAGCAGTAATGGGAATCATTATTCTGCATTCTATCGAACATTTCAATTTCTATTCATTTCCTGACACAGCCACTCAGAGTGACTGGCTTAACTTTACGGACAAAGCTATCTGGGATGGATTATTCTTCATGTTCGGAGGAAAAGCTTACGCTGTATTTGCTCTTCTGTTCGGCTTCAGTTTCTTTATTCAGAACGATAACCAACGTATGCGCGGTAATGATTTCCGGTTACGATTTTGCTGGCGACTCGTTCTTTTATTCCTGATAGGCAATATCAATGCCAGTTTCTTCACAGCCGAGGTGCTGGTACTTTACTCACTGGTCGGTTTTATCCTGCCGCTTACCTGCCGGCTAAAAGATAAATGGGTATTTCTTTTGGCTTGTGTACTACTGATTCAGCCCTTGCCTCTTTATTATGTAATACGTGCCTGTCTGGATTCGTCTTTTGTCACTCCGGCCATTCCCACCCGTAGTTTTTGGGATGCTACTTTTGCTGTACAAAGTCACGGTTCATTCCTGGAAACCGTCCGTGTGAATTTATGGGAAGGGCAAATAGCCAGCCTTGCCTGGGCATGGGACCATGGACGTGTATTCCAAACAGCAGCTTTGTTTTTGTTGGGTATGTTAATCGGACGACGCGGACTATTCCAAAAAGAGCACCTGAAGGTATGGAATAAAATACTTGCCGGTGCGCTTATCGCATTCTTTCCTTTATACGGATTAGGCAATATGTTGCCGACGTTCATTGTCAACAAATCAATATTGACCCCCTTGTTACTTATCATCACCTCGCTTTCTAACTTCTCATTTATGCTGGTATTGGTTTCGGGGGTTATTTTTGCATTCTATAATACGAACCTACACCATCTTTTAATGAAAATCACTCCTTATGGAAAAATGAGTCTTACCAACTATATTACTCAAAGCATAGTAGGTTCTATGCTATATTATAACTGGGGATTTGCTCTTCACAACCAGTTTGGTATCACCGTCAGTTGTCTGGCCGGTATCGCGTTCTTCATTTTGCAATTTACATTCTGCCGCTGGTGGATGAGTCATCATTCACATGGGCCGATGGAATATATATGGAAGCGTGCTACCTGGTTAAAATGAGAACTTAAAAGAGCTTTCGGTTGTTTTTACACATAAATAAACAATATAACTTATGACTAATATGTATGATGAAATAGAATACATCTTCAACTTACTCGAGCGTCATCGTTTGAAAGAAGCATTGGTACAAATCTATACAATTGCCACTCAATGTTCCAACTGGCAGTTGCGCACTGATGTAGAAGCACTGCAAACGACATACGATTTGATGTTGCAATACAATGCGAAAGGCATGAAAGATCCAAAACAAAAGGATATGTATAATAAAATATTCCGATCGGCCTACGAAATGGCAGAACGAACATATACCATGAAGAAAAGTACATCATCTTTTGCTTTATATTATGATTTGATACGCACTTATGAACATACTAAACCGCATACTCTTCCCGAACTACAAATGCAATTGGAAGCCTATACGGAAGATACAGCGACAGCTCCTCTGATTTACAGTGATGCCAATCGCCGTGAAAAAGAATTAGCAGGAATACGCGAACGTCATGAAAAAGCACTCAATGAGTTATTCGAAAGAACTTGGACTTCTTTATATTGGACGGAAGCCGAAGCTTTGGAAGCTCAGGCACTGCTTAATTCTCTTTTGGTACCGGTCAATGACCTTTGTGTCTTCATCAGTGCTATCACCATGAACCAATCCAAGATTTTCGATATACGGAAATTTATGCTACTCCTCGAAGCGTACAATCACCCTGACCCTATGGTGAACCAACGCGCTATCGTAGGTATAGTGATAACTATACTTTTCTATGAGCACCGTATCATGATGTATCCCGAAGCACGTGCAAAGCTCTCGTTACTCAATGAAGATGACGATTTTATCAAAAATCTGCATACCGTACAGATTCAATTGCTGCTTTCACGCGAAACACAGGAAATAGACAGGAAGATGCGGGAAGAAATCCTTCCTGAAATGATGAAAAGTCCGAATATCGGAAACTCCAACCGAATCGGATTAGATGAAGCAGAAGACTCTGACGATCTTAACCCGGAATGGGAAATTTGGATTGACAAATCGGGCATTAGTGACAAGTTGCGTGAAATGGGCGAATTACAAATGGAAGGAGCAGATGTTTATATGAGTACGTTCTCCCAACTAAAACAGTTCCCGTTTTTCCGCCAGATGTCACACTGGTTTTATCCTTTCGACCGCCAATTCCCCGATATCGTTTCTATGTTTGGAAATGATGAGGAAAAGGGAGTATCTCTATTGGACGTTATACTCAATAGTAATACCTTTTGCAGCTCTGATAAATATTCTTTCTGTTTCAGCTTAATACAAATGCCTGAACCACAAAAAAAGATGATGATACATCAGATGAACGAGCAAAGTTCTGTATCGCAAGAACAAATGGAACAGATAACAAAGCTAGCCAAGGCTACCGTGAAAAAAGAGAATATCAGCCGCCAGTATATTCATGATTTATATCGCTTCTTTAAATTATGGTCACGCCGTTCCGAAGAAAAAGACATCTTCGAAAATAGTTTTGAACTGTGGAATTATAACAGCCTTAAAAAAGCAATAACCCGGCCGGAAGAGCTGAAAAAGCTGGCAGATTATTTCTTTCAGAAAAATTATATGGAGGAGGCATTCCAACTCTACAGTATTCTGCTTGAAGAGAATAAAGCAAATTCCGAGCTATGGCAAAAAGCCGGTTATTCCCTCCAGAAAACGGGATGTTACAATGAGGCATTGGATTATTATAAACAGGCTGATATTATTGCCCCGGATACTTTATGGACCAATCGTCATTTAGCTTTATGCTATCAAAAGCTAGATATGCCTGAACAAGCACTGCAATACTTCAAAAAAATAGAAAGTGTTCAGCCCGACAACTTAAACCTGTCCTTGCAGATAGGCCAATGTCTGGTAGCTTTGAAAAGATACGAAGAGGCTTTAGGCTACTTCTTTAAAGTGGAATATCTGGAAAAGAATCCCAACAATGCACGCCGTGCTATCGGCTGGTGTTCATTTGTCATCGGCAAGTATGAAGAAGCACGTAAATATTATGATCTGCTGCTTCAGGCTCCCAAACCCAAAATGCAAGACTGGATGAATGCAGGGCATTTATACTATACATTGGGAAATACCGAAACAGCCATTCAGTATTATCAAAAAGCACGGAGCATGTGCGAAGACAGTGACTCGTTCCTTACTTTCTGTCTGGAAGACAAAGAATATCTTATCGAAAAAGGATTTTCGGAAGAGGATATCTACATCTTATTGGATGCGCTACTTTAATGATTTATAAGATAATTCGATACGGGATAGAAGTTTTGTGTAATTATACAGGACTTCTATCTTTATCGGAGATTCATCATCCAACCTATAATTAGCATGCACGTTATAAGTCTCGCTACCATGATTTATACAACGTCCGATATCATTGGGTAAAACCGTGTCTACCCTAAAATCTCCCAGGTTCAGTAAAAAATAGAAAAAGCCGTCCAAGCCGTCACTATCCATTACATAAGCCTGTATATTCAAATTTGCCCGATAATTAATGTGATTATCATAATTATAATAACTGTGACACACATAAGTACTGTCGTTTGATTCACGATGTGAAGTAATGGATTCCGTCAGTTTTCCATCATCGCCAAATATATATTTCGTACAGACGTGTTTCAAGAAATTCTTTTCTTCCACCCCAAAATAGTCCGACCTGATACACAGCGTATCAGCCCCATATTCATAAGTCGAAGTCTTAAAAGCATCCCACGTTTCCGCACCTCTTTTCAGCAAACAACGTGTACGACTTTCTATTGCCTTGCCTTTAGCCATTTTAAAAGTTACCGAGCAAAGCTTACTTCCCGAATGAAGGCAATCCATTTCTCCTACGGTTACCTTATCGCCTTCATATACTATCGGAGTATCACCATAACGTATTATTCTGCCGTCACTATCATACTCTATATCCGATATAACCTCTTCTTCTCCTGTCAGATCTGTTACTTTTGCTATAAGTGTTTCGTCTTTATTATCTTTACAACTCAAGTTTGCAAACAGTAAGAAGCTTACTACAATATATTTTACAATCGCTTCAATTTTCATACTCCAATCATCCTATCTGTGCAAATAAAACAAAAAATATTAGAACTATGCACAATTTGCATGATTTTAACTCAACTTCTTTTTCTCCCTTCTGTTGTAGACTGCAATTATAAAAGAAATAGGAATATATGGAATGGATAATACACCTGTTAAGACAACATTCGGAACTGGCAATTTTTCTCACTATTGCCGCAGGATTCTGGATTGGTAAAATAAAAGTAGGACAATTCAGTTTAGGAATTGTTACCAGCGTACTTTTAGTCGGAGTATTGGTAGGTCAACTCAACATCACCATTGAGGAACCTGTCAAATCCGTTTTCTTTCTGCTATTTTTATTTGCCATCGGTTACAAAGTAGGACCGCAATTCTTTCGCGGATTAAAAAAAGATGGTTTACCACAAGTGGGCTTTGCCGTTTTGATGTGTGTCGGCTGTTTGGTTATAACCTGGCTTTTAGCACTTATTATGGGCTATAATGCAGGCGAAGCAGCCGGGTTACTGGCAGGCGCACAGACCATTTCCGCAGTTATCGGAGTAGCGGACGACACCATCAATGGATTAAACATCAGTGCAGAGCAGAAAAGCAACATGATAAATATCATTCCCGTTGCTTATGCTGTTACTTATATTTACGGAACTGCAGGATCGGCGTGGGTACTCTCTTCCTTGGGTCCGAAAATGTTGGGCGGACTTGAAAAAGTGAAAGCTGCCTGTAAAGAATTGGAAGCCCAAATGGGAACCAGCGAAGCCGATGAACCCGGTTTTGAACACGCGCGTCGACCGGTCGTATTCCGTGCCTACAATATAGAAAACGATTGGTTTGGAAACGGCAAAACGGTAGAGCAACTCGAATCTTACTTTGTTTCACAAGGGAAAAGGCTGTTTGTTGAAAGGATGAGACATAATCATACTATCATCAACGAAATTCTGCCAGGACAATTATTACAAAAAGGTGACGAAGTAGTATTAAGCGGACGCCGTGAATTTGCTATAGGCGAAGAAGATTGGATTGGCGAAGAAATAATAGATCCCCAGTTACTTGATTTTCCTGTAGAGGTATTGCCGGTCATGATACATAAAAAGCCGTATGCCAACCGTAAACTTGAATTCATCCGCAAACAACCTTTCATGCACGGAGTAAGTGTAAGACGCATCAAACGTGCAGGCATCGATATTCCCGTATTTGCTCAAACGGTAATCGATTCGGGTGATACATTAGAATTGGTTGGATTGAAGAAAGAAGTAGAGACAGCTGCCAAGCAATTAGGATATATCGACCGCCCGACCAATGCTACCGATATGGTATTTGTCGGCATCGGCATCTTAATAGGAGGTATCATCGGTGCCTTAGCCATTCATATAGGCGGAGTCCCCATCAGCCTTAGCACCAGCGGAGGAGCACTGATTGCAGGTTTGGTATTCGGATGGTTACGCAGTAAACGCCCCACATTCGGACAAATACCCGAATCCTCTCTATGGGTGTTAAATAATGTAGGACTGAATATGTTTATAGCTGTAGTGGGAATCTCTGCAGGGCCCAGCTTCATTCAAGGATTAAAAGAAGTGGGACCGATGCTTTTTGTCATCGGTGTTCTTGCCACCTCATTGCCTCTGCTGTTGGGACTGATATTGGCCAGATATGTATTTCACTTCCACCCTGCACTGGCATTGGGATGTACAGCCGGAGCACGAACTACCACTGCTGCACTGGGAGCTATTCAGGAGGCTGTGGGTAGTGAAACCCCATCACTTGGCTATACAGTGACTTACGCTGTGGGAAATACCCTTCTCATTATTTGGGGAGTAGTCATTGTTTTATTAGTATAATCACCTAAACCTTATAACATTATGGAATATTTAAGCGATAAGAGCAGTGTAGCGAAAATGGACAAGAATCTGGAAAAGATTAGTCCCTTTGAGCTCAAGAACCGTTTGATAGAAATGGCAGATGAAAGTGTAAAGAAGATGGCGCACGTCATGCTGAATGCGGGAAGAGGAAATCCCAACTGGATTGCTACCGAAGCTCGTGAAGCCTTCTTCACCTTGGGGTCTTTCGCTATTGCAGAATCTCGACGTGTCATGGATATGCCGGAAGGAATAGCCGGTATTCCTCAAAAAGAAGGTATCGCCCAACGGTTTGAACTGTGGCTGAAGACCCATGAAGGCGAACCGGGAATTGACCTGCTGAAGCGTACTTATAATTATATGTTGATGGAACATGCCGTCGACCCTGATTCATTAGTACATGAGTGGGCCGACAGTATGGCAGGCGACCAATATCCAATGCCTGACCGTATCTTGAAGTATACAGAGATACTTGTACGCGACTACCTGAACCGGGAAATGTGTGACGGACGTCCCCCGCAAGGCAACTTTGATCTTTTTGCCACCGAAGGCGGTACGGCAGGCATGTGCTATGTATTCGATTCACTGGAAGAAAACTTCCTGCTACACCGTGGAGACAGTATCGCCTTGATGGTTCCTGCCTTTACTCCGTACATCGAAATACCCGAATTGGCGCGTTACGATTATGATGTACTGAATATCAGTGCCGACACGATGGACGAGAACGGCCTGCACACTTGGCAGTACAAAGTAGAGGATATCAACAAGTTGCGCGACCCGAAGTACAAAGCCCTGTTTGTAATCAACCCGAGCAATCCGCCCAGCTATGAACTGAACAAGGAATGTGTAGATGCCATCAAAGATGTAGTAAATCGTTGGAATCCGAACTTGATGATAGTAACAGATGATGTCTACGGTACTTTCGTTCCCGGATTTAGAAGCCTGCTGGCAGATTTACCGTTCAATACCATCTGCGTATATTCATTCTCGAAATATTTCGGAGCCACCGGATGGCGTATAGCCGTCAATGCCGTCCACGAGAATAATGTATTCGACAAACTAATTGCCGCTTTGCCCCGCAAACGTAAAAGCGAGCTTGCCAAGCGATACGGTTCTTTGACAACAGACGTGGAAAAGATGAAATTCATTGACCGCATGGTGGCCGACAGCCGACAGGTTGCTCTTAACCATACTGCCGGACTGTCACTTCCACAGCAGATGCAAATGTCATTGTTTGCTGCTTTCTCATTGCTCGACAAAGAGGATAAATATCGTCACGCCATGCTTCATCTGATTCATAGCCGACTGAAAGCATTATGGGATAATACTGGATTTATTTTACCCGATGACCCGCTTCGCGCCGGATATTATTCAGAAATAGATATGCTGGTATGGGCAAAGAAATTCTATGGCGATGACTTTGTCAATTATCTGAAGTCGACATATAATCCACTAAATGTGGTCTTCCGTCTGGCAACAGAAACCGGATTGGTGGTGTTGAACGGAGGAGGTTTTGACGGACCTGAATGGAGCGTACGAGTCTCTTTAGCTAATCTCAATGAGAAAGATTACATCAAGATAGGACTGAGTATTCGCAGAATCCTGAACGAATATGCCGAAACATGGAAGAATAAAAGCAAATCTTGACGGCTAATCAAAAAGCGGATAAAGAATCACCCTCGCCACAGATAGTTGTAGCGAGGGTGATTTCGATAAAAGGAGAGTTTCGACACATCTCCATGCTGATGAAAACAGCAGCCTATCTCTTTATCTTGAAAATGATTATCCTAGAAACATACTATGCTCCATACATACGTGCACGCATTTCCTTAATATGATCCGAAGTGATATATTCATCATATTCCATCATCTTGTCGATAATGCCATTCGGAGTTAATTCAATGATACGGTTAGCAACCGTTTCGATGAATTCATGGTCATGAGAAGCGAATAATATATTTCCCTTATAACTCTTCAAGTTATTATTGAAAGCCTGAATAGACTCCAAGTCCAAGTGGTTGGTCGGTGTATCAAGAATCAGACAGTTGGCATTGCGCAACTGCATACGGGCAATCATACAACGCATCTTCTCGCCTCCCGAAAGAACATTTACTTTTTTCAGCACTTCTTCACCCGAGAACAACATACGCCCCAAGAAACCTTTCATATAGACTTCATTTCCTTCACCAAACTGGCTTAACCAGTCTACCAGATTCAAGTCGCATTCAAAGAAATCAGTATTATCCAACGGCAAATAAGCGGTGGTTATTGTTACTCCCCAGTCGAATTTACCGGCTTGCGGCTTACGATTTCCGTTAATAATTTCAAAAAGAGCAGTCATGGCACGAGGGTCACGGCTCAAGAATACAATCTTATCCCCTTTTTCAACATTAAAGTTCACATCATTAAACAAGACCACTCCATCTTCTGTCTCGGCACGCAAACCCGATACTTCAAGAATTTGGTTTCCCGGTTCACGGTCGGGAGTAAAGATAATACCCGGATATTTACGAGAAGACGGTTTAATTTCTTCTACATTCAGTTTCTCCAACATTTTCTTGCGACTGGTAGTCTGTTTACTCTTGGCCACATTCGCACTAAAACGACGGATAAACTCTTCCAATTCCTTTTTCTTCTCTTCAGCTTTTGCCTTTTGGTTCTGCTGCTGACGAAGTGCCAACTGACTGGACTCATACCAGAAGCTATAGTTTCCGGCAAACAGATTCACCTTACCAAAATCAATATCAACCGTATGTGTACAAACAGAGTCAAGGAAGTGTCGGTCATGACTCACAACCAATACAGTGTGCTCAAAATTGGAAAGATATTCTTCCAACCATGTTACCGTTTCCATATCCAAGTCATTGGTCGGCTCATCAAGCAACAAGTTGTCCGGGTTTCCGTAAAGAGCTTGTGCCAACATGACACGCACCTTTTCTTTACCGCTCAAATCACCCATCTTCATATAATGCTTATCCTCCTTGATGCCAAGTCCACTCAGCAGCATAGCTGCATCACTCTCGGCATTCCAACCGTCCAACTCAGCAAACTTTTCTTCCAGTTCAGATACTTTCAAGCCATCCTCATCCGTAAAATCGGTCTTGGCATACAGTTCTTCACGCTGCTTCATAATATCCCATAACACTGTATGTCCCATCATAACCGTGTCCATCACGGTATATTCATCAAATTTAAAATGGTCCTGGCTCAATACGGACAGGCGTTCGCCCGGCCCCAATATCACAGACCCTTTAGTCGGCTCCAACTCGCCTGAAATTGCTTTCAGAAAAGTCGATTTTCCGGCACCGTTTGCACCGATTACTCCGTAAATATTGCCGTTGGTGAACTTCATATTCACATCATTATACAATACTCTTTTACCAAATTGAATGGCTAAGTTTGAAACTGTAATCATCCTTATATACCTTATTTATATGTTATTTCGATTTTTGAAAGTGCAAAGGTAGGCATTTTAATTCAGAAAAGTATGCCAGTGTGACATATTTTCCCTACTTTTGCAAAATATTTGAGTCGGGGAAACAAGTAGGCACGAAATTTGTTAGCAATAAATTAACCTAAAACCCCTGACTGATTATGAGTAAGAATAAGAAAAACAAAAAGTTTAATAAGAATATGAACCCAACAGAGAAGAACCAACCTCAGGATGAGGAAGTTTTGAGAAACCAAGAAAAGGCAGAAGAAGCTGTTCTTGACGAAGAGACTCAAAAGGAAGCAGCAGAAGAATTATCTGCTGAAGAGAAGGTGAACAAGGATTTGGCTGACGCTCAAAAGACCATAGAAGAGCAGCATGACAAGTATTTACGTCTTTCTGCCGAGTTCGACAATTACCGCAAACGTACCATGAAGGAAAAAGCGGAGTTAATTAAAAACGGAGGTGAAAAAACAATCTCCGCCATTCTGCCTATTCTGGATGATTTGGAACGTGCCGTGAAAACTTCAGAAACCTCGGACGACGTAAAAGCAATGCGCGAAGGCATCGAACTGATTTACAATAAATTCTTAAAGGTATTGAATCAGGAAGGACTTCAGAAAATAGAAACTGACGGCAAAGATTTTGATACCGATTATCACGAAGCCATCGCATTAGTTCCTGCGCCGTCTGAAGAACAAAAAGGAAAAATCCTGGACTGCGTTCAGACAGGCTATAAGCTGAATGACAAAGTAATCCGCCACGCCAAGGTAGTAGTGGCTCAATAAAATAGTATCATAAAACAACATGGCAAAAAGAGACTATTACGAAGTTCTGGAAGTGGACAAGACAGCCACTATTGATGTTATAAAGAAAGCATACCGCAAGAAAGCGATACAATATCATCCTGATAAAAATCCGGGAGATAAAGAAGCGGAAGAGAAATTCAAAGAAGCTGCCGAAGCATACGATGTACTGAGCAACCCTGACAAGCGCGCCCGTTACGACCAGTTCGGACATGCAGGCATGAGTGGAGCTGCCGGTGGCGGTTTCGAAGGATTCGGGCAAGGTATGTCTATGGACGATATTTTCTCTATGTTCGGCGATATATTCGGCGGACGTGGTGGAGGTTTCGGAGGCTTCAGCGGTTTCGGTGGAGGCGGACGTGCCTCTCAACGAAAATACCGTGGTTCGGACTTACGTGTCAAGGTCAAACTGAGCTTGAAAGAAATTTCTACGGGAGTAGAAAAGAAATTCAAATTAAAAAAATATGTGGCATGTGATCACTGCCACGGCTCAGGTGCCGAAGGAGAAGGAGGTACGGAAACGTGTCCTACTTGTCACGGAACAGGCAGTGTGACACGCACCCAACAAAGTATCTTCGGAATGGTGCAATCGCAAAGTGTATGCCCCCAATGTAACGGTGAAGGTAAAATCATCAAAAACAAATGTAAGGTTTGTTCGGGTGAGGGCATCGTATATGGCGAAGAAGTGGTGGAAGTAAAAATCCCTGCCGGAGTAGCCGAAGGTATGCAACTGACAGTAAACGGAAAAGGTAATGCCGGAAAACACAACGGAGTACCGGGTGATTTGCTTGTTGTCATTGAAGAAGAATCTCATCCCGACCTAATTCGTGATGAAAATGATTTGATATACAACTTGCTATTAAGTATCCCTACAGCTGCCTTGGGCGGAACTGTGGAAATCCCGACTATCGACAGTAAAGTAAAAGTAAAGATTGAAGCAGGAACCCAACCGGGCAAAGTGCTACGCTTGCGAGGTAAAGGATTGCCAAATGTAAACAGCTATGGATATAGCACAGGCACCGGTGATTTGTTGGTCAATGTCAGTGTATACGTACCCGAAACAATGAACAAAGAAGAAAAGCAAATCATGGAGAAGATGCAGGAATCTGACAACTTCAAACCGAACCTGAGCATTAAGGAGAAGATATTCAAGAAATTCAAGAACTTCTTTGATTAACTGCTTTATAGCCGTCGGGCCATGACTAAGATAACACTTTCATCCACCATAAAGATACGATACTTGCATCTTTACGGTGGATGGAAGTGTATTTTACCCTTATATCCGACCATTTTTGTCACACGCCATCATAACGGATAACAACTTTTACGATTATGACTTACGAAGAAACACTGGATTATTTATATAATAGTGCCCCCCTTTTCCAACATATAGGAAAGGATGCCTATAAAGAAGGATTAGAAAACACTTGTCTTTTAGATGAATATTTCGAACATCCTCATCGCAAATTTCGTACCATCCATGTAGCCGGCACCAATGGAAAAGGTTCATGTTCACACACATTAGCCGCAATCCTACAATCTGCAGGATATAAAACAGGACTCTATACTTCTCCTCACCTCATCGACTTTCGCGAACGAATCCGCATCAATGGAACTCCGGTTTCTCAAGAGTTTGTAATTGATTTTGTTAAAAAGCACCGTGCCTTCTTCGAGCCGCTCCACCCCTCTTTCTTTGAACTTACCACCGCTATGGCTTTCCATTATTTTGCTACCCAACAAGTAGATGTAGCTATTATTGAAGTGGGACTGGGCGGACGCTTGGACTGCACCAATATTATTCATCCCGACCTCTGTCTCATTACCAACATCAGTTTTGACCACGTACAGTTTCTCGGTAATACACTGGCAAAGATTGCCGGAGAGAAAGCCGGTATCATCAAAGAAAACACACCAGTCGTCATTGGCGAAACTACTCCCGAGACCAAACCGGTCTTTATTGAACGCGCACGGAAAGTTCATGCCCCTATCCTATTTGCCGAAGAAGAACATCTCTTACAAAGTTCCTCTGTGAACGAAACAGGCGAACGAATTTATCAGACAGCCGACTACACTGATTTAAAAGGGGAATTGGGAGGACTGTGCCAACTTAAAAACACGAACACACTGCTCTCCTCCATTCGCCAATTAAAAGAAATAGGCTACCACTTCAGCGAAGAGAATGTACGCGAAGGATTCGCCCATGTCTCAAAACTGACAGGCCTGATGGGACGTTGGCAGAAGTTAGAAGAACATCCTGCATTGGTATGCGACACCGGACACAATGTCGGAGGCATTTCCTACATCGTAGAACAATTGAGACATCAAAAATATGATCGCTTGCATGTCGTGATAGGCATGGTAAATGACAAAGATATCAGCGGAGTGCTCAGTATGCTACCCAAAGATGCCATTTATTATTTCACCCATGCCAGTGTACACCGAGCCCTGCCGGAAAATGACTTACAGGAATTGGCACAACAAGCTGGTTTACAAGGCCGGACTTATCCCAACGTAAAAGCAGCAGTAGAAGCAGCAAAACAACATTCTTGCGAAAATGACTTCATTTTTGTTGGCGGAAGCAGCTTTATCGTAGCTGATTTATTAAAATTTCACGTTTAGCGAGTTCACTTTTCCACAAAAAGTTTGGGAATACCGAAGAAAATCTTTTTATTTGCAATAGTTTTATACTTACTATAAAAAGATTTTCAATAATATGATAAACACATCAACTTCCGATGAGAATTTGTGCGGTCTGAAACGGGCCGACTTTCAAAAAACAGTAGATGGGAAACAAACAGACCTTTTCATACTAAAAAATGAAAATGGAGTTGAAATAGCTGTCACCAATTATGGTGGTGCTGTCTTGGCAATTATGGCTCCCGATAGAAACGGTAAATTTGCTAATGTCATCCAAGGGCATGATAGTATAGACCACGTAATCAACAGTCACGAACCTTTTCTGAGTACATTGGTAGGACGTTATGGAAATCGTATCGCAAACGGGAAATTCCTTTTAGAGGGTCAGGAATACTCACTGACAATCAATAACGGGCCAAACTCACTACACGGCGGACCAACCGGTTTCCACGCACGTGTTTGGGACGCAGAACAAGTCACTCCGCAAAGTTTAAAGCTACATTATTTATCTGCAGATGGCGAAGAAGGCTTCCCCGGAAATCTGGATGTAACTGTAGTTTATACACTGAGTAACCAGAATGAATTCATCATAACCTACTCAGCAGTAACAGATAAAACAACGTTAGTCAATCTCACTCACCACGGCTTTTTCAGCCTTTCAGGTATTGCCAATCCTACGGCAAGTGTTGAAAACAACATCGTAACCATTAATGCAGACTTTTATACTCCTATGAATAATGTATCTATTCCTACCGGCGAGATAGCCAAAGTAGAAGGTACACCGATGGATTTCCGCACTCCTCATGCCGTGGGTAGCCGCATTAATGATAAATTCGAACAATTAGAGTTTGGTGCCGGCTATGACCATTGCTACGTACTCAATAAACGCGAACAAGGAACGCTTAGCTTTGCCGCCAAATGTGTTGAACCCGAAAGCGGACGTAGCATGGAAGTTTACACCACCGAACCGGGTGTTCAAGTCTATACCGCCAACTGGCACAATGGTTTTGAAGGAGCTCACGGAGCTACTTTCCCTGCCAGAAGCGCTATCTGCTTTGAAGCACAGCACTTCCCTGACACTCCGAATAAAGGCCATTTCCCTTCTTGTGTATTAAAACCGGGAGAGGCATATACACAGATAACCGTCTATAAATTCGGCGTAGAAAAATAAGCAAAAACAATTTTAAAAATAAACATAAAGAACGATCTAACAATGGCTCAAAAAACAAAACAATGGGGTGCTATCATCATCATGATTGCCCTTTTTGCAATGATTGCCTTCGTGACTAACTTGTGTACACCTATGGCAACAATTATCAAAAACCAGGGACCAATTTCGAATGTGCTTGCACAGATTGGTAACTATGGTAACTTTATCGCTTACCTCGTAATGGGTATCCCCGCCGGTATGCTTATCTCCAAGTATGGCTATAAGAGAACAGCTCTTATCGGTCTTGTCGTAGGTAGTATAGGTATCCTTATCCAATGGATTAGCGGTCTGATGGATGTGGACAATAATCTCGGTCTCGTATTTACTGTTTACCTGATTGGTGCTTTCATCGCCGGTCTGTGTATGTGTATCCTTAACTGCGTGGTTAACCCTATGCTGAATCTCCTTGGAGGTGGTGGTAACAGCGGTAACCAGCTGATTCAGATTGGTGGTGTATTCAATTCTACCGCAGCTGTAGCTTGTTATATCCTGATGGGTGCCCTCATCGGTGATGCTGCAAAAGCCAAGATTTCTGATGCAACACCTGCCTTGATGATTGCACTTGCTATTTTTGTAGTGGCTTTCATCGTTATCTCATTTACTAAAATTGAAGAACCCAAACAAGCTCCCGTGCAGCTCGACCTTATCAAAGGCGCAATGAGCTACCGTCACTTTGCACTGGGTACTTTGGGTATTTTCGTATATATGGGTATCGAAGTAGGTGTACCTAACTTTGTACAACAGTACCTTATTAGTGACTACGGACTCCCCGCCAGTACGGTAGGTATGATTGTGGCAGTTTATTGGTTCATGATGCTGATTGGCCGCTTCGTAGGCGCCAGCATCGGTGAAAAAGTATCAAGCCGTACCATGATTACCGTTGTATCATCAGCTACTATCATTCTTGTTTTATTCGGTATGTTTGCACCTTCCATCAAAGTAGCTTTCCCCGGTGTGAATTGGGGTACCCTCCAAATTATTTGGGAAGAAATTCCTCTGGGCATCTTCTCATTCCTACTGGTAGGTCTTTGTACTTCAGTAATGTGGGGAGCTATTTTCAATATGGCAGTTGAAGGTCTTGGCAAGTACACAGCCATCGCTTCCGGTATCTTTATGACAATGGTATTCGGTTGTGCTGTGATGATGTTTATCCAAGCCACCGTTGCCGACCTCGTAGGCTATATTCAGAGCTTCTGGTGTGTAGTAGCTTGCGCTGTCTACCTGCTGTTCTACGCTCTTATCGGCAGCAAGGTTACAAGAAGAGAAGCAGAATAATAATAAATGCGATATATTAACCTTTAAATTATAGAATTATCATGGACATAGAATATGTAAGAAGTCGCTTCATCAAGCATTTTGATGGCACAACAGGTTCAGTATATGCTTCACCCGGCCGTATCAACCTCATTGGTGAACATACCGATTATAACGGTGGTTTCGTATTTCCGGGTGCTGTAGATAAAGGCATGATTGCTGAAATCAAACCTAACGGAACAGATAAAGTACGCGCTTACTCTATCGACCTGAAAGACTATGTAGAATTCGGTTTAAACGAAGAAGATGCCCCTAAAGCTAGTTGGGCAAGATATATCTTCGGAGTTTGCCGTGAAATGATTAAGCGTGGCGTAAACGTAAAAGGCTTTGATACTGCATTTGCGGGTGATGTGCCCTTGGGTGCCGGTATGTCTTCATCAGCTGCATTGGAAAGTACCTATGCTTTTGCCATCAATGATTTGTTTGGCGACAACAAAATAGATAAATTCGAATTGGCTAAAATAGGTCAGGCAACTGAACATAATTATTGTGGTGTAAACTGCGGTATCATGGACCAGTTTGCTTCTGTATTCGGTAAAGCAGGCAGTTTAATTCGTTTGGATTGCCGTTCATTGGAATACCAATATTTCCCATTCAAGCCGGAAGGATACCGTTTGGTATTGGTAGACTCTGTAGTCAAACACGAATTGGCATCATCTGCATACAACAAACGCCGTCAAAGCTGTGAAGCAGCTGTTGCTGCTATCCAAAAGAAGCATCCGCACGTAGAATTCTTGCGTGACTGTACAATGGAAATGTTGCAGGAAGCTAAAGCTGACATCAGCGAAGAAGACTACATGCGTGCAGAATATGTAATCGAAGAAATCCAACGTGTACTTGATGTTTGTGACGCATTGGAAAGAGGTGATTACGAAACTGTCGGCCAGAAAATGTACGAAACACACAATGGCATGAGCAAATTATATGAAGTTAGCTGCGAAGAACTTGACTTCTTAAATGATATCGCATTCGATTGCGGTGTTACCGGCTCACGTGTGATGGGCGGTGGCTTTGGCGGATGTACTATCAACTTAGTGAAGAATGAACTTTATGAAACATTCATCACTACCGCAAAAGAAAGATTCAAAGAAAAATTCGGTCGCAGCCCGAAAGTTTACGATGTAGTTATCAGCGACGGTTCTCGTAAATTAATCTAAATTCACGGATATGTGAACTTGACACAAAAGTCAAAATAAACTTAAATTAGCCGCCATTGAACAATGAAAATTAATGGCGGCTTTTTTCTAAAACAAAACTATATCATGAAAACATTATGCACATTATTGTTAGCTCTGGGAACCTTATGCTCCATACAAGCCCAAGAACGTAAAGTGAACCAGCCTCCGTTCATCGCCCGTAACACATCTACAGTAGAAATCAACCAAATCACCCTCTCTGACACCGCTACCGTTCTGGACATCAAAGCCTATTATCGTCCTCACTACTGGATTCGAATCAGTGGAGAAAGTTATCTGCTGGCTGATAACGGTGAAAAATTTCCCATCCGGTCGGGCAACGGCATTACCCTCGACAAAGAATTCTGGATGCCCGACAGCGGTGAGGCTACTTTCAGTCTGATATTCCCTACCCTGCCGGCTACCGTAAAGACCATAGACTTTATAGAAAGTGACTGCGAAGATTGCTACAAAGTATGGGGCATTCCTTTAAATGGGAAATTGCCTGAATTAGTGTTGCCGGAAGAGGTAACACAAAAAACGAACGCTATAGAAACATTACCCACTCCTCAATTGACAATGGGAAAGGCTACACTAAGTGGAAAACTTCTGGACTATAAACCAAACTATCAACTCAACTTGAATGCCTACCTTTGTGAGTTATTGACCGGTAATGAAAGCGAAATACCCATCGAAATCAAAGAAGACGGCAGCTTCTGTACAGTAATCGATCTCTCCGCTCCGACCAGCCTTGATTTAGTGATGGGAAGGGAGAAAATAAGCACACTATTTGTGGCTCCCGGAGAAGAAACAAAAGTTGTCATTAACTTACGGGAAATCAGCCGTTCGCAAAGCAAATTGCTGAAACAAAACCAACAGGAAGGAGAAAAGCTGTATTTCTCAGGTACAATGGCGCAACTCAACAAAACCCTGAACAGCAAATGGGCAACCGAATGGAAAGGAAAAGATTTTCTGAAAGATGTATATAATATGTCGGCGGAAGAATATAAAGCCTATTGCCTGAATAAATACCAAGACAGAAATTCAACCATACAAAACGCTAAAGAACTGGACAATGCATCCCGTCAACTGTTACTGATAGACAATAAATACCAATGCATCGCAGCACTTAACAGCATCGACTCAAATTTGATGAATGCACATATATATTATAGTGGGCTACCCGAAAGAGAAGCATACAAGAGCTATAAGGCCCCCGATTTGCCAGCCGACTATTATGACTATATAAGAACCATAGGAGCAATGAACAGCAATGAGATGCTTTACTGCAACGGCTATTCCAGAATGCTAAAATATTTAGGCTATGAAATACGCGTTCCATTGGACGGCAATATGAAAGACATATTCAGCTATGTTAGTTCGTCAGACCGGACTTCGGCCGAAGATGCAGCAGTCATCAAAGCATATAAAGACAGTATTGATGCAGGAAAAAGTGCCAAAGCATTAGCCGAAAAGATGCAGGATTTGAGAAAGAAATATGACCCGCTGTTCATGGAATACAGCAAGAAAGTACAAGAAGCCGGCATGAAAGTAGTGACCAACTATATGGGTACTGATAAAGGATTTTTCTTTGATATACGCAAAGCAATGAAATATGCCGAAAAAATCACCGACTTCCGACCGTTGACAGAAACCGATTTTCAGGAAATTCGCCAGATGGAAAACCCTTACTATCTGGAAAAACTGACTTCGATGAACAATAAGCTGATAGAAACGATTGAAGCCAACAAAAAGAAAACAGGGTTCACCGTCAACGAAACCGGTGAGGTAGCAAATGAAGATTTATTCGCATCCATCATCTCCAAGTTCAGAGGAAAAGTCGTGCTGGTAGATTTCTGGGCAACCTGGTGCGGCCCCTGCCAAATGGCAATGAAAAATATGAAGCCAATGAAAGAAGAATTGGCAGGCAAAGACATAGTATATTTATTCATTGCCGGTGAAAACTCGCCAAAAGAAACATGGGAAAACATGATTTCCGACATTCATGGAGAGCATTATCGCCTCACCAATGCACAATGGGCTTACATCAACAAACAATTCAGCATTCAGGGAGTGCCCACTTATATGATTATTGATAAAGAAGGAAGCATCAAAAATAAGTTTACCGGCTTCCCGGGAGTAGATACAGTAAAAAAACAATTGCTGGAACTTTTATAAATAAAACAAACCATAAACCATACCAGTTTGTTAGACCGAAAGATGAAAATATATTCTATAGAATATTCTTCATAGAGTTAGGAATGACATTATCAAAGATTTAATTATCTTTGCACCATAAATAACATTTTACGCTATGAATGATAAGAAACTAATGAATCGCGCAGCCGATAATATCCGTATTTTAGCCGCAGCGATGGTAGAGAAAGCCAATTCCGGTCACCCCGGCGGTGCCATGGGTGGCGCTGATTTCATAAACGTACTCTTTTCAGAGTTCTTAGTATATGACCCGGAAAATCCGTGTTGGGAAGGTCGTGACCGCTTCTTCCTCGACCCGGGGCACATGTCACCGATGCTTTACTCCGTATTAGCAATGAGTGGCAAGTTCACCATAGACGAACTAAAAGAATTCCGCCAATGGGGAAGCCCCACTCCGGGCCATCCCGAAGTGAACATCATGCGCGGTATTGAGAACACATCCGGTCCTTTGGGACAGGGACATACATTTGCGGTAGGTGCAGCCATCGCAGCCAAGTTCCTGAAAGCCCGTTTGGGAGACGTGATGAATCAGACTATATATGCTTACATCTCAGATGGGGGTATCCAGGAAGAAATTTCTCAGGGAGCAGGTCGTTTGGCTGGTCACTTGGGCTTGGATAATCTCATTATGTTCTATGATTCAAACGACATTCAGCTTTCTACCGAAACGAATGCGGTTACCAGCGAAGATGTCGCCAAGAAATACGAAGCATGGCACTGGAAAGTAATGACTATCGACGGCAATGACCCTGATGCCATTCGTGCCGCACTGACCGAAGCCAAAACCGTAACCGGCAAACCGACATTGATTATCGGTAAAACCGTGATGGGAAAAGGCGCACGCAAAGCGGATAATTCAAGCTATGAACGCAACTGCGGTACCCACGGTGCTCCTTTGGGTGGCGACGCATATATCAACACCATCAAGAATCTGGGTGGTGACCTCGAAAATCCATTTCAGATTTTTACAGAAGTGGAAGAGCTCTATGCTAAACGCAAAGAAGAACTGAAAAAAATCGTAGCCGAAAGATATGCATACAAGGCCGAATGGACAAAGGCAAACCCCGAACTGGCAGCCAAAATGAACTTCTGGTTCTCGGGTAAGACTCCCCAAATCGATTGGAACGCTATCGAACAGAAAGCCAATGCCGCCACCCGTGCCGCATCAGCAACTGTTCTAGGAGTATTGGCTACCGAAGTAGAAAACATGATTGTATCTTCTGCCGATTTGTCCAACTCCGACAAAACAGACGGATTCCTGAAGAAAACCCATGCATTCACTTATGGTGATTTCAGCGGTGCCTTCTTGCAAGCAGGCGTATCCGAACTGACCATGGCATGTTGCTGTCTGGGTATGGTTTTGCACGGTGGTATCATCGCTGCATGTGCCACTTTCTTTGTCTTCTCAGACTACATGAAACCGGCTATCCGTATGGCAGCCCTAATGGAACTTCCCATTAAGTTCATTTGGTCACACGATGCTTTCCGTGTAGGTGAAGACGGTCCTACTCACGAACCGGTAGAACAAGAAGCACAAATCCGTCTGATGGAAAAACTGAAGAACCACAAAGGACACAACTCCATGTTGGTACTCCGTCCGGCCGATGTAGAAGAAGCCACCGTTGCATGGAAACTGGCAATGGAGAACACCTCTACTCCGACTGCTTTGATTTTCTCTCGTCAGAATATCAACAACCTGCCCGCAGGCAACAACTACAGCCAAGTAGAAAAAGGTGCTTACATTGTTGCAGGTTCGGATGCTGACCCCGACGTAGTTCTTGTAGCTTCCGGCTCCGAAGTATCCACTTTAGTGGCAGGTGCAGAACTGCTCCGCAAAGACGGTGTCAAAGTACGCATTGTCTCAGTACCGTCAGAAGGTCTGTTCCGCAATCAGAGCAAAGAATATCAAAACAGTGTTATCCCTGCCGATGCCAAAGTATTCGGTCTGACAGCCGGCCTGCCCGTCAATCTTCAAGGTCTGGTAGGTGCAAATGGCAAAATATGGGGATTGGAATCATTCGGATTCTCTGCTCCTTATAAAGTATTGGATGAAAAACTGGGCTTCACGGCACAGAATGTGTATAACCAGGTAAAAGAAATGCTGGCATGAAAAAAATAGGTTTGGCATCCGACCACGCCGGATTTGAATTGAAAGAGTATGTAAAGTCTTGGCTGAAAGCCAAGAACTATCCGTTTGAAGATTTTGGTACCCACAGCACAGACAGTTGTGACTACCCTGATTTTGCACACCCATTGGCACTGGCAGTCGAAGCCGGAGAATGTTATCCGGGTATTGCCATCTGCGGTAGCGGTGAAGGTATCAGCATGACCCTGAACAAACATCAGGGCATTCGTGCCGCATTGTGCTGGATGCCCGAAATTGCTCATCTGGCACGTCAGCATAATGATGCCAACGTTTTGGTAATGCCGGGGCGTTTCATTGACCATGAAATGGCAGACAAAATCATGAACGAATTCTTCTCAACCGATTTCGAAGGCGGGCGTCATCAGAAACGTATCGACAAGATACCTGTGAAGTAGATTTCAAGCTATAATAATAAAAGTAAAAAAAGAGAGGCTTTATAGCTTCTCTTTTTTTTTATTTCTATCTTTGCTTACTATTAAAACAATTAATATTATTACTATGAAGAAGTTTCTACTTTCAGTACTTATCTGTCTGCCACTATTTGCCAAGGCACAAACCGATGAGAAATATTTGGCGGGAGCTATTCCCGTTGTCGATGGAAAAGTTTCTTTTACCACAGAAATGCAAGTTCCTGCCCTCTCGCAAGAACAACTGTATGACGCATTGCTTGACTGGGCCAATACATACTTCAAACCTGATGGCAAACTCAACGCACGTGTTCTTTATACCAATAAAGAAGAAGGTACAATAGCAGCCGGTGGAGAAGAATACCTTGTATTCACCTCCTCAGCATTGTCATTAGACAGAACACGCATTTATTACCAATTTCTTATGACCTGCAAACCGGGCAAATGCGATTTGGAAATGACACGTATCCGCTACTGGTACGATGAAGCTCGTGACGGCGGCGAGAAATATACTGCCGAAGAATGGATTACCGACGATATGGCACTCAACAAGTCAAAGACTAAGCTGGCCCCCATTTGCGGCAAATTCAGAAGAAAAACAATTGACCTGAAAGATGAACTGTTCAAATCCATCCAGTCATCATTAGGCAACAGAATGATTGCTTTGGGATTACAGCCGGCTCCCGTTGCACCGACTCCGGCCGTAACCATGGCTACTCCGGGCGTAACTGTGACACAATCCAA
Source organism: uncultured Phocaeicola sp. (assembly GCF_948499155.1). Classification (NCBI taxonomy): domain Bacteria; kingdom Pseudomonadati; phylum Bacteroidota; class Bacteroidia; order Bacteroidales; family Bacteroidaceae; genus Phocaeicola; species uncultured Phocaeicola sp. The sequence continues at coordinate 65,700 of NZ_CAOOSE010000003.1, read as the reverse complement.
CACTGCCAATACGCAGCCTACAGCTCCGGTTGCACCAACAGCCCCTGTTGCACCGACTGCTCCAATTGCACCAACAGCCCAAAACGTTGATGCACAAATACAAGCCTCTGTCCGTATGACCATCACCGCAGGCAACGACGAACAATTCGAAATCGGCAAAGAATGTTGGGGCGGATTTGGAAAGCTATTCGGCAAAGACGTAGCGTTTTGTCTGATTGACACACAGAAAACAATGGGAAATATGCTTCTGTCACAAAGCGACAACTATACGGTTTCTTTCTACATGCAAGGCAACAATGAACCGTGCGTAGTGGTCAAGTGTAAAAAACTGATGCAACAGAACATCACTGGCGAAGAAGCGAAAAAAATGAATCCAAACAACGACGGACAGAAAACATACAATATGTATGTTGGTGAAATCATAAAATAAAGTCCGCCGAAACAAAAACAGCCGGACATACCGTGCCGACTGCTCTATCGTCCCACGACCCTGAGAGGATTCCCTTCACAGTCGTGGGACGATTGTTCTCTTTAAGAATAAATAACAGAGCCGATTTTTAATGGTTTCATTTGAAACTATTTCTATCATAATCAAATCATTAGGAAAAACAAAAGGACATTTTCACCTGCCTCGCGGACATAAAGTTTTAAATGAATTTAGCAGAAAGCTCGTTTTTTCCACTTTAAACTTCCTGTTAGTTACAAATAAAGAGTATCTTTGTATGCAACAAGATTATTACCATAAGCAATGGCAGAGCAATTATCAGACATAAAGAAACTTATAGAACAAGGAGAAACAGATACAGCGATTGACGCGCTAACTAATTTCATCGGAAACCATCAGGGTTCTAAAGATGAAGCCTATTATTTGCTGGGCAATGCCTATCGCAAAAAAGGTGACTGGCAACAAGCTCTGAACAACTATCTGGAAGCCATCGAACAAAATCCCAAAAGTCCGGCAGTCCAGGCCCATACCATGCTGATGGATATTCTTAATTTCTATAACAAAGACATGTATAATCAATAATAACTAACCCCTATGGCAAAAATTAAAGGTGCAATTGTGGTCGACACAGAGCGTTGCAAAGGCTGCAATCTCTGTGTGGTGGCGTGTCCGCTACATGTAATATCGCTCACCGCCAAAGAAGTGAATAAGAAAGGATATACGTTTGCTCAACAAGTATTGGAAGATACTTGCAACGGCTGCGCGTCTTGTGCTACAGTGTGTCCCGATGGATGCATCAGTGTATATAAAGTAAAACAACAATAAAAAATAAGAAACATATGGCAGAAGAAGTCGTTTTAATGAAGGGAAATGAAGCCATAGCCCATGCCGCCATCCGCTTTGGAGTAGACGGTTATTTCGGCTATCCCATCACCCCCCAATCGGAAATATTGGAAACTCTTGCCGATGAAAAGCCATGGGAAACTACCGGAATGGTAGTGCTTCAGGCCGAAAGCGAAGTAGCAGCTATCAACATGGTATACGGAGGTGCAGCCAGCGGAAAAATGGTTATGACCTCTTCTTCAAGCCCCGGTGTGAGCTTGAAACAAGAAGGCATTTCATACATCGCAGGAGCCGAGCTTCCTTGTTTAATTGTAAATGTCATGCGTGGAGGTCCCGGTCTGGGTACTATCCAGCCCAGTCAAGCAGACTACTTTCAAACTGTAAAAGGTGGAGGACACGGTGACTATCGCTTAATAGCCCTCGCACCGGCATCAGTTCAAGAAATGGCTGATTTTGTAGGACTTGCTTTCGATTTGGCATTTAAATACCGCAATCCTGCCATCATTCTGGCAGATGGTGTTATCGGACAAATGATGGAAAAAGTGGTATTACCCGAACAGCGTCCGCGCCTCACTGACGAAGAAGTCATGGCACGTTGTCCATGGGCAACCTTCGGCAGACTCAAGCATCGCGGTCCCAACATTGTGACTTCATTAGAATTGGACCCTGCCGAAATGGAAAAGCGCAACATCCATCTTCAGCAGAAATATGCCGAAATAGAAGAAAAAGAAGTGCGCTATGAAGAAATTCATTGCGACGATGCCGAATATTTAATTGTCGCTTTCGGCTCATGTGCCCGCATTGCTCAAAAAGCAATGGAGGAAGCACGTGCAGAAGGCATCAAAGTCGGCTTGCTCCGTCCTATTACATTGTGGCCGTTCCCATCTAAAGCAATTGCCGAACGCAGCCGCCAGGTAAAAGGTATCCTCACCGTAGAACTGAATGCCGGACAAATGGTGGAAGACGTCCGTCTGGCTGTAGAATGTAAAGTGCCCGTCGAATACTTCGGACGTTTGGGAGGTATCGTTCCCGACCCGGATGAAGTAGTTGCCGCACTCAAAGAAAAAATTATTAAATAATAACCGTATGAACACGAATCTGATTAGAAACATATTGAATATCATATTTATGGTATTGGCACTGGCAGCCGTTCTTACCTACTTCTTTGTCAGTGACTTTAAAATATTCATCTATGTTTGCGCCGCAGCTATCTTTACCAAGCTGATAGAGTTCTTTTTACGGTTCATGTGTTAAGCGATAGGAGGAGAAAATATGACAAAAGAAGAAATCATAAAACCCGAAAACCTGGTTTACAAAAAACCAACGCTGATGAACGACAATCCGATGCACTACTGTCCCGGATGCAGCCACGGTGTGGTTCATAAGCTGATAGCCGAAGTAATCGAAGAAATGGGCATGGAAGACAAAACCGTCGGCATATCGCCGGTGGGATGTGCCGTATTTGCATATAACTATCTGGACATCGACTGGCAGGAAGCTGCCCACGGACGTGCACCTGCCGTTGCCACAGCCGTGAAGCGTTTATGGCCCGACCGTCTGGTATTCACTTATCAAGGTGACGGTGACTTGGCATGTATCGGTACTGCCGAAACCATCCATGCGCTAAACAGAGGAGAAAACATTACCATCATCTTTATCAATAATGCCATTTACGGTATGACCGGCGGCCAGATGGCTCCAACCACACTAATCGGTATGAAAACCGCTACCTGTCCTTACGGCCGCGACGTAACCATCCACGGTTATCCGTTGAAGATGACCGAAATAGCCGCCACGCTGGAGGGTACAGCCTACGTCACCCGTCAGGCTGTTCATACAGTTGCCGCTATCCGCAAGGCAAAGAAAGCCATCCGCAAAGCTTTCGAGAACTCGATGAACGGAAAAGGTTCCAATCTGGTAGAAATTGTTTCCACCTGTAACTCAGGCTGGAAGATGACACCTCAGGCATCCAATGAGTGGATGGTGGAACACATGTTCCCCTTCTATCCGTTAGGCGATTTGAAAGATAAAGAATAAAAAAACAGAAGTGATGAAACAGGAAATAATTATAGCAGGATTTGGCGGTCAGGGCGTATTGTCAATGGGTAAGATACTGGCTTACTCGGGACTGATGGAAGACAAGGAAGTGACCTGGATGCCGGCATACGGCCCCGAACAACGAGGAGGAACCGCCAACGTTACAGTTATCGTCAGCGATGAACGCATCTCCTCTCCCATTCTCAGCCAATATGATACGGCCATCATACTGAACCAGCCTTCACTGGCTAAGTTTGAAAACAAGGTAAAACCGGGAGGTATTCTGATTTACGACGGATATGGCATTATTGAACCGCCGACCCGCAAAGACATTCAAATTTACCGCATCGATGCTATGGATGCAGCCAATGAACGCGGCATTGCCAAAACATTCAATATGATTGTTTTGGGAGGATTATTGAAACTGCGTCCGGTGGTAGCCATTGAAAGTGTACTGAAAGCGTTACGCAAGACATTGCCCGAACGCCACCACCACCTTATCCCCGTAAACGAAGAAGCAATTCACATCGGAATGGAGATTATTAAGCCTCAGTAAGTTAAAATAACTCTAAACGAATAATAAAAGGAAGAACTTTCCACAGTGGAAAAGCTCTTCCTTTTATTTTTATATTGTATCTTTGCGGGCGTTATGAAAAGAATATTCTCACTCATTCTATTAATGTTTTTGTGCAGCCAAGTGGTGTTGCAAGCACAAAACACACTGAATAATAACTTCGGTTCTTCTGCCAGCGGATTAAGCATGGGGCAGCGCGACCGTAATGGAAACCCCATAGATACAACTGCCGTAGTCGATGCAAACACCATTCCCATCGGACTATATTCATGGAAAATAGACAGCCGCTTCGGTAATGTGACCGTCGTGCCGGTGGATACCCTGACGCACGCTTTCCAAAATACAAACGACACCGGAGGCATGACCGGACAATATAATTATCTGGGTAACTTAGGTTCTCCCCGCCTGTCACGTCTTTTTTTCGACCGCCGGGATGCCAGCCAGTTCTTTTTTACCGACCCTTATGACCTTACCGTGCTCCGTCCGGAAGACATCATATTTACCAATACGCTTTCCCCCTTTACCAATCTGAGCTATTACAAGACTTTCGACAGCCGTAACGGTGAAGAGCGTTTCAAGTCTTACTTCGCCATCAATGCCAACAAGCGATTCGGTATCGGTTTTTATATCGATTATCTTTACGGACGCGGTCTCTACGCCAGCCAGTCTACAGCATTCTTTAATGGGGGACTGTTTGCCAGCTATCGGGGAGACAAATACAATATGCATTTTGTCTTCAACAATGACAACCTGAAAATGGCTGAGAACGGCGGTATCGCCGACGACCGCTATATCACCAATCCTTTAGACATGGCGGAAGGAAAAAAGGAATACAAATCCTATGATATTCCCACCAACCTGAATAAAGTGTGGAACCATAATACCAGCTATCATGTATTTATGACCCAGCGCTACAACCTTGGCTTTCACAAAGAAAAGACGGACAGTGTAGCTAAAGATTCTGTAAGGATTATCCAGGAATTTGTTCCTGTCACCAGCTTCATCCATACGTTGCAAGTCGACCTGAACGGACGCAAATACATCTCTTATGATGACGAACAGAATCAGAAATATTTTGAACACAATTATTTGGGTAATGACTCTATTGACAAGACCCGACGCTCTTCCATCAAAAATACCATCGGCATATCACTGCACGAAGGCTTCAACAAATGGGCCAAGGCAGGACTTACCGCTTTTATGAGTTACGAATACCGCAACTTTACACTGACAGATACGACAGATGTTCCCAAAGAACGCCGTTTGGAGCATTATAAAGAAAGCGTACTATCCATTGGAGGCCAATTGTCCAAGCGTCAAGGCAAACTGCTGCACTATAATGTTTTAGGCGAGCTGGCTATCGCAGGTGAAGATGCCGGACAATTCAATATCGAAGGTAACGGAGATTTGAATATACCTCTATTTGGCGACACCGTTCGGCTGGAAGCCAATGCATTTATCAAGAACCAGAATCCGGTCTTCTATTTCAGGCATTTCCATTCCAAGCATTACTGGTGGAATAATGATGACCTATCCAAAATCATGCGTACCCGACTGGAAGGAAAATTGAGTTTCGACAAATGGGGAACGACTTTGCGTGCCGGCGTAGAGAATATCAAGAACTACACCTACCTTGCCAATACAAGTGTCCCTGTAAAGGACAGTGAAGGCAAAATCCTCTCCTTTAAGAACAATGCTGCCGTAGAGCAATACACCGGAAATATTCAGGTATTAAGTGCTGTGTTGCAGCAAAAGTTTAAATTCGGCATCCTGCATCTGGACGGTGAAGTAGCTTATCAGAAATCGAGCAAGCAAGATATCCTGCCTTTGCCCGAACTATCTATGTATGGCAATCTCTATATCAAAACAGGACTTGCCAAGAAAGTGCTCCAACTGGAACTGGGAGCCGATGTGCGTTACTTCACCAAGTATTATGCACCGGACTATTCTCCTGCCATCGGTCAATTCTATAATCAGAACCCCGAAGACAAGATTGAAATCGGTTCTTATCCTATCATCAATGTCTATGCCAATCTGCACTTGAAACGTACTCGTTTCTTTGTAATGATGTATCATATCAATCAGGGTTCGGGCAGTTCAAGATACTTCCTTGCACCCCATTATCCGGTCAATCCGAAAATGATTAAGTTCGGACTCTCATGGAATTTCTTTGACTAACCGCAGTGATGAAGAGATATTTGAAATATATCATAATAGGAATTGTGGCTGTCGCCCTCTATACCCTCCTTTTCCCCAAAAAAGAGAAAGAGAAGAGTGAACCGCGAGACTACCAGGCTATAGTCGAATCGGGAGTTCTGCGGGCTGTAACAGAATATAATTCCATCAGTTATTTTGCCGACGGAGATACCGTAAGCGGTTTTCATTATGAATTATTGAATGCGTTTGCCCGCAGCAAAGGACTGGCGCCTGAAATTACTCCGGAAATGAGTTTCGAAAAAAGACAGGAAGGCATATTAACCGGAAAATACGACATACTGGCAAACAGCACCATAGTGACCAGCGAATCAAAAGACTCATTGCTGTTCACCCACCCCATCCTTCTCAACAAGCAAGTGCTGGTACAACGTAAACCCGGACAGGAAAACGACAGTATGTATATCCACAGCCAATTAGAGCTGGCACGTAAAACCCTTCACGTGGTCAAAGGCTCACCCGCCCTGCTCCGCATCCATAATCTGAGCAATGAAATCGGAGATACCATTTACATTCAAGAAGTAGAGAAATACGGCCCCGAACAACTGTTGGCAATGGTGGCTCACGGAGATATAGACTACACGGTATGCGACGAAAGCATAGCCCAAGCCTCCATCAATGATTTTCCGCAACTGGACATAGAGACAGCCATCAGCTTCACCCAATTCTATTCATGGGGAGTAAGCAAACATTCCCCCATCTTGCTGGACAGTTTGAATGCATGGCTCGACACTTACACACAGACCCCCGAATTCAGAGAACTACAGAAGAAATACTATAATAAGTGATTTCTTATACGGATTAAGTTGCAAAATCTTAATATATTTGCAATCTGAATTGTTGTCATTTCAAGAGGAATGACGAAAATAGTATAGTAATGAACAAGCTAGAAACAGTAAAATGGGGTTTTATCGGTTGCGGTGAAGTAACCGAGAAAAAGAGTGGACCCGCCTTCGCTATGATTGAAGGCTCTCAAGTAGTGGCTGTGATGAGTCGCAACAAAGAAAAAGCAGAATCTTATGCCAAACGACACAATATTCCACGTTGGTATACCGACGTGCAGCAACTCATTGGTGATGAAGATGTAAATGCCGTCTATATCGCCACGCCCCCCTCTTCCCATGCCACCTTTGCTATCATGGCAATGAAGGCCGGAAAACCTGTCTATATTGAAAAGCCGATGGCAGCCAGTTATGAAGACTGCGCCCGCATCAACCGCATTTCGCAAGAAACTGGTGTTCCGTGTTTTGTAGCTTACTACCGCCGCTATCTTCCCTACTTTCAGAAAGTACGCCAAATGGTAGAGAACGGAGAAGTCGGCAATGTAATCAACATACAAATCCGTTTTGCCCAACCTCCGCGTAACCTCGATTATAACAGCACGAACCTGCCTTGGCGTGTACAGGCAGACATTGCAGGAGGCGGCTACTTCTACGACCTCGCCCCCCATCAATTAGACTTGCTACAAGATATGTTCGGCTGCATACTCGAAGCTGAAGGATATAAAAGTAACCGTGGCGGTCTTTATCAGGCAGAAGACACCATCAGCGCCTGTTTCAAATTTGATTCCGGTCTGCCCGGTTCCGGCTCATGGTGCTTTGTGGCACATGAATCAGCCAAAGAAGACCGCATCGAAATCATCGGCGACAAGGGAATGATTTGTTTCTCAGTCTTCACTTACGAACCCATCGCTCTGCACACAGAAAGAGGACGTGAAGAATTCCTTCCCGAAAATCCCCCTCACGTACAACTCCCTCTTATCAAGGCGGTGGTAGAGCATCTGCAAGGAAAGGCAATCTGTACCTGTGACGGAATCAGTGCTACTCCCACAAACTGGGTAATGGATCGTATTTTAAATAAACTTTAATATCACATTTATGACAAACGCCCGAAAAATCTGTTTGCTGCTCAGTTTCTTTCTTTATATCCTGAGTGCTTCCGCACAAGAAGAGATAGAGAAGGACACGACAGTGCAAAACAATAAAGGCGTTCTTGTCAATCTGACAGACGGCATTGCCACCACAGTGCGTCACACCGGCCGCAAAATCAGAAAGGTGGGCAAAGAGTTCAATGCCATCGACACCACGTTCATCTCACCCAATCTTTATAATCTGGCATTTATGTTGGAACACAGCAGTTGGTATGAATACTACCGATTGGGCAGCAACAACAATAACGGTGAACAAAGCATAAGTTTCTCACCGAACGCCAATTTCAAGTTAGGAGTTTATTTTGGTTGGCGGTGGATATTCTTGGGATACTCTTTTGATGTAAAAGACATCTTTGGCGGACACAAAAACAAAGCCAAAAAAACAGAAATGGCACTCAACCTTTACAGCTCTAAATTTGGTGTAGACTTATATTGGAGAAAGACCGGGAGCGATTTCAAGATACGCTCATACAATGGTTTCCAATTAAACGAGCCTGTCAAAAATATGGACTTCAACAGCTTCCAAAGTAAAATCAAGGGTTTGAACGCCTACTGGATATTCAATTACAAACGCTTCTCTTACCCTGCCGCCTACAGTCAGTCTACCAACCAGAGGAAAAGCGCCGGCTCTTTAATGGCAGGATTCTCTTACTCGCAACATAATATTTCCTTTGATTATGATAAGCTGCCGACCGAGATGAGGGAACAGTTACACAATGCTTTACTTTTCAAGAAAGTGAAATATTCGGATTACAGCCTTTGTCTGGGCTACGGTTATAACTGGGTCTTTGCCAAGAACTGGGTATCCAACCTTTCACTCCTTCCCGCCATCGCCTATAAGAAATCAAAGATAGACGATACGCCCCAGCCCCGTACCCATTGGATAAAAGATATCAATTTCGACTTGATTACCCGTGCCTCCATCGTCTATAATAACAGTAAATACTTCGCAGGTGCCGCATTGGTCATGCACACCTACGATTATCGGAAAGAAGACTTTTCACTGACTAATACTTTCGGAACCCTACGCGTATATGTCGGACTCAACTTCTGGAAAAAGAAAGAATACAGTCATAAATAGTGGCATATTAATAATTCTCCTTCAACCAAATACCGAGAAAACAATCATATATCCGGTAAACTCCCAACTCTTGCGTTACAAGTAACAGACTGCTTTTTCCCTTTAACTCACAATCCCCGCTACAAAAAAAATGTATCAAGAGCAATGCTTCGCTCCTGATACATTCACATTTAATTTAATTATATTAGACTCACAATAAATCCATTAAAAACGCGCTCCTACAGTGAACAACAGTTGATGACGTGAGTTATCCACCTGTGCGGCTTTCAGTTCCACATCGTCAAAAGGATAGAACTTAGACTTATACATATCATATTTATAGGCTAAATCGGCATATATCACGCTTCCACGATAACCTAAACCGAAAGTAAACGTATTCTTCGACTCTGTATTATTATAATCGGTATGTGTGCTATACAAAGCCAGCGCATTATAAGAATCCTTGGCAAAAGCAGCCGATGTATAGTTATATCCGGCACGAATGCTAAACTCTGGAACAATACGTGCTTCCATACCTACACGCAGATTGTGAACACCTTTCAAGTAATCGTTCACACTTGACTGGTCGCCCAACGGATAACCATCCACGTCCTCTAATTTACTGGAAGAATAATCCGAGTATTCATATTCAGCACCTACGGCTACCAGGCCTCCGACAGTAGTACCTGCACTGACATTGAACTTCCACGGTGTAGTCAGATTATAATCATAAGTCAGATAATCATAATCACGTCCAATCAAGAAATCACCAAGATTCTGATTGTATGCCTCGCCGTAATAATCAATGTTTGAAGATAAAGTGGCATCATAGCTCTCTCTCAAATCATACCATGTGGGAGTATGCACGGCAAAGCCAAAACGGAAAGGCGAACTTTCGAAGGGACGGATAATCACACCCAGTTTCAAGTCAATACCGGTTCCGTCCAAAGCATAATAATTATCTAAGGTATAACCGCCGTTTTCTTTGCCGAAATCATCATTCAATTCTTCCGTATAAGAGGAGAAGCGATTATAGCTGACATCATATACTCCTAATGTAGCACCCAGATACACCCTGTCCTCTATATTGAAAGATACATTGAAATCATATTGATTGATGCCACCGGTCTCCTTGCTGAAGAAGTTATTGCTATAACAGTTCCAACCCATCACCTTATCCTGACCGGCCGGCCAGTCCACCACACCGGTCTGGGCTCCCAAGACTCCCAACACCGGCAACTTATTCCAAAACTTTGTATAAGGATTATCGACATTTATAATCTTATCCTGAAACGATTCAGGACCGGTAACTCCTACACCCGCCATTCCTCCGTTCATCAGTTCAGCCAATTGCCAACTCTGCGAGAGACCGTTATCCAATATTCCTCCCATCGAGAACAAGCGGTTAAAATTCTTGCTCTTATGATAGTTGAACCCAAAGTTCACAAAATGCAGAGAGGTATTATTACCTATCTTATTACTGTATACAAAACCGATTTGGTCAAAAGAAGCGCGTGTCCGGTCTTCCTTCATTGACATGCCATAAAAGTTACTCTTCGCCGCCGTATTATTAAAACCGAAAGACAATGCGACATCATTGCTGCGATAAATACCAATACCGGCAGGGTTTGTACCCATTACAGACATATCTCCGCCCAAGGCACCCATTGCACCACCCATACCCACGAAACGAGCCGTTCCGTTCAAGTCATTACCGAGCAACCGCTCGGCATCATATGCATTTTGTGCGCTTGCCGTTGCCATTGCCAGCAACGCACAAGCGGTTAGTATTACTTTATTTTTCATATACCAAGTCTATTTAATTCTATCATCTGTCTAGTTTAATTTTCAAACTCATCTTCTGCGAGAGCCACCGCCACCGCTTGAACGAGAACCGCCACCACCGCCGGAGCTGCGTGAGACACTGCTTCCACCGCTCGAATAGCTGCTGCGTGAAGATGACGAAGAGCTGTTGCTGCGGTATGACGAATTACTTCTGGAGGTCGATGTATTATCCCGGGAAGTCGAATTCTCACGTGAATAAGAATTACCCCTTGAATAAGAATTACTGCGAGAGGAGCTGTTGCTATTGTTGCTGCGATATGCTCCGCGCCCTACCGTACCGTTAGCGTTTCTCTGATAAGAAGACGAGCCTGAAACACTGCTGCGAGTGCTGCTGGGCCTATTGTAGGAAGAACCTCTTCCTGCCTCCGGACGGCTATACGTATTCTCATTACGTACACCTGTCGACTGACCGACTGATATGTTTTCTCCGGTACGAGAGCGATACACCGTTCTTCCCGGGCGGACTGAATTTGATTTATCCGAACCGGAAACCACTCTTCCCGAGCTGGAACCGCTGCGTCCTACCGAACGATAACTACTTGCGCCGGTACGTCCGCCTTCACTGCGTCCCACATAAGAGTTACTGTTAGTGCGACCATAATTGTTTACGTAATTATTACGGTTCGGGCGTGACGAGTTATAATTGTTGTTATATCTGCCGGCATGAATGCTCGGACGATGAGCATTGGAACCATACCATCCATGTCCGCCACCCCAGTAGCCGCCGCCCCAACCGTAGCTGGGATAATAATGGTTGTGCCAAGGATGATGTCCCCAATAACCGCCGCCCCAGTAGCCGCCATACCAGTAATTTGGATACCAACTGCTGTAATACCACGGTGAGCTCCATCCCCAACTGAATCCCCAACTCGGTCTGTAAGGATAGTTAAAGCGCCAATCCCACCATAATCTGTTGGTGTAAGTAGGAAACGCATAAGCATACAATCCGTCATCGTACACATTCCAATCCCAAGAAGACAATCCGTAAACCACATCCCAATACAGCGGGCTGCTCACCGGAATAGCATATCGGGGATTTCTGAAACGAACGATACGCATGGCATATTCATAATCATCCTGAGAACCTTCGAAACCATTTACCCACTCGCCTCTCTCATTCAAGGGTTTTTCCTCGATATATAAAGTATCATTCTTCATCGAGAACGTATTATCCCGTGAAGTATAGCGACGGTTATACTCATCCACATCACGCGTATTGCCTTTTACATCCTTTACGACAACCGTAGAGCCGGGAGCAGCATAGACAGTGGTATTATTCTGCTTCTGCGGAACAGTTACCTTTACCGCCTGCTTAACCTCTTCCTTCTTTTCGGCTTTCTTCTTCGGGATGAAATAAAGGTCGTCTTCTACGCTTTGTGCTATTGCCAGAAAAGGCAAGCACGCCATCATAAGCGAAGCCAATACAATCTTTTTCATACTCGTTACTTGTTTATTTGTTATTTTATCCTTTTTTTCTGGTACAAAGATAGCCCGAGGTTTTACTACATAACAAAGAAAATCCCTATTAGTTGGTAGGGATTTCCCTATTTTACTTTTATTCAGTAGGATACGAAGCTATTTCTTCAAAATTACCGGCCGGTACCGCTTCTTGAATGAAGTATTTTGTATCTTTGCATCTATACGCACCTTTAATCAGCCATAAAAACCTGATTAAATAGTCTATTATAGAAGAAAATGGAACTGCCCAAACTAATAAATAATATAAATGAACGTGTAGTAGATGACTTGAATTGAACGATATTATGATACTACAGATATCGGTGAATTTCCTATTCGTCTAAAATCAGTAATATAATGGATATACAAAGAATCAGCCAATATAAGAAAACGTTTGATGACATAACACATGAGGTCAAAAGCGACAATGGAGAAGAACAAATAGAAATTTGGTTTGCCCGTGAACTGCAATCTATTTTAGGTTATGCCCATTGGGAAAACTTTATAGTAGCGATAGGTCGTGCCGTCGATTCATGCAAGTCTCAGAATATCAACGTAGATAATCATTTTCGTAAAGTCACGAAAATGGTCATCTTAGGCAGTGGAGCCAAGCGTGAAATAACACAATAATAAGTTGCACCCACTTATACTCTCATGCTCTCACCCGCAATTCCAACTCATTGGCAATGAACACGATACACGCCATGAGAGCATAATAAAGGGTGAGAGCATTACTCTCATGCTCTCACCCTTCATTTTTTACAATACGCACTTAACTTACTTATTCACAATACAATATCCATTTATCGGCTTGTAAACCGGTTGTTTGGGAAGTCCCACATTTATCAGCTTTCCTTCTTCACACAAGCGGCGTAAATGGCGGTTGGCCGTGGTTTGCGTCATGCCGCAAAGAAGTTGGAAGCTCTTCCGCTGCACAAAATCATGAGTCGTGAAATATTCTGTCAGCAGCGCATCAATTTCCTCATTGGCCAGTTTACTCGAGTGGAAAGAGAACCGAGTACGTTGTACCTTTACCTTTCCCACTTCATCCATCAATATTTGGTCGGGACGATAGACAATCCCCTTGAGTTTCACCTTCGTACTTTTGCGCTTCGTTTCTTCGGTTACCGGCTCGGTGCTCACCAGGTTAGGACGGAAAAAGCCGATGCCGTCCAGATGCACCTGCTTGCCCTCCGCCAGTTCCTCGCCCATGGCATGCGACAGCGCATCGAGCACAGCAACCACATCCGTCTCCGTCAACGTACAATATTTCTGTATACGGGCGCGAAGCTGGGCCGTGCTCACCTTTCCATTCAGCCGGAGACGCGGATGAAAAATAGTCTTTTCTCCTTGCTGCTCAGAGTTTTTAGGATTTTCATACCAATCAAATTGTATTGCCATACTGTTCTTCTTTTATTAATGAACTTTCAATATCTGTTAACCACGGACGTGGTTAGACTTAACCACCTTCGTAGTTAACTTTGACCACCTTCGTAGTTAGATTTAACCACGAAGGTGGTCAAGCAATGATAAACATACAAAGATAGGAAAAGAACAGTACGTAAACAAATAAAAGAAAGGGAAAAGCAGACAAGGACAAAGAATAAAACACACGCTGTCTTCTCCACACACCAGAACATTATCTTCTCCATGTTGAGGTACATAATAAACACCATAGACTACCGCCAGCTCTATGCACAAGCCATGCCATTGCTTTATCAGCAGTAACGTTACTGGCTGAATGATGAAGATGAGGCTGTTTTGCGTCAAAGCAACAGCAAATTCGAGCAAATTTCGCCTTTGGAGCATTTATTCAATTGTAACTTTTCTTCTGCTACCGCTGATAAAGAGGGAGAATTGCTGACTGCCATGGAGATTTTCAATTACCTCCAAGAGAACACGCGTGACAAGCTGCCTATCAATAAGATAAATTGGTTCGGACATATTCTGCATAAGCTGAATGTACCCAAAAGAGCCAGTATCAGAGGTACTTTGTACCATGTAGTCAAGTTGGAATAATTTATTTTTCAAGATGAGAATGTGGGTGTGTCAAAATGTGGATAATGCTGTCGTTTCGTTTGTAGGGGCGAGGTTCGCTCGCCCGAAAACAGTTTGCTTTGTGCCTTCAGGCTTTGTGTCTTCGGGCAGGCAAACCCTGCCCCTACAGCTGACGATGGGATAGCTCGGTTTAGTTTGGACACACTCCCACTCATTTATGTTTCCATCATCAATAGCACACTTATTATAAGCGAATTATGCCACAAATGAGAGCATAATTACATCCAGCTTTATTGTGAGAAGAAACATCCGAAACAAAAAGACAAAGGGTTTGTTTGTGAAAGTAATGAAAAGAAGTTATCTTTGTCACTATCCATTTATAAAGGAATATTTCTTTAAAAAAGGAACAAATTATGGAAGAATATATAGTGCCCAACAGAAAACGGTTGCCTTACGGCATGATGAACTTTGCTGTCATCCGCCGTGACGATTACTATTACGTAGACAAAACATCATTTATCCCCTTAATAGAACAATCGGACCGTTTTTTCTTCTTTATCCGTCCGCGCCGCTTCGGTAAAAACCTGACAATAAATATGTTGCAGCACTATTACGACATACGCACCAAGGACAGATTCGAGGAACTTTTCGGTGATTTATATATCGGGAAGCATCCTACGCAGAATCGCAACAGCTATCTGGTGATTTATCTCAACTTCTCCGGCATCAACGGTGAGTTGTGCAACTACCGCGAAGGACTGGATGCGCATTGCAAAATCTGTTTCGACTATTTTTGCGATGTATATGCAGCGTATTTGCCGCAAGGCATCAAGGAAAAATTGGACGAGAAAGAGGGAGCCGTCAATCAGTTGGATTATCTTTATCATGAATGCGAACGTGCCGGTCAGAAAATTTATCTTTTCATCGACGAGTATGACCACTTTACCAACGCCATCCGCTATGCTGATACGGACAGCGTGAAGAAAGCTGTCGGCACCACCACTCTGCATAAGATTGTGGTGGTATATAGAGGAATGGAAATACCGGTATGTGAAGAAATATAAACCTAAAATAGACAACCACATGAAAACAGTGAAATTATTTTATCAGGAAAGATGTCCGTTTTGCAAAAAGGCATTACGCTACATCGAAGAGTTGAAAGAAGAATACCCTGAATTCCAACCGATAGAAATAGAAATGATAGAGGAAACACAACATCCTGATATAGCCGACCAATATGACTATTACTATGTTCCGACTTTTTATGTGGACGGAGTGAAAGTGCACGAAGCCGGAATCTTCAAAAACGAAATGGAAGCATTACTCCGCAAAGTAATCGAATAAACAAAGACGTATGAAATATTTTGAAGTTACATTCTATACCCATCCCTGCACGGAAACAATCAATGATGTAGTATCGGCATTGGCAGGAGATATCGGATTCGAGAGTTTTGTGGAATGTGAAGGCGGTGTACAAGCCTACATCCAGCAAACTCTGTTCAATAAAGAAGTACTGGAGGAAATGGTAGCGGAATTTCCCATTCCTGACGCAAAAGTGGAATATACCGTCAAAGAGGCTGAAGATAAAAACTGGAATGAAGAATGGGAAAAGAATTTCTTCCAACCTATCGTTATCGGTGACCGTTGCTGCATTCACAGCACTTTCCACAAGGATACTCCGAAAACAGAATACGAAATATTGATTAATCCCCAAATGGCTTTCGGAACGGGGCACCATGAAACGACAAGTTCCATCATCAGCGAACTGCTGGATGCCGACTTAAAAGACAAGTCTGTACTGGATATGGGATGCGGCACCTCCATTCTTGCTATCCTGGCTTCCATGCGTGGCGCCAATCCCGTTACTGCCATTGACATAGACGATTGGTGTGTAAACAATTCCAAAGACAATATTATTCTTAATCAGATTAATAATATTACAGTAGAATTGGGAGATGCCTCCTTATTGAAGGGACGCAAACCTTTTGATGTCATTATCGCCAATATCAACCGCAATATATTATTGGCGGATATGCCTCAGTACGCTGCCTGCATGCATACCGGTTCCGAGCTTTACATGAGCGGCTTCTATGTGCAGGACATTCCTGCCATCCGGGAAAAAGCGGAAAGTCTGGGAATGAAATTTATCCATCACAGGGAAAAGAACAATTGGGCTGCAGTGAAATTCATCATGCAATAAAAAGAGTCCCATACCAATTAAAAAAGCCGACTGAATCTTCCATCATTCAGCCGGCTTTCTTCTTTATATAATTAACCCTATTGTATAAAAAGATTTATAGGATTTTAGTAACCTGGATTCTGGTCATTAGCCAAAAGCGGATTCAAGTCGATTGCAGTTTGAGGAATAGGTCTCAAATGCATGCGAGAATTCCACTTCATAGTGATAATTTTATCACCATCAGGTGAAGTAATATCTACATTATTAATATGCTTATTCCAATATTCATCACTATAACGATACATATCATCACTGCGGAATCCTTCACCAACCAACTCAATACGGCGTTCGTTTGCAATCAGTTCCAGACCGGCTTCCTTACTCAGGCTAGTTGGAACATTGGGCATACCGCAACGGTCACGCAATTGGTTAAGTGCCGCTTGAGTCTGAGAATCAAATCCGGTAGTCTGAGTATGAGCCTCGGCATATATCAACAAAATTTCTGCATAACGAATACAAGGATAATCACCGGTAGCCTCTCCAAAACCATCATCAATAGGGTCATTTTCCAATGGAGACATTTTACGGAAGTTAAATCCGGTCTTCGATTCATTATTTCCACCTTTCCCCCATTCGTATACATAATTAGTTCCATAATCCGATTCATACCAACTCTTGCATGGGAATAAAACTGAAACATACAGTCGGCTATCACGATTACGGAATTCTTTCATATATTCATAATTTTTCAATTCACCGCTTTTAATAAGATTCGATGTAAATGCTACAAATTGAGACATGTTTTTATCTTTATCTTCTGAAGTCAAACTATAGGCATCCGCATCAGCTTTAAGTTTTGCATAAGCAGCAGCACGTTCTTCCACAGAAGGTACATCCGCCTCTTTTCCATCGACTGTCCAATAAGAATCTACAAAATTTTGAGTCGGTGTTACAGAAGACCATCCGCCTAACTGATTCGGACGTATCGCAGTATAACGCACCCAATCCTGATCACTATTGGCAACATATTGATGTGTCATAATATATTCAGGATTGTCTGGATTAGCATTTTCTGTATGCCACAAAGCTTCATAACTAAACATACCTTTAACAAACTTATCACGGTCAATGCCATATTTATCAAAATCAATATATAAAGACATTTCTTCCGCTTCTTTCTTTTGTGCATCACTCAGCTCAGAAATTCTAAACAAAGAATAGCCTCCATTATCCATAACCTCTTTAGCAGCCTGTTCTGCCACTGCATATTCTCCGAAATAAAGTGCTGCTCTCGCCTTTACTGCTAAAGCTGCATATTTTGTCATACGTCCTTTTTCATTGGGATAACCACCTTTATACTTGGCTGGCAATACAGCTGCCGCTTCGGTTAATTCATCCAAAATGAATTTACGAACGACACTTGCTTCGTCACGAGGAACATTAGGAGCATCATAAGGCAATACTTCCGTAATCAAAGGCACTTTACCAAAAGTAATTGTCATTCCTAAATAAGTCCAGGCACGCATTGCACGCACTTCGGCAATAAAACGTTTCTTTAAATCTTCGTCCATTACACAGTTCTCAACCTCTACCAAAAAGTTGTTCTGCTTACGAATCGTCTCAAAATTCCAGCCCGAGTCATACAATGGACTAAAACCATCCTGAAGGAATGTCGGTCCTGATGACTCCCAGGAATACTGACAATATACATCTTCGGTATAAGATTCCCCATGAACATTACTGCTGGGAATCGACTTAGCATAAATAGCATTTAAATTATACCATGCATCTTTTTCTGTTTTCCAGAAAGTTTCTGTAGCAATGTTGGAAGTAGGCTCCACATCCAAGTCGCAACTGCAGACAGTTGCTCCCAAAACAGTACAGAAGAAAATATTTTTGATTAATTTATTATATGTCTTCATTTTGTCTTTTTATTAGAAAGTTAGATTTACACCAAATGATAGAGAAGTAGTGCCTCGTGTATTTTCACCACGGCCTGAAGCTGTTTCAGGGTCAAAGTCTTCCATTCTGTGGTCGGCACGGATAGTAAACGGATTTTCTGCCGCTACATAAAGTTTCAGTGCTTCTACACCCAAACTCTGTACTACATTCTTTTGGAACGTATATCCCAATGTGATATTCTTGATACGGAAATAGTCTGCATCAAACAACCAGAAATCCGAGAACTTATTATTAAATGTAGAATGTGCACTGGTACACGGGTAAATACGCGGATAAGCTGCATTCGGATTCGGATTTTCTACAGTCCAACGTTTCAAGTGATACTCACGGGGGCTGGCATAATCGGAGAATGCCCACGCCTGTTCCTGATAGAAACGAACTTTAGTACCGCTTACACCCTGACCGAACACACTCAGGTCAAATCCTTTGTACTGCATACTCAAATTGATACCGTAAGTAATATCGGGAACGTCACAGCCGATATAGTCCCTATCCTTATCCGTCAATTTCTTATCACCGTCAAGGTCAACATATTTAATATCACCGGCATTGGGTTTTGAATTACCGTCTGTAATGTAATTACCGTTATCGATATCTTCCTGAGTAAGCAAGCCGTCTGAACGATAACCATAGAATGTACCGATAGCGTAACCTACCTTCTTAATCCATGGATCCTCAATCATCGGATCGTTCACGCCCAAATCCTTTACTTTATTCCAGTTTTTGGTAATGTTACCACCGATAGAATAAGAAAAATCACCTATTCTATTATTATGCGTTATAGCAATTTCAATACCTTTGTTGCTAACCTTACCGATATTTTGAGAAACTTTATACTTTGAAGGAATACCTACTTCAGCAGGGCTCGGATAAGACATCAAAATATCTTTGGTCTGCTTATCATAGTAGTCACCGGTAAAGCTCAATAAACCATTAAAGATATCAAAGTCCACACCGATATTGGTAACAGTTACAGTTTCCCAGCCCAAACCTACGTTTGCCGGTTTTGCTTCAATGATACCATTCACAACTGTATCTTCAAAGTTATAGTTGTCTCCCTGCTCATAAGTTGAGAAATAATCGTATTGACCTACGTTGTTGATATTACCCAACTGTCCCCAAGAAGCACGTATCTTCAAGTTGTTAATCCAATGAATATCTTTCATAAACTCCTCTTGGTTCACACGCCATCCGGCAGAGAATGAAGGGAAGATACCCCAACGATTATCTTTGTGGAAACGAGAAGAAGCATCCGCACGAAGATTAGCCTCAAACAGATAACGGTCTTTATAAGAATAGTTGACACGTGCGAAATAAGACATCAACTTATCTTCATTGGTACCACCTTCCGTATGCATATCTTCGGGAGCACTGGAACCGCCATTGATATCAGTCATCCCATTAGTCGGGAATTTCTTACGATAGGATTTTTGTTTCTGGTACTGGTAATGTTCATAAGAGATACCTCCTAAAACACCAATACTGTGAATATCATTACTCCATGTATAGTTAGCTAAACCATTGTATGTCAAACGGCTGTTTTCCTGCCAGTCATAAGTCATTTTAGAGTCTGTGTTCGTACTATTCAGCTCCGCGCCGGTAACAAAGTCCTTGATTTTAGGACGGTTAGCTTCATAGACTCTATATTTATAATCATACGCCTTATAAATCATCTCACCGGTTAACACCAATCCTTTTATCGGTTTGATATCTACAGCCAAGTTTATCAATGTATTTTCAGACTTACTCTTATTCCATCCGCCTTCTTCCAATTGACGTAACGGATTGCGCTGCATATTCACTAAAGCAGCCGGCTTTCCACCTTCGTAACTACCCCATTCTCCATTACTCTGGCGAGCCACATAAGTAGAAGGAATAGTCAGCAAATTAACATAAGCGATACCACCGGTTTCTGTATCCGATGTATTTTGGATATAATTGATATTCGAACGCCAAGACAGCCAATCGTTCACATCTGAAGAAAGATTTGATATCAAGTTATAACGATTAGAACTAGATCCCGGTGTAAACTTATCATCATACATATAACCTAATGAAGTATAATACTTCACTTTATTACCACCACTGATGCTGACAGAATGTTTGGTCATCACCGCTTGGTCATCCAATACCAAATCATACCAATTTGTATTAGGATACATATCAGGGTCGCTACCGTCACGGAATTTCTGAATAGCTTCCTCTGTATAAGGAAGTGATGCCGTATTGGGGTTTTCATTCAATGCCGCTTCGTTACTCAAACGGGCATACCATTCAGAGCCTAACACTTTCGGAGTATAAGTAGCAAACTTCAAGCTGACAGTTCCGTCATAGCTTACTTTCACTTTACCTTCCTTACCACCTTTAGTCTTTACCAGTACTACACCGTATGCAGCACGCGAACCATAGATAGCTGATGAAGCCGCATCTTTTAAGAATGAAATGCTTTCAATGGAATTCGGGTCCAAGCTGGAAAAGAAACCGGCATCGGCAATAGCTCCATCGACAACAAACAACGGAGCCGATGTACCCAAGTTACCGCGGCCGCGCATATTGATTGCTGGATCGGAACCCGGACGAGAGATGATGGTAACACCCGGAACCTGACCTTGAACTGTAGCCAACAGGTTAGTATTAGCGTGTGTTGTCAATTCTTCAGGGCCGACAGCAGTTACCGAACCGGTCAGGTTTACCTTCTTTTGCACGCCATAACCCACCACAACTACTTCATCCAAAGTCTTGCTGTCTTCTTTCAAGACAATGTCAAGCGCCTGACCATTAAACTTTATTTCTTGTGTGACATAGCCCACAAAAGAAATCACAAGAGTACTCCCCTTAGGTACTCCACTTAAGGTGAAATCACCATCGATACCGGTAATAGTACCATTAGTTGTACCTTTTACTACTACGGATGCGCCAATTACAGTTTCACCTGTGGCATCCTTTACAATTCCTTTACAGATTCCGGTCTGTTGTTCAATAGCATTTGAACTTGCCATTGCAGGAGCAGAAACAGCGTTCATGCTTCCTGTAGATGCAGCCATAAGGAATAGCAGCATACTGACCGACTTGACTCTCTTCAACATAAAGTATTAATTTAAAGAATAATAAATAAGAACTATATACCATAGTTCTTCTAGAATTATTCTCTAAACTACTTTACTGATAATCAAAACGATAGAAATAAATCCGACTTCATAAAAACGCCTCCATACGCTCTGTAGAGTCTATTTGGCCAAATATTTTCTACCTGCATCCTACTAGTTTATGTATTTAAACCGCTTAAATAAGGTGCTAATTCAGCTTTATTAGCAATATTCCGTGGAAATACTCTTTTAAGGCCTCCTTATTATATATCATAACACTAGTATGAAGTTACTAAAATTCTACCCAATCAGTTATTACTGCTTTTTTTATCTGTTTTTCCATCCCCAGTACTTTGATAATATCCCTTTCCCAGATATTCCAAAAGCAGAATAACCAATTGATTAGCAACCACTTATTTTGTTAATACAATATTAACTAACACACGTCTTTATTAAGATAATATTTTATATATTTTCCTTAAAACGGACAGTTAATTTTTTATTTTGGTCTGATGTATCGGTTGAGCTATTGTTTTCAACAACTTTTTGCCAGTCCTTACAGGTGCCTTGATTAATTCCGGTAAGTTATAAGTATATGTAAAGGTATCATAAAAATCGGGATTCTTCTGAGGCAGCAGGAAAGGCTTGCCAAAATGTCCTGTTTCGGAATCAAAATACGCAAAAAACGGACGGGCCCACAAACCATCCAGACGTTTGCTACTGAAAACCAGCCATCGCCCCGTCGAAGACCAAGTATGAAAACTATCTACATTGTCACTATTCACTTCCGTGATATTCCGTACATCACCTGTAGCCAGGTCAAGCAGATACAAATCACTTTCAGGATGCCAGATGGAGAAATTACCGTAATCAGACTGAGTAAATACAAGGAACCTGCCATCCGGTGAAATTCTCGGAAAGGAAACGCTCTTATGGAGTGCCGACGCCTTATAGACACATTCCAATGTATGCAGTTTGGAATGCTCCGCATCAAAATGTATACGGTATAAATCATACCGGATGCTATCCAAAGGCATCCCTTGACGGTATCCTTCTGCACGACAGAAATAAATCTGCTTTCCATCCGGACTCCAGGTCG
This sequence comes from uncultured Phocaeicola sp., assembly GCF_948499155.1. Lineage (NCBI taxonomy): Bacteria > Pseudomonadati > Bacteroidota > Bacteroidia > Bacteroidales > Bacteroidaceae > Phocaeicola > uncultured Phocaeicola sp. The sequence goes on along the minus strand of NZ_CAOOSE010000003.1, from coordinate 42,970 downwards.
GAAAAGTCTCCATATACTGTTCACCATAAACCAACGAGTCGGTAAAAGCTTCGTGAGTCTGCACATCATAAACCATCAGGTCGGCAGCCAAATCAGACACCTCTATAGGTTTCCGTCCGGAAGAATGGAAAAACTGCTGTATCTCATTGGCAGAAAAGGCAATATATTTACCGGAAGGATGCCAGGCGGGATAAGTGGCACCATGCGTGTATTCCTCAGGTTTGGGATTAACCTTCTCAATCTCACCATTCAGGGAAATCAAAGTGCCTCCCTGTTTGCCGCGTACATGAACCATCATTGTATCGGGAGAGTTCCGGTTAAACGTATGGCAGTTAATACATTGCTTCCCAAAATCCCTGTTTTCCGCAATGGGAGTCTGCCCATACGTTGTCAGGTCACGCTGATAAATCCCCATCTCGTTCCAAAGCTCATATCCGGGATAAAGCAGACGATACGCCAAAAAAGGATCTATTTCATGAGCAGATATACTATTTTGAATATCGGCATAACGCATCCATCTGCCATGCTGTTTAACCGTGATTCTAAAATATATTTTTTTGCCGGCAGCTTTTTCCAGCAAGGCCTTCCACTTTTTTTCCGGTATGCGGACTACCGGTTCGTCATCCTGAATCAGCATGTAGCGGCTTTCTTCCCCACATCCTATTTCCGTCTGGAAAGCCTCCCCTTCCTCTTGGATTCTAAAGTTAGGAGGAGCGATATTCATAGGGAAAGTTACATCCGTATAATCAGGATAAACCAATGGTAACCGATCACTCATGCTTTCTGCCTGATGATATTGTGTACATCCGGACAGAAAAACAAGTAATGTATAGTAAAGCAGATTCTGTATTCTCATATAATTTTCCATTAATTAGCTATCACCTTATTGCCATAAGGACTGATATAATTCAAATAAAACCAATATGTATTTCCAAACTCCTTCTGCAAAGTGCCCCACTGCTTGCTTTGCACAAGGCCATAATATCGTTTAAACCGATCTTCCGTTGCCGGTCTTATCTTTATCCCTACCTTTGAAAACTCTTCCTCGCCAACACCTAATTTATAAATATAAAGAGCCTCTTCATAAATGCGAGGAAGTTCCGTATAAGAAAAATGCGACATCAATTTCAAGTTATCCACAAAACGAACCACATGGTTACTCAGTAATAAATTACTCATTAAATACTCAAAAGCCATTTTGTTGGTGCTGTCATTCTCACATAAATATTGCAATTCCGGCCCTATATTCAAGACATTGGCAAACCGTGCCGGAGTATCCACCTTTCCATCCAATGCGTTTCTCAGCCCGGGAACCTTCCCCCCATTTACCAATGACTCAAGCTCCAATGCTGCTTCCCGATAAAAAAGAGATTGTTTTAGCTTATTAATAAAGCGTTGTGCCACTAGCGGGCGGTGGTTTACAATGTTATACCGTGCCAAATTTATCAGGTGGGGGGCTGTCTCTCCCCATACCACCATCGACTCAAACTCCCAGCGTTGTGCTTCATTGATATATCCCAACTCCTCATAGAGAATATGTCCGTATTCACTCTCACGACTGTCACTGTTCCATGGGAAATAGAGGCCCTTAACTCCCTGTTTTTGTGGATAATCCAACAAACGATAAGGCAGCTGACCTGTATGATAAAGTGCTAAATGATGAAAATAAGAAATAAGCTGGTTGCTGCGTCCGGTCATTAAATATCCGTTAGTATATTCCAATACTTTCTCCCATTCACCGGATTTGACTAACTGTTCTGTTTTCAACATGATACGTTCGCTGCGATTATAAGAATGGATAAAATGATAAAAGCCATACCCTGTATAACCAGCTAAACAAATAGCGGATAAAACAAAACGTATATATTTATTAGAAATACGAGGTATATTAAAGAAAGGAAAAAGAGAATAGTAATATTGGAGAAGAAACAGTATAACATATAAAAGAAATAATAACAAGAATCCACCTGTTACTACAGACAATGAATGATCTGCACTCATCGTATAAAAGAAAAAAGATAGAGAAGGAATAAGAGATAATTGAAGCAAATCATTCTTTCCACTAAGTATTTTTATAATCCTGTTTACAAACCAATAAATCAAAGTAAGCATTAATGCTAAAATGGCACTTCCCAAACTGGGAATATAAAAGAATTGGATGATAAAATTAGTTAGATAACCTAACCAACCCTCAGACTGGATACATTGGTGAAAATAAAGGTTGGAAAAAAGGAAAAGGTGGTGTTCCTCATGATAGAAAACTATATGTGACAACACCCCTTGATAGCATATGTAGTAGAGGAGAAATAATACTCCCATCAAAATATAGGTCAACCGTTTCATAAGTATATATTAAAAGCAAGTGAGGACATTTATTCTTGCCAATGCCCTCACTTATTTCATTAATCAGATATCATATTAATATCCGGGGTTTTGAGTCAAACCAGGATTCAAATTGATTTCTGCTTGGGGAACAGGATAAATATAATTGTGATCCTGATATTTGCTGCCAGACAACTCAATGTTCTCTCCTTCATACAGAATACAAATTTGTCCACCATCATTCGGATCAGCATCAGGTGATTCCACCAATTTATATTTTAATCCTAAGAATGGAGCATTCAGCACCTCTTTAGCAATTCCCCAACGGCGGATATCCCATTGACGCTTGCCACCTTCGAGTGCAAATTCTACACGCCATTCATTACGGATACGTTGACGAAGCTCATCTTGAGTGCCACAATAAGTAGGTTTACTTGCATCTGAATTTTGAAGAATAGGCATACCTACACGCTTACGAACCTGATTAACCGCATCAAATGCTTCGCTACTCAATCCGTGCAGTTCGTTCATTGCTTCAGCATAAGTAAGCAATACCTCTGCATAACGTATTACAACAGCATCTTTACCCATATCCCAACCTGCAGAACTTGGGTCAATACTTGGATCCAACCATTTCTGTAGATAGTATCCGGTAGCCGTTGCGTCACCATGCTGAGCAATACCTGTCGGATAACAAGATTTCAAAGGAGCAACTTTAATTGTTTCGCCATATAACACTTCTCCGTCATGTAATACATCAACTTCCAAGCGCGGGTCACGATTGGCAAACGGATTCTTTTCATCATAAATCTTAGATTTGCTGATAGGAGCACCTTCAATATCCTCAAAAGCATCAACCAAACTCTGGGTAGGGTTGATACCACCCCATCCTTTTGTCGGAAATGCTTCCCAACCAATCAGATACCAAGAGTTTTCCGCCTCTTTAAACTGTTTTACCAAAATGAATTCTTTACAACCATCAGCTTTCTCCCAAAAGAGTTCTTCATATTTGCCGGTATTATCTTTATCATACAATTCATAAAGTCCTAAGTCCATGACTTTCTTTGAATTATCTGCAGCTATCTGCCAATCACCATAATACAAAGCAGCACGTGCTTTCATGGCCATTGCTGCACCTTTTGTCACACGTCCGTATTCAGAATCCGGCCATTCGGTTGGCAAAAGTTCAATGGCTTTATCAAAATCTTCCATTACTTTTGCATAAACCTCAGCTCTAGGAGCACGAGTAATACCTTCCTGATCTGATAACTCTAACGGTTTCTCAATGTAAGGAACATCACCAAAAGTACGAATCAAATCAAAATATTGGAAAGCGCGGAAGAAATAAGTCTGTCCTAATACTTTGTTTTTTTCGGCCTGATCATAATTAGGTATTTCATCTATTTTACTTAATATCAAATTAGCTTGTCTGATATTTGCATAATTTCCACTCCAAGACATATCCTGAGGGTCGTAAATACCTTTCGATACATTACCGGCAGCCCATTTGATACCATGAACAGCATTATCCGAGTTAATATCATCATCTACATCCCAGTATGGTAATCCCCCATACAAGTCTGAAACAATCATTTCTGCATCATTTGCAGTTTTCCAAAAACTTCCATCCGAGAGTTCCTCCAATGGATAACGATCCAAGTCAACACAGGAGGTAAATCCCAATAAAACAGTTGAAGCAAGGATATATAAATAGTTCTTTTTCATATTTCGTTGATAAGTATTAGAATGAAACTTTAAGTCCTAAAGAAATTTTCTTCACGTTAGAATAAAATGCACCGCGAGTATCGGACGGCGACTCAGGATCTAAGCCGTCTAAGCCTGAGAAGGTCAACAAGTTTTCACCTGATACAAATACTTTCGCTTTTTCAACACCTATTTTAGTTAAAAGGCTCTTAGGTAGGTTGTATCCTAATGAAATGTTCTTTAAACGTACATAAGAAGCATCTTCCAACCAGAATGAAGAAGTAGCAAAGTTAGTTTGTGAACTTCTTGTCAAACGTGGATAGCTCGCATTATGATTTTCGGGTGTCCAACGATCCAAGTGTCTCTTTAGCACCTTACCACTATTATAAAATGCATAAGAAGCCTCACCGGTATAATAAGCATCTACATCAAATGCACCTTGCCATAACATAGATAAATCAAAATCTTTGTAATATACGGCAAGATTCAAACCACCTGTCCAACTTGGGAAATTCTTACCGATAACTGTTTGGTCGGCAGCATCAATTTTACCATTACCGTCTCTATCTACATATTTAATATCTCCCAGTTTTTCACTTCCCAAACGCTTAGGATAGTTCTTCAATTCATCTTCGGTATTGAAATATCCGTTAGCTACATATCCATAGAAAGAACCGATAGGATAACCTTCCAAACGCCAATACTTGCCATTGTCCGGGTCAACACCTTCTGTACCGTTCATGTCAGTAATCTCGTTCTTCACATAAGCCACATTGAAATTAATTGCATAGCTCCAATCTTTGTTGATACTGTTATTATGGAAAATGCTCAAGTCAAAACCGGTATTTTCTACACTACCTGCATTCTGAGCAGGGGCATCCATACCAATCACTCCTTGAATCGGCAAATACAGCAACATATCATTTGTTTTTTTCTTGTATAAAGAAAGTTCAAATCCAACTTTATTATTCAAGAAACCGGCTTCCAATCCCAATTCATAGTTAGTAACCGTAGCCCATTGCAAGTTGGTATTTACGTAACGTGATTCGTAAGCAGTAGAATACAAAGTATTACCAAACATATATTTTCCGTAAGCATAAGTAGCTATAGCCGGATAAATATCATCACTCTTCAACTCTTCATTACCGGTTCTACCCCAACCAAGGCGTAACTTCAAATTGCTTAACCAATCCAAGTTGTCTTTAACGAATGCTTCTTCAGAAACTCTCCATCCTGCAGAGAAAGCAGGGAACACACCCCAACGATTATCTTTAGGGAAGCGAGATGAAGCATCTGTACGAAGATTGGCCTCAAACAAATACTTATTTTCATAATCATACTGGATACGTCCAAAATAAGATTGACGACCTGTATCATAACCACCGTCTTTATTTGTTTGTGATGATGCATCAAGAGTATTCAATGATTCACTCAATTCATCATTACCTCCACCTGTACGTTTGGTTTCTGTATATCTATATGTATAATCAACCTGTTCAAAACCAGCTAAGACACCAATACTATGTTTACCAAAAGTTTTATTATAGTTAACCAATACCTGACTAGTATACCAATTCCAATTGTAATAATTATGTTCACCTTCACGCTTACCAGAGTCAAAGTTTCCATAACTCCAATGTTTCTTGAATTTACGAATGTCTCGGTAATCGTGTCTTAATGAATATACTCCTTTGATACTCAAACCTTCAATAGGAGTAATATTAATATAAGCTGTCGCATTCAATTGTTGGTCAAGCTGACGATAAAGTCCCGTTTTACCTTGCTGTGCAACAGGATTCGCTAAACCTGAATAATTATAATTGCCATCTCCGTCATAAATACTGATTGTTGGGGAAATACGGTTCGCATATTGTAACAAAGAACCGAATCCTTCGTATTCATCATTATTTAAGCCACGATATGCAGAAGCATTCAGACCTACACTTACCCATTTGGCTACTTTTGAATCTATATTTACACGTCCATTATAACGTTCATAGTTCTTTTCCTGCGAAAGGCCATCTTGATACAAGTAACCTAAAGAAGCCATATAGCTAGTATTTTCTGAACCTCCATTGATAGACAAACTATGTTGAGTTTCCATTGCACTACCTTTCATAACTTCATTATACCAATCAGTATTCGGATGACCGATAGGATCTGAGCCATCACGGAATTTCTGAATGTCTTCGTCTGTATACGGAACCACAGCTTTGGGGTTTTCATTAAGTGTTGCTTCATTATATAAGATAGCATAATCTGCAGAGCCCAAGAAATCCAAAGTTGCTGTCGGACTTGACCAAGATACAGTTCCCGAATAACTAACGCGTGCTTTTTGTCCTTTCTTACCCTTTTTAGTGGTAATTACAATAACACCATTGGCGGCCTGCACACCATAAATGGCAGATGAAGCAGCATCTTTCAATACAGAAAGAGATTCAATATCCTGCGGATCAATATTATTCATACTGCCGGGGATACCATCAACAATAACCAACGGACTTGCCGCATTAATTGAATTCTTACCACGAATAGTAATGGTACCTGTCTGTGCACCCGGTGCACCTGAAGTTTGAATAGCAGTTACACCAGGCATTTGTCCTGCCATAGCTGCAGAAACACTGGCAACAGAGCGAGATTCTAGAGCTTCTGCATTGATAGAAGCAACAGAACCAGTCAGGTTTGCCTTTTTCTGCACACCATAACCTACTACAACTACTTCATCCAAAGTTTGACTGTCTTCTTTCAAGACCACATTGATTGGCTGGCCATTAAATTTAATTTCTTGAGTAAGGTAACCTACATAGGAAACCACAAGAGTGCTTCCTTTAGGTACTCCACTTAAGGTAAAATCACCATCGATACCGGTAATAGTACCATTGGTTGTACCTTTTACTACTACGGATGCACCAATTACAGTTTCACCTGTGGCATCCTTTACAATTCCTTTACAGGTTTCGGTCTGCTGTTCAATAGCATTTGAACTTGCCATTGCAGGAGCAGAAACAGCGTTCATGCTTCCTGTAGATGCAGCCATAAGGAATAGCAGCATACTGACCGACTTGACTCTCTTTAACATAAAGTATTAATTTAAAGATAATAAATAAGTTACTACCAACGTAGTTCTTCTAGAACTATCGCTGTCTATAAATCATTGATAATCAATACTAACATTAAATGAGTTCATCGTTTATTCATGCTGTAAGTAACAATAAATGAGAAAAAAAGACATGATTTCTACCGATTATCTATTCGCTTTTATTAATCTCCCTATCATTATATTACTGTTTATAACGGTTTTACATGGATATTCATATACATATTGTAGGTAAAAAAGAGTTTTATATATTATCATTATATTACTAAAATTCTACCAACTAAATAGTTAAGTCTCTTTAGAGTCGTTCTTTAATTAAATGTTTTTAGCGTTTGATTGTTAAATCACACGGAAAAACAAAGATTATTTTCAAAAATGATTGTTCTTTTTTAAAAATATTATATATTTGCGCCATTAATCTAAATCATATTGAAAAACATAGTTCTAGAAGAACTTATCCTTTTAGAGCTCTTCTATATTTAGACTGCGGTTCCGACATAGGTTATAATAATTTTTCATGGGAAGGATGGCGTCCTTGGGGCGACGGTTCTTTATCCAGTGGTAACACAGGTGCTTCTTTCTATGACTTTGCCATTATCCGCCGTTGTAATACAGTGTTAGAAAACATCGACAATGTAGAATTCACTACTGCAGGTAAGAAAGAAGAACTAATAGCAGAAGCCAAAGCCATCCGTGCCTATAGATATTTCATTATGAACTGGTGGTATGGCGGTGTACCCATCATCGGTTCTTATACTACGGCCGAAGAAGCACAGGTACCGCGTAATACGGAAGCAGAAGTACGCGAACAAATTGCACAGGACTTGGACGATGCACTTACAGCCATCAACACCACTCCGGCAGCACGCGGACGTATTGCCAAAGGAGCTGTTTTGGCTACTAAAATGCGCGAAGCACTGTATTACGGTGACTGGCAGAAAGCAAAAGATGCAGCTCAGGCTATTATCGATTTAAAACAATACGAATTGGATTCCGATTATGAGAACTTATTCAAACTGACAGGTATAGATTCTAAAGAAATCATTCTGGCAGATCAACGCCTTGAAAGTGTCTTTGGACTGGGCGTTATCGGTCAAATGTATAATAATGAGGATGCAGGATGGTCTTCAATTGTTCCGACACAGAACTTGGTCGACATGTATGAAATGGACAATGGCTTGACAAAAGAAGAAGCTGCAGACTATTATGATGCCAAACATCCTTTTGCCAATCGTGACCCGCGTATGGATATGACTATCCTTTATCCCGGACAAGAATGGAGAGGAGCAATATTAAATACATTGGATGAAAAGATGACTGATGGAACAAAGAACAAAAACTTCCCTACCTACACGGACAATGCCTCAAAAACAGCTTTAACATGGGCTAAATATCTAGATCCATACGAACAATATTCTAATATTTGGAATACAGCTGCCTGTGTTATCGTATTCCGTTATGCAGAAGTACTGTTAAGTTGGGCAGAAGCCGAAAACGAATTAAACGGCCCATCAGACCAGGTGTACAACTATATCGACCAGATTCGTGAACGCGTAGGTATGCCTAAAGTAGTCAGAACAAAATATGACACTCAGGATAAATTACGTGAGTTAATCCGTCGTGAGCGTTGCGTAGAATTTGCAGGTGAAGGTTTGCGCCGTGCAGATATCCTGCGTTGGAAAGATGCCAGTGGCAAGATGTTGGCAGAAACTTTAATGAACGGTGATTTAAAACGTATTACCGGTACTATCAATTATAGTGAAACCGATCCTTACAAACGTGCAGAAGTTACAGGAACAGCAACAATTGAACCACGTAAGTTTGCTCCGAAGAACCGTTATTTACCATTCTCTCAAACTGATGTACTTGATAAGAATCCGAACATCAAACAGAATCCCGGATATTAATCTATCATAACAGAAAAAAATAACATTCATAATAAAAGGGAGTGTGCCAAAACTAAACCGGTCTATCCCATCGTCAGCTGTAGGGGCAGGGGTTGCCTGCCCGAAGACACAAAGCAAACTGTTTTCGGGCGAGCGAACCTCGCCCCTACGAACTTAACGACAGTATTATTCACATTTTGACACACTCTTTTTCTATGACAGCACGACTTAAACTATCTCTTTTCCGAAAGGAGTAAGTGCCAATCCTGCTAACTTGAAATGTTGCAAACCAAATGGAATACCGATAATGGTGATGCATAATAACAGTCCGAAAGCCAAATGGGACAAACTTATCCAGATACCTCCTACCAATATCCAAAGTATATTCATCAAAACACTCAAACAACCGTCACCGCCGGGACAGCTACGCACTTGCATACCAAACGGACAAAGTGCCAGAACAGACAGCTTCAAAGTCTGTAAACCAAAAGGAATACCGACAATGGTAACCATCAACAACAGGCTGGCTATAATGTATTCTATGCAAATAAACAGCCCGCCCAAAACAATCCACAATATATTCATTACTACATTCATACGGCAAATATAAAAACATTATTCATCTTTCAGTGCTTCCACAGGAGATATTTTACTGATATTATAAGCTGGTATCCATACCCCAATCCATGTTACCGCCATCATAACAAGATACACAATCACCGACACTATCAAAAAATGAATTGCAAAATGATTAGTAATATAACGCATATTATCACTAGGTGCCATACTCGACAACACATAAAATCCATCTTTCAGCACCCATTGGAAATAAAAAAGACAACCTATCAGTACTGCTATTGTGGTCAACACACCGGCTTCACCCAACAATAAAAGACGAATACGTCTGGGAGATGCCCCATAAGACAGCCTTACTCCCATTTCCTCCCGACGTGTACGGGTACTCAACCAAAATGTCCCGCTGACCCCTAAAAACAAGTTCACCAGAAAAAAATAACAAAGGGCATATTTAATACGAATCTCACTGGTAGCCCCCTCTTTCAGGTCACTCTGTTCACGTACTTTACTGAAAGGTTCAATCTTGCTGACAAACAATCTTCCCACTGCCAAATACTCTTCCATCCAAGGAATAAATTCCTCTATGAAGCGAGTTTCCACTACTCCGGGTTTTGTACGGGCAAAGACAATCAAGCCTCCATCGTAAGCCCATGACGGAATGCCGTCGGTATGTGCATTGAGACGGAGATAATAAGGCTGCATACAATTTTTCATTTTGACCGGTTGCATCAATGCCACTACCTTCAGAGGAATACTATCTCTCACATAAACCACACCTCCGGTCAAATCTTTATCGGGCGAAAGGCAAGCGGCGGCATCTGAAGTCATCAAGATACTGTTCACTGTATATTCGGCATTTTCAAGGCTTTCCCACGTACCGTCTTTAGCCGAACGTATGCGCCAGGTTTGAAAGAAATCGGTGTGCGGAACAAAATTCATAAAGGCGACACGGACACTCATTGTATCCAAAGTAAGATTATTGAAACTGTTTCCACGCGAACAAGGATAATGGTTATTGAGTACATAAGTGGCCGACTCGATTTGTTCATGGCTTCGGAGCCGTTCCATCAATTGCCGGAAATCTTCCGGGCGGATCTCTTCATCGGAAGGAACCACAGAAAGCTGAAGCCTGTACAATCCGTCCGCCTCATATCCGTCAGGAATCGACTTGTTATAGAAAATAACAAATAAAGGATCGACCACCATCCAGCATACAATGGTAATGACAATCAACTCCAACAATATCCATACATTACGCTTACGCGAGTTCCAAAGGTTTCTAAATATATGATGCAACATAACCTCTTATTTTTGTTTATTAATGGAATACACAATATCTTTTCGCAGAGAAAGATACGCCGGGATAACGGCTGAAAGCAAATTTATCACCACACATATCAGAAAGGTCACTATAAACAGAACAGGATTGAACAGCATTTGGGGAGTTATGCTCACGCCTACCCCATCAGGTAATGCCGCTACGTTGTCGTCCAGCAAAGTAAGCAACCAATTTTTAGACAATAGCACCATCCCATAAGATATAACCAACCCCAAACAACCGCCAATAACAGTCAAGATTAGATTCTCCCAGATTATTTGTGAAAACAATACATGAGACGTTGCTCCAAATGCTTTTCTCACTCCTATCTCGGGCAAACGTTTTTCCATCCGTCCCGATATCATACCTGATAAGTTCAATGCCGGCACTAACAACAGCATCAGCAGAATAACCCCTATCTGACGGAAAATCTTCATAAAATCCAAATCCGTCATAGAGTCCACACGGAATAATGTTTTCCAGTAAGCGTAAGGCTGTCCGTGCCAAAGCAGTTTATAACCATCATGAGAAATAGCATTAAACTTTCGGGTAAATTCATCGACTTGGGCTTTTATGCCACCAAAATCAGAAGACGAATGTGCCAAGATGACTACTTCATAAGCACCTAGCGCATCGTATTGATTATACTTATCATACCCTGGAAAACAAGTATATGGAATCCATACCTGTGCATAACTCAGTTCCGTGGCATAACTGGGTGTCTTGACTACTCCGCATATTTTGTACTCCACAAAATCTATAGTAAGATACTTTCCCACAACCTTCGAAGTATTAAAAATCCGTTGCGCCACTTCCTCTGAAATGACAATGTGATGAATGCCGCTGGCAAAATCGGATTCGCTAAACGGAACTCCATCTATAAAGTGAAAGTCGAAAACCTTCCAAAAGGCAACATCGACTGCTTTTTGTACGACCGGTATGCGATGTTTGGAAGAAGGCAACTGAGCATAACCATCTCCTGCCACATAGGTTCCTATAGCCGAAACTGCCTCTGTACCTTTCAGATTATAAAAAAAGTCTTTCACTATATGGTAGGCTATCAAACCGGTCGAATTATAACTGGGATCATCGACATTCTGCATATGCACGTCCGATATGACCATCATCCGCGAACGATTAGTTTCCGGATAAATCCCTGCTACCTTTATATAATAGATAACGACTAATAACATGACCATCGATATGGCTAATCCGGTTCCAAGTATATAGAAACCACTGAACAATGGATTCTGCCTGATTAAGTGAAGAGCTTGATTAAAATACTTTCTTATCATAATATGCACATAATTGATTCACTTTCTCAAAACAAAGTATGTGCCACAGCAATATCGTTTTGATAATCAAAACGATACATTTAAAGCCAATGTCCGAAAACGGACACTTTACGTAAAATCGAACAAATGCCACATTCTTTTATGAGATGCCTCAACGAATAGTCATGCATTTCAATTCCTCCAGTGAGCCATTGAATATGTTCAAATCTACTTTTTCCCTAATACCGGGAAGTGTACCCACATCTGTATGCTGCCAGAATTTCCAATTACCTTTATATTCCACCGAATCGACATAATAATGAGCAATCCAATAAGGATAAGAATCAAATATAGAATCATTGAGGTAGCGAGTCTTGAATTTATAAGAAGTGTAAAGGATAGGCTTCACTTTATAATGTCTCTCTATTCTATCCAGCCATATTTTTAAATCCCGACGAAGAGTTCGGGCGTCATCTCCACGTTTTTCAATATCGAGTACGGGAGGCAAATCACCCGCATCCAGCTTTACGGAATTGATAAAGAAATCAGCTTGACGAACCGGATCTGTTTTCGGATTATAGAAATGATAAGCCCCTCGAATAAACCCATAAACCTTGGCTGAATCAAAATTTGCCTGAAAAACACGATCACCATAATCTCCGCCTTCGGAAGCTTTCATAAAGATGAAATGAATAGGGAATTGACTTTGGCGGGTCTGCGTCAGCCGTTGCCAGTCAATATTTCCCTGATAATGGGATATATCAATACCATGAATATGAAAACCGGCCGGCATACACACACCGTATGCTTTCAAGCCATAACAAGGTTTCCAACGGTAAGAATAAGGACGGATAAAGAAATAGAAGAAAGCACTTAAAAACACAACGGTAATCACCCCCATCAGGATATAATAAAGCCAAGTTGGAATTTCCCATTTCTTGATAACCTTCTTTTTATGGGGCGAAGCACCTTTTTTCCGCGGTTTGCGCGGAGAAGAAGAAGATTTCCGGGAAGTCGTCTTGCGTGGTTTGTTCACCACCGATATGGGCGGTTGCTTACTCATTTAGTGTTGATATATACCGAATTATTTAAAGCAAGGGCGAACTGAATTCCCCCGAAAACACACCATAAAGTGTATTCGAGCGAAAACACCTCGCCCCTACAGTATTAATATTTCTATAAATTATTTACCTTGTTCCAACTGCAGAGTCTTAGTCGGCTCGTCACAAACTTCTGTAGGACCGAAGTACTGGATAGGACCCGGATATACATAGTCTGTTTCAGCAGCCCACTTGTCACGCTGTGAAGCGAACTTCTTGAAAGGAGCACCGTCCAGTTTCACCAAGGCTTTCTGGATAACCGGTTTCATTTCGCCATGACGACGTTCCATATTCATCATCATTGTGATAGGCACACCACCTGCAATCCATTCTGCTGCAGGAGCTGTCGTGTTGCGAACTGAAGACATATAACCGGTCTTACCGTTAGCAATCAACATAGATGCAGTGTAACCCAATGAATAGCAATAGTCAGCATCGAAGTTTGACGGAGCAGCGCAACGTCCTTCGTAACCGAAGAAGTGGTGCTGAGCAGCAAACTTACCAACATACTTGCCTTCTTCTTTCCACTGTGCCAACTTAGTAGCCACCATTTCAGACAACAGTTTTTCTGTTTCAATCAATGATACCTGTACGTTTCCGTGCGGGTCACGGTCTAATGACAACTGACGGGCAACACCTTCGGGCAGTGAAGCATAGATAGCCGAGTTTTCTTTAGACAACTTAGAAATGATATATTCACGTTGATGAGATTTCTTAATCAAAGCAAATTCCGCAGCATTAGCAGCCAGGAAGTCGTTCAATTCAGCAATCAGTCTCTTCATGGCAGGAATAAACTCTACCAAACCTTCAGGAATCAATACTGTACCGAAGTTGTTACCCTGAGCAGCACGGTCGGCTACAATCTGAGCGATGTAAGTTACTACATCATCCAAAGACATATCTTTAGCTTCAACTTCTTCAGAAATGATACATACGTTAGGCTGAACCTGCAAAGCACATTCCAAAGCGATGTGAGAAGCCGAACGTCCCATCAATTTAATGAAGTGCCAGTATTTACGTGCAGAGTTACAGTCACGCTGGATGTTACCGATAACTTCGGCATAAGTCTTACAAGCAGTATCGAAACCGAAAGAAGTTTCAATCATTTCGTTCTTCAAGTCACCATCGATAGTTTTCGGACAACCGATTACCTGTACGCCACAATTCTTAGCAGCATAATATTCTGCCAATACGCAAGCGTTGGTGTTAGAGTCATCACCACCGATGATTACCAATGCCTTAATGCCCAGTTCTTTGATAATTTCCAAACCTTTATCAAACTGTTCTTCTTTTTCCAGTTTGGTACGTCCCGAACCGATAATATCAAAACCACCGGTATTGCGGTATTCGTCAATGATATCAGCAGTCAGCTCCATGTAGTTATGGTCAACCAAACCACCGGGGCCCAAGATGAAACCAAACAATTTACTGTCTTTGTTCAGCGCCTTAATACCGTCGAACAAACCTGAAATCACATTGTGTCCGCCGGGAGCCTGTCCACCGGACAAAATTACACCTACATTGATAGCAGGCAGATTAACAGCTTCGCCTTCAACGAACTGTATCAACGGCATTCCGTATGTGTTAGGGAACAATGCTTTGATAGCTTCCTGGTCAGCTACAGACTGTGTAGGTTCACCTTCCTTAACTTTAACTGCGCCTTTCAACGCTTTAGGAAGTTTGGGCTGATAAGCAGCTCTGGCAATTTGTAATGCACTTTTAGTCATATTCTATTATTCTATTTAAAGGTGTATAAACTCATTTAGAAATCACGTGCAAATTTCGCTCTTTTTTCGCAAATATGAAAACGTATACAAATAAAAATGCTAACTTTACCGCGAAATTAGATTTTTGTATTAACTTAAAAACATTACAATTATGGCAAGTAGAAGAAATTTAAAGAAAAAAATAACCTATATAGCAAGTGATTTATTTTTTGCTACCCTGATGGAAGGTGTTAACCGTGAAGCTGTTATCCATGCAATACACAATGTATTGGCATTGATTCCACGTATCAGCCACACCGAACCGGGCAATGTAAAAGGTTTCTATAAGAAACTGCACGAAGACCTGGACAAAGAAATAAAAATAGTGGCAGACGAAATGGATAAGGCATCAAAAGCATAACACTGATAAAAAGAATGAAGAAAGCTATTTGTAGTTTTATCTACTACAAACTATTGGGGTGGAAGACCAAAGTCTCTGTTCCCGATTATGACAAATACATTATTTGTGCAGCCCCGCATACCACCAATTGGGATTTGTTTATCGGCAAATTATTCATGGGAGCAATTGGTCGCGAGACAGGCTTCATGATGAAAAAAGACTGGTTTTTTTGGCCTTTAGGCCCCATCTTCCGTTGGATGGGGGGAATTCCGGTAGACCGCAGCCGCAAAACTTCATTAGTAGACCAAATGATTAACATTGCCAAATCAAGCAAGAAATTTCATTTGGCCATTACTCCAGAAGGCACACGCAAAGCAAATCCGAACTGGAAAAAAGGTTTTTATTACATTGCTCAAGGAGCCGGTTTGCCCATCATATTAGTAGGTATAGATTACGAAAAGAAATGTATCACTGCTGAAAAGGTGATTCACCCAAGCGGGGATTTAGAGAAAGATATGCGTGATATTAAATTGTATTATAAGAATTTCAAAGGAAAACATCCCGAAAATTTCAGTATCGGAAAAGTAGAATAATCTTTTCTCTTCTAAAAAAGAACGTACCACAATGACATGAATGGCATATTTCATAGTAATTGTGGTACGTTTTTATAATAACACTAAAAAAAACTCTGTTCAGAATTTACAATACAATAACTTTTACTACATTTACACCCACATAACACTTCATGAACAGGACAAATGGACAGAAAGTTTTTTCTTATTGCAATTCTTGCAGCTGCTTGCCACTTAGGTTCCCAAGCACAAAGCTACCTTCCTCTGAAAAACAGTTTTTCATTCGGAAGCGGTATTGCCGGAGGTATTTCGAATAGCAAAGGAGACTATATGGATATTACAAACAATCCTGTATGTTATAATCTGAGTGCAGAATTTAGACATTATTACACACCGACTGTAGGTTTAGGAATCTCTTATGATTATATAGGCAGCAGCAAGTATAAAAGTAAAATGTACAGCCACTATATTGCGCCCACTTTAACCTTTCGTGGTCTATGGGCAAACGGAAAACAAGGCTTTTGGGGTTCGGGAGGTATGGGCTATCTCCATTATAATGATGAATTATACAGTAAACAGTATGGAAACAGCACTTTCAGTAAAGGTTATTTCGCTATTTCTTTGACTTTAGGATATGAATTTGCAGTGGCTCCCGGCATCGCAATGCAGATAAAAGGTGGCATGATTATGGCCGACTGGCATGCCAATCCGGACTATACTCCTAAATGGAACAGAGATGATCCCAATGTATATCAAAGTATTTTTGATAACAACCTAAGTTATTTTTCTATAGGGTTAGGATTTATATTTGGCAAATAAAGGAGTCCATTTTTTATTTGCCGCGTTTAAAGGAAGTGCATGAATAATAACAGCAGTAAACTTTTTCCTAAATCTGTAAGAAAAAGCTTAGTGGTGACTTCATACTTCCATCCTTCAAATCATCATTTTCAATCCTCACATCCTTTGTACAAAGCAAGCGAAAACGAGGTTTTTCGTGATACAAAGCATAAATTAAAGATAATTCGTTTCATTTAGGTTCATTATAACTTAGTCAGGATGACAAAGCGAACAAAAAGTCTTAACTTCGCAACCATAAAATAAAGAAACAGACAACATGAAAAAGATATTTTTGTTATTCTTGCTGATAATGGCAGGAATATTGTACATGCCGGCACAAGTCTTAGACGCCAACGTGGAACAACGCCTAAAGGATTTCTTCACCAATTTTGAGACGTCTTATGCTAATATCGGCAAATGTAGACTTGATCGCTATGAAGTAAATCACAGCAAGAAGAAGCTGGATGTTTATGCCAATGCAAACTTTGGCTACCAACCTTTCACACCTGAAAATACGGAAGCCATTTACAGGTTGCTGAAACAAAGTCTTCCCGGCCCGGTCAACTATTACGACATTACCATTTACACAGACGGAAAGCCGATTGAAGAATTAATCCCCAATATATTACAAAAGAAACAGGATAAAAACAGGCTGTGGCAACGAATTGACTATAAAGGTAGCCCTTGGGTACAGAATATGTCACGCCCCTACTCCGCCCCTAAAGGATTGGAAGGCAGACATATCGCCCTATGGCAAAGTCATGGAAAGTATTATAAGAATGACAAAGGCAGTTGGGAATGGCAACGCCCGCGTTTATTCTGTACCACAGAAGATCTCTTCACACAGTCTTTTGTCGTTCCTTATATCATCCCCATGCTGGAAAACGCCGGTGCCATTGTTTATACACCACGCGAACGCGACTGGCAACGCAATGAAGTGATAGTAGACAATAATACGGTTTCACAAAACAGCATTTACCAAGAAGTAAAAAGCCGCAAAGGGAAATGGCTAACTTCCCCATTAGCAGGATTTGCCCAAAAGCGTTCGGTTTATACAGACGGGCAAAATCCCTTTCAAGACGGTACGGCACGCTTCGCCGCAACAGAGAAGAAGCCTGAAAAGGCTTTTGCACAATGGATTCCCGACATTCCCGAAACAGGTAAATATGCCGTATACGTTTCTTATCAGACATTGCCCGAAAGTATAAGCAACGCCAAATATCTGGTTTTCCACAAAGGCGGAGTGACCGAATTCAAAGTCAACCAGCAAATAGGTGGAGGCACTTGGGTGTATTTGGGGACTTTTGAATTTGACAAAGGAACCAATGATTACGGGATGGTGATATTAAGTAATGAGAGCAACCAGAAAGGAGTGGTATGCGCCGATGCTGTCCGCTTCGGGGGAGGTATGGGAAATATTTCGAGAAGAGGAAGTACCAGCGGACTTCCACGTTATCTGGAAGGAGCACGTTATGCAGCACAATGGGCAGGAATGCCTTACAGTGTATATAGCCCCAGTGAAGGTAAGAACGATTATACCGATGATATAAACAGCCGCAGTCGGATGATTAATTATATGAATGGAGGCTCCGTCTATAATCCGCAAGAACAAGGTTTGGGAGTACCGTTTGAAATGACTTTCGGGCTGCACAGTGATGCCGGTTTCTCTAAAGAGGACGAACTGATCGGGACATTGGGTATTTATACCACCGACTGCAACAACGGAAAATTAAATGCCGGAATCTCTCGATATGCTTCCCGCGACTTGGCAGATATGATACTGACCGGACTGCAACGGGACATCTCCGCCGGATTCGGCATTCAATGGCCACGCCGCAGTCTATGGAACCGCAATTACAGTGAAACACGCCTGCCGGGTGTTCCATCCATGATTCTGGAACTGCTCTCTCACCAAAACTTTGCCGACCTTAAACTGGGACATGATCCCCGATTCAAATTCACGGTTGCACGTTCGGTTTATAAATCAATCTTAAAGTATATAGCCACTATGCATGGCACCGAGTATGTCGTACAACCCTTGCCGGTCAACAATTTTTCAATTGTCGAAGGGAACAAGAAAAATACGTTCCGCCTAAGTTGGCAGGCAGTAGACGACCCATTGGAACCCACGGCAAAAGCCCGGGAATATATCGTTTATACGCGTTTGGGGCATGGCGGGTTTGACAACGGTACACTGGTGCGCGACACAGAATACACTTTCGAAGCCGAACCGGGATTGGTATACAGTTTCAAAGTCACTACCGTCAATCGTGGAGGAGAAAGTTTCCCTTCCGAAATCCTGTCAGCCTATAAAGCCAGAAAAAGCAAAGGAACGGTTTTAATAGTAAATGCATTCAATCGTCTAAGCGGTCCCGCTACCGTAGAATCGAATTTTATACAAGGATTTGACTTGAAGGCAGATCCGGGAATACCTTATATACACACGCCGGCCTATTGCGGTGCACAACAAAGCTTTGACCGAAGCCGCATCGGACGCGAAACAAACGACGGACTGGGATACAGTGGCAGTGAGCTCGAAGGAATGCTGATAGCCGGAAACACTTTCGATTATCCTTTCGTGCACGGCAAAGCCATACAATCCGCCGGAGGATATTCCTTTGTCTCATGCAGCGACGAATCAGTAGAAAACGGATTTGTCCGACTGACAGACTATCCGGTCACAGACCTCATCATGGGTGCAGAGAAACAACCTTTCTCCCCTATCATACAACAACTTATCACGGATTATTGCCGCCGTGGTGGAAATATATTGGTTAGCGGTTCTTATATCGGCAGCAATATGAACGGCCCTTCAGCACTTGACTTTACCGAAAACATACTGAAATACAGTTTTGGTGGAAGTATGGGCGGAAAAACATCAGGCAATATTTACGGTGCCAACACCCACTTCACCATTCCCTGCACCGTGAATGAAAAAACGTATGCCGTACCTGCCCCCGACTGCCTGACTCCTGTCGCACCGGCTTATTCCACTTTTGTGTACACTCCCGGCAATTACAGTGCCGGCATTGCCTACAAAGGCAATTACCGCACTTTTGTACTGGGTTTTCCTTTTGAAAGTATCGAAGAAGTGCAGCAACGGACACGGATAATGAGTGCAATATTAAGTTTCTTCGGAAGCAAATAAGAATTTTCTATGAAAATAAAGAAGTAAAGTAGAGGTTATTTCATAAAAACGCCTAACTTTGTCCGTATAAACCATTAAAATAAAGACTATGTACACTATACAAACAAATGCCTCAGGCACACGTAGCATGGATATTTCAGAAGAAAACCTGCAAACGATTGAGAAATATGCTCTATTTCAGCACTTAATAGACAGTAACGGCATTGTAGATGAGTCTGTACTGGAAAAATTAAAACTGAATATACGCTCACTGATTACTAGCGAAGAGGGAAACAACAAAGAATTGCTCGACCTTTGCATAGACGTGATTTATCATAATAATATGAAAGCCTTCGGACTTCATCAATTGATTTTGCTCTATATCCGTTGGGAAAGAGAAAAGAATCAGGATGAAGAAGAAGACCAAAAAGAAGAATAAAAAGGAGTTGAAAGAACATAAACTTACAGATTGGCTGCCGACAACAAAGAAAGAAGTTGAACTGCGTGGATGGGATAACCTGGATGTTATCTTGTTTAGCGGAGATGCGTATGTAGACCATCCTTCTTTCGGGCCAGCCGTTATCGGAAGATTATTAGAGGCACAAGGACTAAGAGTAGCTATCGTGCCTCAACCTAACTGGCGTGACGACCTGCGCGATTTTAAAAAGCTGGGGCGTCCACGTCTTTTTTTCGGTGTATCCGCCGGATGTATGGACAGTATGGTGAATAAGTATACTGCCAATAAACGCTTACGCAGTGAAGATGCTTATACCCCCGGTGGACGTCACGATATGCGTCCCGAATATCCCAGTATTGTATATACACAGATTCTGAAACAACTATATCCGGATGTGCCTGTCATTTTAGGTGGAATCGAGGCTTCTTTACGCCGTGTCACCCATTACGACTATTGGCAGGACTGTGTGCGTAAGTCTATTTTAATAGACTCGGGAGCGGACTTACTGATTTATGGAATGGGAGAAAAGCCGATTACAGAACTTTGTAAAAGGATGAAAGCACTGACGGATGCTACCGGACAGACACATGGGTCTGCCCCTACAGCAGCCAGTCTTCCTATTCCACATGATATCTTACAAACAGCCTACATAATCCGTAGGGGCGACCCCATGTATCCGCTCCAAGACATCAGCACAACATCCGAGCACAACAGTAAGGAAAAGCCCGACATCATTCTCCACTCTCATGAAGAATGTCTGAAGGACAAGAAAAAACAAGCAGAGAACTTCCGTTTCATCGAGGAGGAAAGCAATAAATACGAAGCTTCCCGCATCCTGCAAAATGTAGGAAACAATACCGTCGTGGTCAATCCTCCCTATCCTCCAATGACACAGGGAGAACTGGATATGTCTTTCGACCTGCCATATACCCGACTGCCCCATCCCAAATATAAGGGAAAACGTATCCCGGCTTATGATATGATTAAATTCTCCGTCAACCTCCATCGGGGATGTTTCGGCGGATGTGCTTTCTGCACCATTTCTGCCCATCAAGGAAAATTTATAGTCAGCCGAAGCAAGGAAAGTATTCTGAAAGAAGTGAAAGAAATTACAGAAATGCCTGATTTCAAAGGTTATCTGAGCGATTTGGGAGGACCAAGTGCCAATATGTATGCCATGCATGGAATGGATGAAAACAAATGTCGGCATTGCAAACGTCCGTCCTGCATCCATCCTAAAGTATGTCCGAACCTGAATACCGACCATCGCCCGCTACTCGACATCTATCGCTCGGTAGATGCTATACCGGGAATAAAGAAAAGCTTTATCGGAAGCGGTGTACGTTACGACCTGTTGCAGTATCAAAGCAAAGACCCGGCGGTCAACCGCAGCACTGCGGAATATACGCGCGAGCTGATAGCCAAACATGTAAGCGGACGGCTGAAAGTTGCTCCTGAACATACCAGCGAGCAAGTGTTACACATCATGCGGAAGCCTTCGTTCTCTCAGTTCTATGAATTCAAGAAAACATTCGATAAAATCAATAAGGAGTTGAACCTGAAACAGCAAATCATTCCTTATTTTATAAGCAGCCATCCCGGATGCACAGAAGAAGATATGGCAGAGCTGGCAGTCATCACCAAAAGGTTAGACTTCCATTTGGAACAGGTACAGGACTTCACTCCCACTCCCATGACCGTCGCTACCGAAGCTTGGTATACGGGCTATCATCCCTATACTTTGCAACCGGTATTTTCAGCCAAGACACAAAAGGAAAAATTGGCGCAACGAATGTTCTTCTTCTGGTATAAACCCGAAGAACGTCGTGCCATCATCAATGAATTACGCAAGATAGGCCGTAGTGACTTGATAGATAAGTTGTATGGGAAATAACTATTCCCACGTCCACCTTTTATCACTATATCGTCCGAATGCTTATATGAATCCGGGCAGCTTTATCGTTTCATGGGGATGTGTCGAAACTTCCCTTTTATCGAAATAGTTTCGACACCCCCTCATGAAACGGTAAACCTTTTCCGCTTCCCGAAAAGTCTCCCGCAGACATCCCCAACATATTCCACAACCCTAACAGCCCACAATATCCCAATTACTTTTCTCTTTTCCTTAACAAATAAAAAAGTAGTCCTATACCCTTGAATATCACTTATTTTTTCTATCTTTGGAAAGTAACTTCTAAATCAATACTGCGTATGGAAACCTATCTTTTCTGGATTGTACCCATCGCCTCTTTATTGGCATTGGTACTCGCTTGGTATTTCTACAGACAAATGATGCGCGAAAGCGAAGGAACTCCAACGATGGAGAAAATCGCTTTGTATGTACGTCAAGGCGCCATGTCCTATCTCAAACAGCAATATAAGGTAGTGGGACTGGTATTTCTGGGACTGGTCATTCTATTCTCTATCATGGCTTATGGTTTCAACCTGCAAAACGCCTGGGTGCCCATAGCCTTCCTCACCGGCGGTTTCTTCTCCGGACTTTCCGGCTTTTTGGGAATGAAAACGGCAACGTATGCTTCAGCGCGTACCGCCAATGCAGCCCGCAGTTCTTTGAACAAAGGCTTGCGTGTCGCATTCCGAAGCGGAGCGGTCATGGGACTGGTTGTAGTAGGACTCGGCTTATTTGACATTTCATTTTGGTATCTATTGCTGGATAAATGTATTCCGGCAGACGTCATGAATCCATCTGCCAAATTGTGTATCATTACCACCACCATGCTGACATTCGGTATGGGAGCCAGTACACAGGCTTTATTTGCACGTGTCGGAGGCGGAATCTATACTAAGGCTGCCGATGTAGGTGCCGACCTTGTAGGTAAAGTAGAAGCCGGCATCCCCGAAGACGACCCACGCAATCCGGCAACCATTGCCGACAATGTAGGTGACAATGTAGGCGACGTAGCTGGTATGGGGGCAGATTTGTACGAAAGCTATTGCGGTTCAATTCTCGCCACTGCTGCATTAGGCGCTGCTGCCTATATAGGTACCGACGATACAGTCATGCAGTTTAAAGCTGTTATTGCACCCATGCTGATTGCTGCTGTAGGAATTATTCTCTCCATTGTGGGAATCTTCTCTGTCAGAACAAAGGAAAATGCAGGAATGAAAGAGCTGTTAGGTTCACTGGCTGTCGGAACAAACCTAAGTTCTGCCTTAATAGTTGTTGCAACGTTCCTTATCCTTTGGATACTGAATTTACAGAATTGGATAAATATCTCATTTGCCGTGGTTATCGGACTGATAGTGGGAATTATCATCGGTCGTTCTACCGAGTACTACACTTCTCAATCCTATAAACCGACGCAACGTCTGGCAGAAAGCGGAAAGACCGGTCCGGCAACCGTGATTATCTCAGGAATCGGACTGGGCATGGTATCTACCACTATCCCCGTTTTGGCGGTAGTAGTCGGAATAATCCTTTCTTATTGGCTCGCATCAGGTTTTGATTTTGCCAATATCTCTATGGGACTTTATGGTATCGGAATTGCCGCTGTAGGAATGCTTTCCACCTTGGGCATCACACTTGCTACCGATGCTTACGGTCCAATAGCCGACAATGCCGGAGGCAATGCGGAAATGAGTGGATTAGGCGAAGAAGTACGTAAGCGCACAGATGCCCTCGATTCTCTAGGCAATACGACAGCTGCTACCGGAAAAGGATTCGCCATTGGCTCTGCCGCACTCACAGGCTTGGCACTGCTGGCATCATATATAGAAGAAATACGCATCGGTCTGACACGATTGGGACAAACCATTTTGGAACTGCCTAACGGTATCACTGTCGAAGTACACAATGCAAGTTTCACAGACTATATGCTGTACTATGATGTGACACTGATGAATCCGAAAGTCCTTTCGGGAATGTTTATCGGCAGTATGATGGCATTCTTATTCTGCGGACTGACAATGAACGCAGTGGGACGTGCAGCTGCCCACATGGTGGAAGAAGTGCGCAGACAATTCCGGGAAATAAAAGGTATTCTGACCGGTGAAGCCGAACCCGACTACGCACGATGTGTACAAATCTCAACCAAGGGTGCACAGCGTGAAATGGTATTTCCGTCTCTGCTGGCTATCATTGCACCTATTGCCACCGGACTCTTATTTGGTGTTCCGGGAGTTATCGGACTACTGATTGGCGGTTTGTCATCCGGCTTTGTTCTCGCCATTTTCATGGCTAATTCAGGCGGTGCATGGGATAATGCCAAAAAATATGTGGAAGAAGGCAATTTTGGCGGCAAAGGCAGTGAAGTACATAAAGCGACTGTCACCGGAGACACCGTGGGAGATCCGTTTAAAGATACATCTGGCCCCAGTCTGAATATACTTATTAAATTAATGAGTATGGTAGCTATTGTTATGGCAGGACTGACCGTTGCCTGGAGTTTGTTCTAAACCGGATTACAGTCTCATTTGGTAAGCTCAAATTCCGATTTCGTTAATATATCAACATATTTTTGTGAAAAAACGTGTTGATATATTATTTTTTTGTAC
The DNA here is from genome assembly GCF_948499155.1 of uncultured Phocaeicola sp. Classification (NCBI taxonomy): domain Bacteria; kingdom Pseudomonadati; phylum Bacteroidota; class Bacteroidia; order Bacteroidales; family Bacteroidaceae; genus Phocaeicola; species uncultured Phocaeicola sp. The sequence continues at coordinate 18,079 of NZ_CAOOSE010000003.1, read as the reverse complement.
CTTTGCAAAATCACCAAAATATTTTAGAAAATGGGACTCTCAAATTTAACAAAGAAATTCTTAATCTGTGCATTCTCTCTTTGCACAGTTAGTTCTTTTGCTCAGGAAGTGAAAGAAGAAGGTAAAGTAGTATTCAACCCTCATTGGTTTATGCAAATTCAAGGTGGTGCTAGCCATACTTTGGGTGAGGCTAGTTTCTCGGATTTGATATCACCGGCTGCACAAGTTACAGGGGGTTACCAATTCAGTCCATTATTTGGTCTGCGTGCCGGAGTAAGTGCCTGGGAAGCAAAAGGAGCCTGGGCTTCTCCTTCAACCGTGTATAAATATAAATTTGTACAGGGTAATGTAGATGCAATGTTGGATTTAAGTGCTTTATTCTGCAAATTCAATCCGAAACGTGTATTCAATGCTTATGGTTTCTTAGGAGTAGGTTTCAACCATGCATTTGACAATGATGAAGCTGTAGCTATCAATGCACAGGGACACGCGTTAAGATATTTATGGAATGACAGCAAAAACTTTATTGTAGGACGTGGAGGTTTGGGCGCAAACATTCGTTTGAGCGACCACGTATTCGTCAACTTGGAAGTGAATGCCAACGCATTATCTGACAAATACAATTCAAAGAAAGCCGGTAATGCAGACTGGCAGTTCAACGGTTTAGTAGGTTTGACTTTCAAATTTGGCAAGACTTACAAGAAGACAGAACCCGTTTATTATGAACCGGCTCCTGCTCCTGCCCCTAAAGAAGAACCCAAACCTCAACCGGTTGTAAAGGAAGAACCTAAACCTGTAAAAGTTGAAGCTTTGACAGAAAACATCTTCTTCGTTATCAACTCTTCTAAAATTAAAGAAGCTGAACTGGGTAAAGTAAACAGCATCGTGGATTATTTGAATAAATATCCTAATGCTAAAGTAACTATCACCGGTTATGCAGATGCTCAAACCGGTACTGCCGCTTACAACAAAACAATCTCGCAAAAGCGTGCCAATGCTGTTGCAGAAGCATTGAAAGCTAAAGGTATCACTGAAAACAGAATTAATGTAGATTACAAAGGTGACACAGTTCAGCCGTTCTCAACAGCTGAAGAAAACCGTGTTTCTATTTGTATCGCCGAATAATTAATAACCTACTCCAACAGAAAAGGCAGTCCCGACAAACGAGACTGCCTTTTTCTATATCATAACGAATAAACGAAAATCTTACAAACTGTTTTTATTCAGAATATCACATTGACATTTCTCCAATACCTGTACACATTTCTTCAAGTCATTAGGACGTATGACCACGTTTGCCGTATCGCCCTGAGCGAAAGCATACATATATTCAATAAAAATTTGTTCGACAGCCAGACATTCCAGAATTGCCGACAAAGAACCTGCCACATTCGGGCAACTGATACATACCACATCGGTCAGCATTACAGCAAAGTTTTCAGCACGGAGCGCTTCCACTGCTTTATCGACATCAGAAACAATCAGACGAAGAATTCCAAAATCAGTCGATTCAGCCATGCTGAACGCGTGCATATTAATGTCATACTTCGCCAATGTCTTTGCTACATCATTAATTCTTCCGGTTTTATTTTCCAGAAAAACAGATAATTGCTTAATTGTCATATTGCGTAAGATTTTTATTTTAATACTCGTTTATCTATCACGTGTTTGCTCTTTCCTTCGCTACGGCTGATGCTGTTCGGCTCCATCAGTTTAATATCCGCACTGATAGAAAGCACGCTCTTCAATTTGTCACTCAATGTCTTTTTCATAGCAAGCATACGGCCTAAATCATCTGAGAAGAAGTCACGACGAACCTCAACCTGAACCTGAAGGATATCAAGGTTGTTTTGCCTGTCAACCACCAACATATATTGAGGTTCAAATTCGGGCATTCCCAATATAACACTTTCCACTTGTGAGGGAAATACATTGATACCACGAATAATCAGCATATCATCACTACGTCCCATGATGCGGCTCATGCGAACACTGGTACGGCCACAGGCACAAGTACCCTCCATCAACGAACATAAATCTTTTGTGCGGTAACGCAGTAACGGCATTCCTTCTTTGGTAAGTGTAGTGAATACCAACTCACCTTGCTGTCCGTTAGGAAGTTGCTCCAATGTTTCAGGGTTAATAATTTCAGGATAGAAATGATCTTCATTAATATGTGAGCCATTTTGTTCCTGACATTCGAAAGAAACGCCCGGCCCCATAATTTCGCTCAATCCATACAGATTATAACCTTTCAAGCCCAGCCGTTCCTCGATTTCCCTGCGCATATTGTCGGTCCAAGGTTCTGCACCAAAAGCACCGATACGCAGTTTTATATCATCTTTAGTAAGTCCCATGCGTTCCACCGTTTCCGCCAGATAAAGAGCGTATGACGGAGTACAAGCAATACCGGTTATGCCTAAATCACGAATCAGACGCACATGTTTCTCAGTATTTCCCGTAGATGCCGGAATAACCGTCGCACCTAAATTTTCCACACCATAATGAGCACCCAAACCGCCGGTAAACAAGCCATAACCATAGCTCACCGAGAACGTATCTTCCCGAGTCACCCCATAAGCGGCAAGACAACGAGACATTACTTCCGACCACACAGATAAGTCACGACGCGTATAGCCCACAATGGTAGGGTTTCCTGTAGTGCCCGAAGAGGCATGCACACGCACTATTTCAGAGGCAGGAGCCGCCTGAAGCCCATAAGGATAATTGTCCCGCAAATCCTGTTTGGTAGTAAAAGGAAGTTTCACGATATCATCAATGCTACGGATATCATCGGGAGACAAATCCATTTCCTGCATTTTATTACGATAGAACGGGACATTATGATAGACCAGCGCTACCAATTTCTGCAAGCGCTTGCTTTGAAGCGCATGCATCTCATCCCGGCTCATACATTCTTTATTGTTGTTCCAAATCATAGTAATAGATTGATTTTATTTATGTCATTCTTTCATATATCATGGATGATCTTCATGGAAAGCCTTCATACGTTCTTCCATGACAGGATACAGTTCTTCTCTCATTCTTGAAGTACAAGCTCGCACACCTTCCTGCTCACTTCCGGTAGTCGAAAGCGAAATACTACTCACACCATAATACAACAATTCACGCAGCAACTCGCCACCTTTCATCTTGCCATAACCGATAGTGAAGAAAAATCCGTCTCCAACCACCTGAGTCGCATCATAATCATAAACAATGTGGAAACCGTTGTCGGTAAATATCTTCTTCATGCGTTCGGCACGACGAGCATACTCACGAGTATCCTCCACAAAATTAATCTTACCTTCGGTAGACAGGCGGAGCATCTCTGCATAAGCATATTGAGTGGATGCCGTGCAACCCGAAGTTATCATATAAAGAATGGAAGCTATCAAAGTAGGGCCGAAGACACCTGCATCTTTATAGCGTTCTGCCAATGCCGGATACTGACGGTCAAACAACTTATCACTAATGCATGTCAATGCCATGCGCTGGCCTGCATAACTGAAAATCTTGGAAGAAGACAACATTAAAATATAATTATCCGTATAACGTGCTACCGTAGGAGGATAAGGCGGTTCAAACGGATGTCCCAAATCACGACGGAAATCCATGCAGAAATAAGCTAAGTCCTCCATCACAACCACATCATATTGAGTTGCCAGTTCACCGATAATGGCCAATTCTTCCTCTTCCAAACAAATCCATGCCGGATTATTCGGATTGGAATATACAATAGCGGCTATTTCGCCTGTGCTCAACATACTTTCCAGTTTATCATGCAAAGCGGCCCCCCGATAATCGTAAACATCAAACTCTTCCCATTGTACTCCTATAATGCGAAGCTGGGATTTCTGAATCGGAAATCCGGGATCGATAAACAAAACCTTGTTTTTACCGGGAATGCGCTGCGTACAAGCAATAAACGAGCCAAAAGAACCTGCAACCGAACCCGTAGTCGGTACACAGGCACGCGGAGAAACATCCACATTCATAAATGCCTTTACAAAGCGGGAAGCTTCATTCTTCAACTCTGCCACACCCGCAGCAGCCGGATATTGTGAACCGACTCCTCTGTCAAGTGCCGCTTTTTCGGCTTCGATGCCTATTTGATTGGCAGGAAGCCCCGGAGATCCCTGATCCATTCGAATAAAAGGAATACCGGTTTCCTTTTCCAGATATTGGGCAACCAACAATACATCACCGATGGTTGCCTGTGAGAGGTCGGCAATATGCAGTTCCGACACAGCTCTCTCTACCAATTCTTCACTAAATATCTTCATAGCATCTTACCAGTTCTTCACTGCTTTCAAACCTATATCAAAAGCCTGCTTATTCATTTCCACGATTTTCTCACCTTTAGAAGCAAACACCCGGCCAATACTTTCACGCAGTTGTTCAGGTGACAGAATTTCAATAAATTTAGCAGCCATACCCAACAAGATGACATTCGCACATTTCGGCATATTATTTTCCTTCGCTATATCTTCTATTTCCAGTTGGACTACACGCGGAAGAGTATTCAATGTTCTCATCAGCTCCTCCTCATCGGGGTAATTGGGAATATTCTTAAACAAATTTGCCGAAGTAACCACCCATCCCTCTTTTTCCAGATAAGGCAGATAGCGCAAAGCCTCCATAGGCTCCATGGAAATAATCAAATCCGCTTTTCCCAATGAGATGAGATCTGAGTGGAGTGATTCGTCCGAAAGACGGAGATTAGACTGTACATCACCTCCACGCTGACTCATGCCGTGCACTTCGGCTTGCTTCAAGTTAAGCCCTGCAACAGTTGCGGCTTCTCCTATAATAGTAGCGATAGTGAGGATACCTTGTCCTCCTACCCCTGAAAGTATAATATCTTTTCTCATGCCTTTTCTACTCTTTTCTGTCTCAATTTACGATTTAAAGTCTGCACACATTCACGGCGCGGAATGATAACAGATACTCCTTTATATTCTATTTCTTCGCGGATGATGCGGGTTATTTCCTCCATGTTCTTAGGCAACGGAACCACCACACGTACATGCTCAGGCTCTACTCCCAATCCCAGGCAAATGGCTTCAAACTTATTTGTACCTGCCGAATCCTGTCCACCGGTCATGGCTGTGGTCAGGTTATCAGAAATAATAACCGTAATATTCGCTTTATCATTGACGGCATCCAACAATCCGGTCATACCCGAATGAGTAAAGGTAGAGTCGCCGATAACGGAAATAGCGGGAAAGACACCTGCATCCGCAGCACCTTTTGCCATTGTAATAGAAGCACCCATATCCACACAACTGTCGATAGCACGGAATGGAGGCAATGCACCCAAAGTATAACAACCGATATCACCGAAAATACGTGCACCGGGATATTCGGCAGCAACCTTATTCAATGCATCGTACACATCACGGTGACCGCAACCCTGACACAAAGCCGGAGGACGGGGCATCACCACCTGTGGAGTAACAAAAGAACATTGGGTAACCCAACCGACAGCATTGCCCACATTGTCGGGAGTCAATTCGCCTGTACGGGGAAGGTCACCGGTCAAACGGCCTTTCACAGGATAATCGCAACCAAGAAAAGCTTTCACCTGTTCTTCCACGAAAGGCTGCCCGTCTTCCACAACCAAAATATATTCGCAATGATCCGCCATCTCCTGAATCATATCTGCCGGTAAAGGATATTGTGATACTTTCAATACAGGAACAGAGCCATCGTCCGCTATATTCTCCTTCACATAATTATATCCGATACCGCAGGCAATAATACCATACTTATAATCACCTTGCGGATTAAAACCTTCCAAACCATTGTATGACGACATCTTTGAAGCCCCATCCAACCGTTCCTGTTTCTTTATCAAAGCAGCATATTGATTGCGTGCAATAGCCGGCAACAATACCCAATGAGTACGTTCACAGTCGGGATTCAGTTGATTCTCTTCCCGGACTCCTGCCACTTCCACACTGGAGCGTGAGTGTGCCAAACGAGTGACAACACGCATCAATACCGGTAACTTCAACCTTTCCGAAAGCATATAGGCATAGTTCATCATGTCATAAGCCTCTTGCTGATTTGACGGTTCCAGAATGGGAAGCATTGCAAACTTTCCATAGAAACGGGAGTCCTGTTCATTTTGTGAAGAATGCATGGACGGATCATCAGCAGCCAACACCACCAGTCCGCCATTTACCCCTGTAATCGCTGAATTGACAAAAGCATCGGCAGCCACATTCATACCTACATGTTTCATGCATACCAAAGCACGCTTGCCTGCATAAGACATCCCCAAGGCAGCCTCCATTGCAGTCTTTTCATTCGTACACCAAGTGCTATGCAGTTTTCTTTCCTGTGCCAGCTTATCATTTTGTATAAATTCTGTAATCTCTGTAGACGGTGTTCCCGGATAAGCATACACACCCGATATTCCGGCATGTATCGCTCCCAAGGCAATCGCTTCATCGCCCAACAATAATCTCTTTTCTGCCATTATCTATTTATATTATTAGTTATTATTCGATTTCATCCGTTCTTCTTTTATAGCAAGCTAAAAGAATCGGCATCATCCAGCACCGGAAATTTCTCACGAAATGCTGCCAATTTCTCCATATCTATCTCTGCAGTGGCTTCGCTTTCGCAGCTCCAGGGACATTCGGCCATCGTTTTTCCATACGGATCTATAATAGCACTTCCGCCCGAATATTCGCAAGCCGGGTCAGTTCCCATCCGATTGACTCCTGCCACATAACATTGGTTCTCTATGGCACGGGCACGGAGCAATGCACTCCATGCATCTACACGGGGGGTAGGCCAACTAGCTACATAAAGTATCATATCATAGTCGCCTAAATTACGAGACCACACCGGGAAACGGAGGTCGTAACATACTTCCAGCAGAATACGCACGCCCCGATAGTGTACCACAACCCTTTCGGTACCGGCAGTAAACTGCTTATCCTCTCCCCCATAAGTGAATAAATGCTTTTTATCATAATGCTGCACCGTTCCATCGGGATGTACAAAATAGAAACGGTTATAATATTTTCCATTTTCCTGCACTGCCACACTTCCGGCAATAGCACAATTGCGTTCGGCCGCTTTACGTTGCATCCAGTGCAATGTCTCACTGTCGGCGCTCTCGGCCACGCCCTCTGGCTTAGTACAAAAACCGGTGGAGAACATTTCGGGCAAGACAAACAAGTCAGCATCCGGCAAGCGATTGACAGCCTCATCAGCCCGTTCTATATTTACTTGAGGATTCGCCCATTCTATATTTCTTTGTAGAATTGTTATTTTCATGGTTTTCCATAATTATAAGACCCACAAAGGTAACAATTATAATAAGATGACAAACATTTTATCACCAACTATTTCCTTTATAGCACATTTTTCTTATATTTGGAAATAAAAGAGACTATTCACTCATACCCATTGTCCAATGAAGTGTGTACCTTAGTACATAACTATTTTCTTATTATTGAAAAACATAACGAATAATGAAAAAGACACTTATTTACACCTTATCCGCCCTCTTGATTTCTGCAGGCTCATTTGCCCAGAAACAGCAAGACTATAAGAACCCTTCTTATCCGGTAGAACATCGCGTACAAAGTCTATTAAATCAAATGACCTTGGAAGAGAAAATCTCGCAAATGCGTCACATTCATGCCTACTCCATTATGGAAAATGGACAACTTGACAAAGCCAAACTAAATCAAATGTTGAATGGTAAAAGCATGGGGTTCATTGAAGCAATCACATTACCTGGAAAAGAATGCCAGACTTTAATGAATGAAGTACAAAAATATATGCGTGAAAAGACTCGTTTGGGAATTCCGATATTTACGGTTACGGAATCTCTGCACGGCTCAGTGCACGACGGGTCGACCATTTTCCCGCAAGCCATTGCATTGGGAAGTACCTTCAACCCCGATTTAGCTTACGCCATGACTTCATCCATCGCCCGTGAACTCAAAGCACAAGGCATTACACAATCATTAACTCCGGTTATCGATGTATGCCGTGACTTGCGCTGGGGCCGGGTAGAAGAATGTTTTGGTGAAGACCCTTTTCTGGTTTCCCGTATAGGCGTATCACAAGTGAAAGGATATTTAGACAACAAGGTATCTCCCATGATAAAACACTTTGGGGCACACGGAACGCCCCAAGGGGGATTAAACCTGGCATCAGTTGCATGTGGACAGCGCGAATTGCTTTCCATCTACCTGAAACCCTTTGAAACAGTCATCAAGGAAGCATCTCCCTGGGCAGTCATGTCCTCTTATAACTCATGGAACAATGAACCCAACTCATCTTCTTCTTATTTAATGACTGAACTGTTGCGTAATCAATGGGGATTTAAAGGTTATGTATATTCGGACTGGGGAGCAATTGGAATGCTGAATTATTTCCATAAGACAGCACAGAACAGTGCAGATGCCGCATTACAAGCTTTGACGGCCGGACTGGATGCGGAAGCTTCGGACAACAGCTATGCAGAACTACAAAATTTAGTGGAAACAGGTGTCTTAGATATCAAATATATCGACCAAGCAGTCAGCCGCATCCTCAGAGCAAAATTCGAAATGGGATTATTCGACTATGCATTGCCGAATGAAAAATCGTATGATAAAGTTGTTCATTCTGAACAGCATATAGCATTAGCACGCAAGATAGCAGAAGAATCCATTGTACTACTGAAGAATGACAACCATATCTTACCTTTACAGTCGGACCAACTGAAATCAATCGCCGTAATCGGCCCCAACGCTGACCAAGTGCAATTTGGCGATTACACCTGGAGCCGCGACAATAAAGACGGAGTAACTTTATTGGATGCCATTAAAGAACAATGCGGCAATCGCATACAGATAAACTATGCTAAAGGCTGTGATTTGGTAACAGACAACCGCTTGAATATGCAAGAAGCTATCCATGCGGCACAAAGAAGTGACGTTTGTATTGTCGTAATCGGTTCGGCCAGTGCTTCATTAGCCAGAGATTACAGTAATGCCACTTGTGGAGAAGGATTTGACCTGAGTGATTTGACGCTGACAGGAATACAAGAAGAATTAGTCAAGAGTATTCATGCTACCGGAAAACCCACTATTGTTGTCTTACTTTCAGGCAAACCGTTTGCTATGCCATGGATAAAAGAAAACATACCGGGCATTTTGGTACAATGGTATCCCGGTGAACAAGGCGGACATGCTTTATCCGATGTATTATTCGGAAAAGTAAATCCGTCGGGTAAGTTGAACTTTTCATTCCCGCAAAGTGTCGGTCATCTGCCTTGCCATTACAACTATCTGCCGACAGACAAAGGCTTTTACCGTTCACCCGGCGTTCCCAACAAACCGGGCAAAGACTATGTGTTCTCATCCCCCAAGCCGCTATGGGCTTTCGGACAGGGACTCAGTTACACTGAATTTGAATATTTGGCGGCATCTACCTCCAAAGAAGATTATCAACTCAACGACCATATAGAAATAAAAGTAACGATACGCAATGCCGGGCATTATGATGGTTTGGAAGTGCCGCAAGTATATGTTCGCGACTTAACAGCCAGCGTTATCACTCCGATACATGAGTTGAAAGCATTTACCAAAATAATGATTAAAAAAGGCGAGACAGCGCAAGCGACTTTGTCTATCCCGGTATCCGAACTGGCCTTATACAATAAGAACATGGAAAAAGTGGTGGAACCCGGAGCTTTTGAATTGCAGATAGGACGCGCTTCCGATGATATTCGCATTAAGAAAATCATAACTGTGGACAGAAACCGGGAAAAAGTGATTCCCCTGACCAAAGACAAGAATAAAAAGGCAACCGCCACAAATGTGATTTCGACCCCTGTAGTGGTAAAGGGCACAGTAAGAGACGTGCAGGCCAACCTGCTGCCGCAAGTAACCATTAAAGCAGGAAAGAAAGAAACGGTCACAGACGCTACCGGCAGCTATTCTTTGCCGGCAATGTCAACTGATACATTAGTGGTCAGCGGAAACAAATTCAAGACAGAACGAATCCCCATTGAAGGTAGACAGCTTATCAATATCAGACTATTGAACCAGTAAAACAATCTTTTATTAGCCGGCCGGACACAGGAAAGGTGATTCCACCTACCCCCTGCTACCGGCCGGCCAATGTTTATCATTTAAGATATTCACGGAAAAACCGTTCTATCTTGTCAAACGGAATTACATTCAGATTATCATACAAATCCACGTGATTGGCACCGGGAATGATTAACAATTCCTTGTTCCCGCCTTTCAACTTCTTGAAAGCATCTTCACTGAAATAACGCGAATGGGCTTTTTCTCCATGAATCATCAACACAGCACTCCGAATCTCATCACTATACGAAAGTATAGGCATATTGATGAATGAGAGTGAGGAAGTCTTGTTCCACCCATTGTTAGAATTAAGCGAACGCTTGTGATAACCGCGTTCCGTCTTATAATAACCGTGATAATCTTTCACGAATTGGGGAGCATCCGCAGGCAACGGGTCCGCCACTCCCCCGGCCAAAGCATACAAACCGTTCCTCGCATCTTCCGTGCGCTGGGCATTGAGCTGCTTACGCAATTCGTAACGTGCATCGGCATTCATTGAATCAAAATAACCATTGGCATTCACACGGCTCATGTCATACATGGTTGCAGTAACTGTTGCTTTGATTCGGGTGTCGACAGCTGCTGCATTGAGCGCCATGCCGCCCCATCCGCAAATGCCGAGAATACCAATACGCTCTGCATCTACATCATCACGTATGGAAAGGAAATCAACTGCTGCACAAAAATCTTCCGTATTAATATCGGGCGAAGCCACATAGCGGGGCTCGCCATCACTTTCTCCTGTGTACGAAGGATCGAAAGCAATTGTCAGAAAACCACGCTCTGCCAAAGCCTGCGCATATAACCCCGAAGCCTGTTCCTTCACTGCACCGAAAGGACCGCTTATGGCAATGGCAGGTAACTTTCCCTTAGCATCCAGGGGAATGTACATATCGGCAGCCAGGGTAATGCCGTAACGATTACGAAAAGTCACTTTCGTGTGACGCACCTTGTCACTCTGTGGGAATACTTTGTCCCACTCCTGAACCAAACTTTGTTTTTTCTCTATCATATAAACACTGTTAGAATGATTATTGTCTACCGCAAACAGGTTTCCCATGGCACAAAGACTTATCGCCGTTGCCGCACATAAACTTCTTAATGACTTTCTCATACTGTTTTCACTATTAATTTTCACAACAGCAAAGGTAGCGGTTTCCACCATATCCCATTGTACCTCAATTACGGATGTTCCAACCTCAATTACAGTTCCTTGCCTATGAGTTCCGGCATTACTCATTATAATCCGTAACTCAGGTTGTATAATCAGTAATCAGGGTAATGAGGAAGTCCGGATGATTCTTTACTTTTGTCGAGTAAGAAAACAGAAGCCGAAAAATGAAAAAGATTTTAGACCTCAAAAGTGTATACGAGTGCAATCGAAATTTAGGTTGTAAGACATGGCATCCGCAAGTAAGCATCATTAATTTGGAAAATCCCAATCTGGAACAGGAAGCCGTGAAGTTTGAATTCTATGCCATCCTGCTCATTGAGGAATGTCCCGACGGCTGTTGTTGCTGCGGCCGTAAGTATTACGACTATTCCAATGCCACAATGGTATTCCTCACTCCCGGCGAAATATTTCGCATGAGTGAGGACAACACACTCCCCGATAAAGGATATCTGCTGGCCTTTCATCCCGACTTACTGTCTCAGACCTCACTGAAAAGCCATATCAAGAACTATATTTTTTTCCAATACCGGAAAGAAGAAGCACTCCATCTCTCCCAACGCGAAACATCAAAGATAACCTGTTGCCTCGAAAATATAGAGGATGAGTTACACCATCCAATCGACGCACACAGCAGCACCATCCTCTCAAGGCACATTGAACTCTTTCTAGACTATTGCACACGCTACTACGAACGTCAGTTCATTACAAGGGAAAACAAGAACAAAGCTATTTTAGAAGCAACAGAAAAGATACTCGACGACTGCATGGCTTCCGGCAGACTGCAAAGCGGCAAACTCCCCATTCCTCACCATATTGCAGAAAAGCTCCATCTCTCGGCAGCCTATTTTAACGATCTGCTGAAATTCGAAACAGGCAAGACATGGGAAGAATACATTCAATTCAAGCAACTGGAAAAAGCCAAGCAATTATTACTGAAAGACGACAATAGCCCCATTGCTGTAGCCAAGCAGCTGGGCTACCCCAACGTACAATATTTTAGTTTCATCTTTAAAAAGGTGACAGGCTGTACACCGAATGACTATCGGCACTCACAAAACTAAAAGACCTGAGTCTTAAAAAAAGATGAAACCTTCTATTCATGGAGATTCTGTGCGAAAGCAATTCCCGCTCATTCATAACTACCGCTGAAATGATAAACAAGCTGCGAAAAATCTTCTGATTTTTCATTGCCTATCCACAATTCTGTCGGTGAAATATTAAACATCATAAACTGGCTATATATTTCTGCATCACCTCCAAAATTTTGAGAGAATTCTATTCTCACTGACGATGGAGCACCATATCCGCCTAAAATGACTATATTTTCAGGGTGCAGGACAAAGTTCATGACACCTTGATCCATCTGATGGAATTCATATCCTGCTTTTACTTCAACATCACCTATTTCCCTTAAGTGCCGTGATATGTTCTCATCTTTAATCATCTCTGCAATAGGCGATAAAGGCAATTTAAATATTAGAGAATCTTTTGACACTGCTATTCCATCGGGAAAGGTTGCAATTTCCTTACCTCTATAATATGAAACTTCCACGGTACCCTTGTACGTGCCTTTCATGTCGAAAAGTGCTTGTTGAATTTCAGCAGATGAAAAGCCAGATTCATCGTCATTACATCCGGCAAATCCTATCATACAACAGAATAACACTACTATCCTTAACAGTCCTTTTGTTTTCATATCAAATCGATTAATTATTATGTTACCCCAAACACATACATATGCCTTTATCATTTAAAGCAAAACTACACAAATATTTTTTAGTCGACGAATAAAAAGCAATTTTTTTATTCGCATTTTGCATTTCCTTGATACACGCTCATTTTTCTATTGGCGCAAATGTATCTGGCAATGCTGTCTGCCACATAAAAAGTCACAGCCTCACCGCTCTGTACCCTTGTCCGAAGAGCCGTTTCTTCCTTTCATCAGCCATTGAAACGTCCTGTTGGTGGGCGTTCCGGTAGTGAATAGACAGCTCGTCATCACCCTTTCAGCCTCCTTTCATCCGTAAGGCAATGTGTACTAAATGTGTACTCTTTGTGTACTCTTTGTGTACTTAATGTGTACTCCTTGTGTACTTAATGCATACCTGTGTACTCTTTGTGTACTTAATGTGTACTCCTTGTGTACTTAATGCATACCTGTGTACTCTTTGTGTACTTAATGTGTACTCTTTGTGTACTTAATGTGTACTCCTTGTGTACTTAATGTGTACTCCTGTTTTTGATTGACTAATTGAAGGCAGATTTGAAAGGACTTGGGCAGCACGGCTGAAAGGAGGATGAAGGGATGTCCTGTCATTCTTAACCGACTGATTCTCCGCATGTTTTGATTCAAATGTAAGGATGAACGGAGAAAAAGGAATGACCGGATTAGTGAGGGGAGGGTAATCTTATCTGCTCCTACATGAAAAACATGCCGAGCTTTTTAAAAAAGATGCTGATGTTTTTAGAAAACATACCGAGCTTTTTTGAAAACATCAAGGTCTTTTAGCCACACTCTGTGTGGGCTGCCTATATTTAAATGCGCACGCATCGGTCACACATACGGTGACATAAGCCTGCACATATATACGCATCGGTCCACACGTATATACGCATAAGCCTACACGTACGTATGCATAAGCCTGCATGTATATATGTCATTGTGTCAGGCTCCGTCATACCATTCTAAGCTTAATGTTTCAATAGTTGTTGAAGCATTTCTCATTTTTTCTAATATCAATATTAATTCTTCTATTTTTTATTTCCATACTTCATATAGATTTCAGCTAAAACAGGGTTTTCATCAATCCCAACATTTATGGGTAAATTATTATTTTCCGGTATTTCAGAAGGTTCTATAACACAATAAGCTTTATTTCCTTCAACACATCGCGGAGAAAACAAAAAACTTTTATCTATATCATTCTCTATAGGAATTTTCCCAAAAGAAGATGCCTCTTTGTATTCTTTCGTATCAGGATAATAAAAACCGAAATAAAGAAAACCATTCATACGCATGAATAATAAATGCACATTATCACATGAAAAATATGTTATCAATTGAGGGAATTTTCCTTCATTACAGGCTTCTTCGGCATCATTTACGGTCATTCGTTCAGTATAACTGCGTTCTATGTACTCATTTTTATATAACAAATATTTATCATCATATTTCAAAAGGCATTTTGCCGATATTAAATCTGCATCTAGTCTATAAATAGTATCATTTAATGGCAAATATAAATTCTTGTCATACAAGTTATTTAGTGTGGACGTATAAGCCAAGTTGTTCACATCTTCATTAAAATATAAATATCCAGCAATTTCATTCTCTACTGTATTGAAATATATCACGCTTGGATATTTTTTATCCTTATATAATGAATAGTTTGGAGTATAATCACAGCAAAACGATAACAGATTTTCATTTATACAACATAACGAATAAGCTGTATAGTCAAACTTATAAGAATCTAGAAAGTCACCATTCTCTGAATATTTCAAGACTTTCTTTTGTGCGCTATCCCATACATAAATAAATCCATATCCATAAGTCACATCTTCTATTTTAATATATTCCGCCATACCTGGTCCTCGTGTACCGATGCGACATTTAAAACGCCCTTCATCATTAAATACAAAAATAGAAGAAGCCACATCCTTATCTACTACAATTATATCATCATTATCAGTCCGTAGTATTTTATCGATAGCTCCAATCAAGCAAGAGTCTAATGTTTCTAGTGAAATATAATGAATAGAATCTGCTATTTCTGACAGTCGTATTATATTTTCTTTCTGATATAATTTAAGGTTTATAACATCTATTGTTCCGTATTTCAGTTCCTCTTTACTAGTACTAGTACAAGAGGTTATTCCAAAGAATAAAAAAAACATCAAATAACAAACGAGTTTCATAATCTTACATTTTATTAAAAGTTCGTTTATAAACAAACTATCAACATTTTCTTTAATTACATGCATTTCTTTAAGACTTGTTTTAGAGCCTGTTTAAAGATACCTGAAATCTTTTTCTAAAGAAGTTTCGGTATCAACCCAATTGTATCTTTCTTTGAAGCGACCAAACTTTAAAGAAGATGTATCAGCCTGAACATTCCATAACACACTATCTGAAGTTTATATTTTTGGATATAGAAAAAGGGTGTAAATCACGTAATCACTTGATTTGCACCTTTTTTTGCGGAGAGACAGGCTCTCGAACCTATACATTCAAGAAATATCATAAAATTACAAATTACTGATAATCACACACAATTTGGAATACATAGTAAATCTAAATCTTTCTGAATATCTTTTGCTATTCCAAATATTGGGTGTATATTTGGGTGTAGAATTTCAAACGCACCCAATTATGAATATCAAACGAAACATCATTTTTGCATTGGAAAGCCGGAAAAAGAACGGTGTGCCAATTGTGGAGAATGTCCCCATCCGTATGCGCGTCATATACGCAAGCCAACGCATTGAGTTTACAACGGGTTACCGCATTGATGTAGCCAAGTGGGATGCTGACAAGCAGCGAGTGAAGAACGGGTGTACCAACAAACTAAAGCAAAGTGCATCTGAAATCAATGCCGATCTGCTGAAATACTATACCGAAATTCAAAACGTGTTCAAGGAATTTGAGGTACAGGAAGCCATGCCCACTACCCAACAGCTAAAGGACGCATTCAACCTGCGGATGAAAGATACAAGTGAAGACCAGGAAGACGTAAAGATAAGTTTTTGGGAGGTATTCGATGAATTTGTAAAAGAATGCGGCAACCAGAATAACTGGACTGAATCCACATACGAAAAGTTTGCAGCCGTTAAAAATCACCTCAAGGAGTTCAAGGAAGATTTAACCTTTGAATATTTCAATGAATTCGGACTGAACGAATATGTCAATTTCCTGCGCGACAAAAAGGATATGAGGAACAGTACCATCGGTAAACAAATGGGATTCCTCAAATGGTTCCTGCGGTGGAGCTTCAAGAAAGACTATCACCAGAATATAGCATACGATACGTTCAAACCGAAATTGAAAACCACCCCCAAGAAGGTAATCTTCCTGACATGGGAAGAACTGAACAGACTTAAAGACTATCAGATACCCAAAGACAAACAGTATCTGGAACGTGTCCGGGATGTTTTCCTGTTCTGTTGCTTTACCAGTCTGCGTTATTCAGATGTTCGCAACCTAAAGAGAAGTGATGTCAAGTCCGACCATATAGAAGTCACCACCGTTAAAACGGCAGATAGTCTGAGTATTGAACTGAACAAGTACAGTAAAGCCATACTTGAAAAATACAAGGACATCCATTTTGAAAACCACATGGTATTGCCTGTTATCAGCAATCAGAAAATGAATGATTATCTGAAAGAACTGGGAGAACTGGCAGAAATTAACGAACCTATACGTGAAACCTACTATAAAGGGAATGAGCGCATAGATGAAGTTACCCCGAAATACGCATTGCTCAGTACTCATGCAGGAAGAAGAACATTCATCTGTAATGCGCTGGCTCTCGGTATTCCGGCACAGGTTGTAATGAAATGGACAGGACACAGTGATTATAAAGCCATGAAGCCCTACATTGACATAGCCGATGATATTAAGGCTAATGCAATGAACAAGTTTAACCAACTATAAAAGTATCAGTCTGTTTCACAGATTATCCATTATTAGAGTTATCTTTGTTAAGTAATAGTTAGTAATATGGAAAATAACAACGAACATAATATAAAGAAAGGTCATTTTGATGCCTTTGTCCATGCTGTCGGTTCGGAAATAGAACAGGCACAAGTCCGGCTCATTACCGCAGCCAATGCCCAGATGTTGTTCCATTACTGGAAAATGGGCAATTATATACTGTACCACCAAAACCTGCATGGCTGGGGTGGTAAAATTATCAAGAAGTTGGCACAAGCAATCAGATTCAATTATCCTGAAAAGAAGGGATATTCGGAGCGTAATCTTACTTATATGTGCCAGTTTGCCCGTTTATATCCGTTAAATGTACTTCGTAGTTTTATTGAAGCAGATTCAATACTGTCGGTCCCAAATATTCAAAACATTACTAATGAAGTCCTTAAGCTCAATAGCGGACAATTTACGCAGGAGCTTACTGCGCAAATACAATCTACAGATAATCAATCTTTAGAAATTACGCAGGAAGTTCCTGCGCAATTTCTAAATGTGGCAAAAACAGTATCTGCCATTTATCAAATAAAGATTGAGGAAATAGAAAATTTATTCTTGGCATCACCGATTGCAAGGATAAATTGGGCAAGCCATATGGTCATACTCAATAATCCGCTACCATTAGGTGTAAGGTATTGGTATATGAAACAATCTGTAGAAATGGGTTGGAGCAGTAATGTGCTGAAAATGCAGATTGAAAGTAATCTGTATGACAGACAAATCAAGAGTAACAAGGTAAACAACTTCACTGCCACACTTCCGGCACCTCAAAGCGATCTTGCCAATTATCTGTTAAAAGACCCGTATATCTTTGACTTGGCAGGAGCAAAGGAAAAGGCTGACGAAAGGGATATAGAAGAACAGCTGGTAAAGCATGTAACCCGTTACTTGCTGGAAATGGGTAACGGCTTTGCTTTCGTTGCCAGACAGAAACATTTCCAGATTGGGGACAGTGACTTTTTCGCCGACCTGATCCTATATAATATCAAGCTCCACGCCTATGTCGTCGTGGAATTATTATGTTGTGCACAACATAACAATTCATATGTTGCGTAGCCATTTATGTTGGCTTCTAACTCTAATCCTTTGTAT
>NZ_CAOOSE010000002.1:0-329815 GCF_948499155.1 uncultured Phocaeicola sp. | reverse complement strand
AAGAGCCGAAGGTGCAATCCACGGCCATCAGGCAAATGAGGGAGGAAATAAAGAAATTACTTTGATATTCCTATTTTGGCTGAGTTGTATAAATACCTAATAAGGAAAGTTTAACAAAAAAAGAAGAGTAAAAATGAGCTTTATTCAATTATAATATTTTTTTTTGCCTTTAAAACAAGAATAACATGACTATGAAACTACACATATTGGCTTATGGGCTGGTGCTGGCCACTACAATGGTAGCTTGTTCTGATGAAAAGAAAGATTCTAAGGAAAAAGAAGGTGTGGAAACTGTATTGCCCTCATTACCCAATGAGGTGACGGTAGTACCGCTGGAAAAACGAGTGTTCAATCATGAACTAATCAGTAATGGAAAAGTGACGGCAAAGGATTATGCCGACCTGTATTTCCGCACTGCAGAAGTGGTAGCCCACGTTTGGGTGAAAAATGGAGATGTGGTGCGTAAGGGGCAAAAAATAGCCGAACTTGATTTGTTTAAGCTGAATAATACGTTGGCTCAGCAGAAGAATGGACTGGCCCAGTCTACATTGGAGATGCAGGATGTATTGATAGGACAGGGGTATGCACCCGACAACTTGAAAGCTGTGCCGGCCGATGTATTGGAATTGGCAAAAGTAAAAAGTGGTTATGAGCAAAGTAAAGCCCAATATGAATCTGCCAAATATGATGTGGAACAAGCTACGCTGGTGGCACCCTTTGATGGCGTTGTCGCCAATCTTTTCGAAAAAGAACATAACATCCCAAAAACATCTGAAGCTTTTTGCCGGGTGATTAACGCCGGTACGATGGAAGTTGATTTCACTGTGCTCGAAAGTGAGCTGCCTCTGATTAAGGTAGGGGATAAAGTGGAAGTGACTCCTTATGCTTCCGCTGCCGGTGTACGTCAGGGAAATATCAGTGAAATCAATCCGCTGGTGGACGAAAACGGTATGGTGCGTGTAAAGGCGCGGGTGAATGGAGGCAATAAACTTTTTGACGGAATGAATGTCAGAGTCAGTGTGAAGCGTTCGGTAGGAGAGCAGTTGGTGATTCCTAAAACGGCTGTTGTCCTGCGTTCGGGTAAGCAGGTGGTGTTTACACTGAAAGATGGTAAGGCTATGTGGAACTATGTGCATACCGGACTGGAAAATATGGAAGAATATACTATCACAGACGGTCTGGAGGAAGGAATGGAAGTGATAGCCACCGGTAATGTAAATTTAGCACATGAAGCTCCGGTCAAGGTAATTAAGAATTGAGAATTGTCATTCTGAATGAATTGAAGAATCTGAAAAGAATTAATAGATGGTAAAGTTCTTATTACAACGTCCTATAGCCGTGCTGATGGCGTTCACTGCCTGTTTTATTGTCGGGCTGGTGACGTACTTCTCATTGCCGGTATCTCTGCTGCCTGATATCGCTATTCCCCAAATTACCATTCAGGTATCGGGGGAAAACTCTTCGGCGCGTGAACTGGAGAATACGGTCGTTACACCGGTCCGCAGACAATTGTTGCAGGTGGCCGGATTGAGAGAAATAAAAAGTGAGACTCGTGACGGTGCGGGTATTATCCGCATGGAGTTCGAGTTTGGTGTCAATACGGATTTGGCGTTTATAGAGGTCAATGAAAAGATTGATGCTGCCATGAACAGCCTGCCCAAAGAGGTGGCGCGTCCTAAAGCAATAAAGGCTAGTGCAACGGATATTCCGGTGTTCTATCTGAACATGACACTGAAGAATGACCGGCCTTATGAGGGCACGAATGAGCAACAGTTTCTGGATATGTGCGAATTGGCGGAAAATGTGGTTAAACGCCGTATCGAACAGTTGCCCGAAGTGGCAATGGCAGATATTACGGGGGTTCCCGGAAAACTGCTTCAGATAGTTCCCGATAAAGATAAACTGGCCATGACGGGTATCACGGTGGAGGATATCGAGAATGCATTGGCTTCCAATAATGTGGAGCCGGGAAGTATGCTGGTAAGAGATGGGTATTATGAATATAATATCCGTATCGCTACGCTGCTCCGTACTCCGGAAGATGTGAAGAATATCTATATTCGTAAGGGAGACCGTATTTTGCAATTGAAGGAACTTTGCAAAGTGGATGTCGTCTCACAAAAAGAAAGCGGGCTCTCCGTTGCCGGAGGTAAAAAAGCGGTGACCTTGGCTATCATAAAGCAGAGTGACGAGAATATGGATGAAATGAAAGAGAAGTTGAAAGAAACGACCGATTATTTTGCTTCTCTTTATCCCGATATTGAATTCAGTGTAAGCCGTAACCAGACGGAATTGTTGGATTATACCATTTCTAACTTGCAACAGAATTTGTCTTTAGGTTTCTTGTTTATTTTCATTGTTGCCATATTGTTTTTGGGAGATATCCGCTCGCCGTTGGTAATCGGTATCAGCATGGTGACTTCTATTGTCATTACTTTTTTCTTCTTCTATTTCTGTCATGTCTCGTTGAACGTCATCTCATTGTCGGGCTTGATTTTGGCTGTGGGTATGATGATTGACAGCTCCATCATCGTGACGGAGAATATTTCTCAGTATCGGGAGCGGGGATATTCATTGAAGCGGTCATGTGCTGTGGGAACTACGGAAATGATTACTCCGATGTTGAGTTCGTCACTGACGACCATTGCCGTCTTCCTGCCGTTGATATTTATGAGCGGTATTGCAGGTGCTATCTTTATGGACCAGGCTTTTTCTATCACAGTGGGATTGATGATTTCGTATGTTACCGGCATCATGCTTTTGCCGGTGCTTTATCTGTTATTTTACAGAGCAGGCATACGGAGCAAGAGCTTCTTGTCCAAGAGATTTGATAATCTGTTGAAAAATGAATGGCTGGAGGGTTTTTATGATAAAGGTATCGATTGGGTATTTTCTCATAAAAAGATTAGTCTGTTGGGTACTTTGGCCACTTTGCCAGTCTGTGTGTTCTTCTTCTATTTTATGGAAAAGGAAAGGATGCCGGAGATAGATCAGAATGAACTGATAATGCGTATCGAATGGAATGAAAACATTCATGTGGACGAGAATAACAGAAGAGTGGACGAGTTGATGAAACTGACGGATGGTAAGGTGACTGAGCATACGGCTTACGTGGGTATGCAGGATTATATATTGAATGGAGGAAGTGAGTTGTCTTCCACTGAAGCGGAGCTTTATTTTAAGACCGGGACACCGACAGAAATACTTCCATTGCAGGATTTGCTGACAAAAGAAGTGGAAGAGAAATATCCTTTGGCAGTGGTCTCTTTTTCTCCCCCCGAAACTATTTTCGAGAAGTTATTTGTAACAGGAGAGGCAGATATCGTAGCTGAACTTCATGTTGCCAATAAATCAAAAGCTCCCGAAGCCGAGCAGTTACAGCAATTGGAAAAGGATGTTATTCAAGCAACGGGAATGACACCGACAGGTATTGCTTTCCGTAATCAGTTGAACTTGGTGGTGAACCAGGAAAAGTTGTTGTTGTATAACATAGCCTATGAAGAGCTTACCAGAGTGTTGCGCACAGCTTTTAAAGAAAATAAAGTATCTACCTTGCGTTCTTACCAGCAATACTTGCCCATCGGCATTGCCGGAGAAGAAAAGAGTGTAAACCGTATTCTGAATGAAACTTTGGTTCAAACGTTGCCTGATAAGAATAGACAGGTGAATTATATTCCGCTGAGCGAGTTGGTGTCTATTGTCCCGGCAGAGGATTTGAAGAGCATTACGGCCGGTAAGAACGGGGAATATATTCCGTTGAGTTTTTATGATGTTGAAAATCCGACACGACTTATGAAGGAGGTGAAGGAAACAGTTAAAGAAAAGAATGAATGGGAAGTTGATTTTTCAGGTAGTTTCTTCTCGAATGAAAAGATGATGGGCGAACTGACTGTCATTCTGTTTGTGTCACTTTTATTGATGTACTTTATCTTGTGCGCACAGTTCGAGAGTTTCTTGCAGCCACTCATTGTGTTGTTGGAAATACCGATTGACACAGCCTTTGCTTTGATTACCTTATGGGCGCTTGGGCATACGCTGAACCTGATGTCGGCCATTGGTATCATTGTAACCTGCGGTATTGTGGTGAATGACTCTATTTTGAAACTAGACACCATTAATGAGTTACGCAAGGCGGGAGTGCCTTTGGTTGAGGCTATCCATACTGCGGGTAAAAGGCGTTTGAGAGCCATTATCATGACGTCATTGACTACTATTTTTGCAATGGTGCCATTGTTGTTTACTTCGGATATGGGGTCGGAATTGCAAAAACCATTGTCTATTGCCATGATTGGTTCGATGGTAGTGGGAACATTGGTCAGTTTGTTCATTATTCCTTTGATATATTGGTTTATTTATAGAAAACATGACAAAAATGAAGTACGTTAGTATATGGATCATAGGGTGCCTTTTATCGCTTGGAGCAAAGGCACAGCAGACGGTGAAGCTGGATTTGCAACATACGATAGAGATTGCGAATGACAGTTCGTTGTCGGCATTCAGATATCAGAACATGTATTTATCGGGTTATTGGGAATTCAGAACGTATAAAGCGAATCGTCTTCCCAGTCTGACGCTCGATTTGACTCCGGCAAAGTATTATCGCTATATCACTCAGCGTTATGATTCAAATGAGGATATGGACGTATATCGTGAACAGCAGATGTTCAGTGCCGGTGGTGGACTGAGTATTAGGCAGAATTTGGACTGGACAGGCGGTACCTTCTATATAGATTCCCAACTCGACTTTATGCGCAACTTTGGTGATACGAAGTCTACTCAATATTCCAGTGTGCCTATCCGGGTAGGTTATCAGCAGAGCTTATTGGGGTATAATGCATTTCGTTGGGACCGTAAGATTGAGCCGTTGAAATATGAAAAGGTAAAGAAACAATTCATTTACAATACGGAGACGGTGTCAGAAGAGGCGGTCACTTACTTCTTTGCATTGGCGATGGCTCAAGCCGACTATCAATTGGCTAAAGAGAATGTGGCCTCCAGTGATACCCTGTACAGTATCGGACTGCAACGTCATAAAATAGCAGCCATTTCACGTGCCGATTTATTGACTCTTGAATTGGATAAAGTAAATGCGCATAACACATTGGAAAATGCACAGATTGCACTGAAGCGTGCCATGTTCTCATTGGCCTCTTTTCTGAATCTGGATAAGAATACGACTATCGAATTGTCTTTGCCCGGCCGCCCTTCTGCAATGGAGATTCCGGTAGATGTGGCTTTGGCTAAAGCAAAAGAGAACAACCCCTCTTTTCTGGAACAACGCCAGAATATTTTGGAAGCGGAACAGAATGTGAACAAGACTAAGGTGGAATCTCGTTTTAATGCCAGCCTGAATGCCAGTGTCGGATTCAATCAGGTGGCAGATAAGTTCGGGGATGCCTACCGCCATCCTCTGCAACAGGATTTGGTGTCGGTGAGTGTTTCTATTCCATTGGTGGACTGGGGAGTAAGAAAAGGGAAATACAACATGGCAAAGAATAACCTGAATGTGGTAAAGATTGCCGCACGCCAGGAAGAGCTTAGTGTGGAAGAAGAGGTTATAATGACAGTAAGTGATTTTAATATCCAGCAACGCCTGATTACCAGTGCCGAAGAAGCATTGGACTTGGCGGTAATGGCCTATGAACAGACACGGCAACGCTTTATTATCGGTAAAGCGGATGTGAACAGTCTGACTCTTTCGCTAAACCGCCAGCAGGAAGCGCAGAAGAATTATATTTCAGCTTTGCAGAATTATTGGTTGAATTATTATAAGATACGGAAACTGACATTGCACGACTTTGCTTCGGGATTTTCATTGTCTGATAAGTTTGATTTTAATGTAGGTATGTATCGATGAGCAACTCTCGTACTTTCTCTTCGTTTACGCTGATAGTAACTTTTGTTTGTTTGGCGTTGATAGGTTTGGCTTTGGTTCCGTTATTACCGGTCAAACTGGCGCCGTCGCGTGTCTTGCCGGGGCTGACTATTTCATTTAGGATGCCGGGTAACTCATCACGAGTGATAGAGGCTGAAGTGACCAGTAAACTGGAATCGATGCTGGCAAGGGTAAACGGAATAAAAAATGTAATATCTACTTCCGACAATGGAAGAGGAAGCATAACACTGGAACTGGATAAGCATGCGGATATTGATGCCGCTCGTTTTGAGGTGTCAACCATTATCCGCCAAACGTGGGCACAACTTCCTGACGGAGTAAGTTATCCTCAGATTAGTACCCGCCGGTCGGATGATAAAGCGTCGCGGCCATTTATGACGTATACTCTCAATGCCCCTTCCAATCCTATCTTGATTCAGAACTATGCCGAGGAGAATATAAAGCCAGTACTGGGGCAATTGGCAGGCATCTATAAGGTGGAGCTGAATGGGGCTACTCCGATGGAATGGCAATTGGAATATGACAGTGAACAGTTGTCTCGTTTGGGGATAACACTGGGAGATGTACAGGTCGCCATCAACCGCCATTACGAAAAAGAATTTCTAGGTATTTGTTCTATAGAGAAAGGTCCGGATAATAAGGATTGGATTCGGGTGGTGCGCACTGCTACAGGTAAGGAAACGGAGTTTGAGCCCGATGTCATTCAACTGAAGGCGGGAGACGGCACGGTGGTCACACTGGATAAGTTGATAAAAGTAAAGCATGTGGAAGAACAACCGCAGAGTTATTACCGCATCAATGGATTGAATTCTATCTATCTTTATATTACGGCCGAAGAAACGGCCAATCAGTTGGAATTGAGCCGCCAGGTGAAAGAGCGTATGGCGGAATTGCAGGCGAAGATGCCGGCCGGATATGAAGTGCATATCGGTTATGATGCTACAGAATATATCCAAAAGGAGTTGGATAAGATTTATTTCCGTACCGGACTGACTGTACTGATTTTATTGCTGTTTGTCGCATTGATAACCCGCAATTTGCGTTACTTGTTTCTGATAGTCACCAGTTTGACTATCAACATATCCGTAGCGGCTATTTTCTATTATACATTCGGACTGGAAATGCAGCTTTACTCTTTGGCGGGTATTACCATATCTCTTAATTTGGTGATAGACAATACGATTGTCATGACCGACCATATTTTGCATCGTAGGAACTTAAAGGCATTTGTCTCTGTGTTGGCTGCTACCTTAACCACCATCGGGGCATTAGTCATTATTTTCTTCCTCGATGAAAAGATTCGGCTGAACTTGCAGGATTTTGCAGCAGTGGTAATCATAAATCTGGCCGTTTCATTGTTTGTAGCCTTGTTCTTTGTTCCTTCTATGATTGACAAGATTGGCTTGGAGAAGAAAAAGGTGAAGAAGCACAGACGCACTTGGATGAAGCGTTTTGCTGTTTATTTCACCCGTTTCTATCAAGGTTTCATTTATTATCTGTGTCGTTTTAGGGTGATAGCTTGCATTCTATTGGCTTTGGGCTTTGGTTTGCCCGTCTTTATGTTGCCGGAGAAGATGGAAGGTGAAGGAAAATTTGCCGAATATTATAATAAAGTATTCAGTAACTCCACATATAAAGAGAAAGTGAAGCCGATAGTGGACAAGGCACTGGGAGGCAGCTTGCGTCTTTTTGTCGAGAAAGTGTACGAAGGCAGTTACTTTAATCGTGATGAGGGGGAAGTGGTGCTGTATGTGAATGCCAATCTGCCTAACGGAAGTACCTTGGAGCAAATGAATGCATTGGTCAAGAAGATGGAGACTTATCTGAGTGACTTTAAAGAGATTAGGCAGTTCCAGACATCTATATATAGTGCACGGCAGGCAAACTTACAGATTTATTTTACGAAAGAAGTGGAGCACAGTGGATTTCCTTATACATTGAAGTCTAACATTATCAGCAAAGCTTTGACATTGGGAGGAGGAAGCTGGGGAGTATATGGCTTGCAAGACCAGGGTTTTAACAATGATGTGCGTGAGAGCGCGGGAAGTTTCCGGGTGAAGATGTACGGATATAATTATGATGAGTTGGCCTATTGGGGAGACCGCTT
Organism: uncultured Phocaeicola sp.; assembly: GCF_948499155.1. Classification (NCBI taxonomy): domain Bacteria; kingdom Pseudomonadati; phylum Bacteroidota; class Bacteroidia; order Bacteroidales; family Bacteroidaceae; genus Phocaeicola; species uncultured Phocaeicola sp. The sequence goes on along the minus strand of NZ_CAOOSE010000002.1, from coordinate 321,812 downwards.
GAAAGAAAAACTTTTGGAGCATCGTCGAATAAAAGAGGTGATTATTAATTCGGAATTCTCATGGTGGAAGGACGATTACAGTGAATTCTATCTTGACTTGAACAGGGAAAGGATGGCCAAGGAGAATATTACGGCTACACAGTTGTTCAATGCCTTGGGCCCTGTGTTCGGACGTGATATTTATTGCGGAAGTGTATTGTTTGAAAATCAGGCAGAATGGTTGAAGTTGTCTTCCATGCAGGGGCAGAAATATGATGTATGGGGGTTGGTAAATGTTCCTTTGATGATAAACGGACACTCTTATAAATTGGCGGATTTTGCAACGGTAGAGAAAGGACAGTCTCCACAGAAGGTGGCAAAAGAGAACCAGCAGTATCGTCTGTGTCTGCAATATGAATACATCGGTTCTTCCGAGCAAGGAAGGAAACTGTTAAAAAAGGATTTGGAAGCCTTTAATAAGATATTGCCGATGGGATATACGGCGGAAGATGAGCAGGAACAGTGGTCATGGGGAAAGAAGGACAACGCACAATATGCATTGCTCTTAATAGTGATTGCGATTATTTTCTTTACCACCAGCATTTTGTTTAATTCACTCAAGCAACCGTTGGCTATCATTTTTGTGATTCCTATTTCGTATATTGGCGTATTTTTGACGTTCTATCTTTTTGGCTTGAACTTTGACCAGGGTGGGTTTGCATCTTTTGTACTATTATGCGGTATAACGGTGAATGCAAGTATTTACATTTTGAATGAGTATAACTCCATTCGCAGACGTTATCCGTTACTGTCGGATGTGCAGGCGTATACTAAAGCATGGAATTCAAAGATTATCCCTATTTTCCTGACTGTTGTGTCTACCATTTTAGGGTTTATTCCTTTTATGATTGGTCAGGGAAAAGAGGCCTTTTGGTTTCCGTTAGCAGCCGGAACGATTGGTGGGTTGACAGCTTCTATACTTGGCATTTTCATGTTCTTGCCTATATTCTCTTTAAAGAAACAGAAAAGAAGAATTAAGTCGGAAAGAATAAAGAGATAAAAATGATGATGGTTATAACTCGTAACTTATTGTGATGGAGAATAAAAGTATTCAAGAAGTTGAAATATTGTTGGTACAGTGTGATAATTCAATTTATGCTGATGAAGTAACCGATGCATTGTTTGCATCAGGTATTACTTCCTATCGGCATGATGAAAAGCAATATGGGCATCATGGAGCTCACGGTCCCAATGAAGGCATTGCAATCTATGTGTCTAAAGACAATTATGACCAGGCTACAAAAATAGTTTCAATAATTGAAAGTCAGCGAAAGGCACAGTCGGTCTGTTGGTGTCCGAAGTGTGGTAGCGAAAACATTATCAGTAACACTCCGTATCTTAAACACCGAACAGCCATATCAATGTTTATTCTATTTTCCTTGCTTATTGCAGGCTGTTACTTTTTAACTCCTTTAAGTAATGTTTTTTCTTCTCCTACAGTGTCAATGCTTATGATTGCGATATTGCTTATCGCTCTTATACTTTTTATTCTAGGTGCTAGCAAGCGTTGTAATATGAATCGTAGATGTAAAGACTGTGGACATCGTTTTTGTAGATGAGCTGTTTTGTTTATATCGAGTTTCTTGATGTTGTGATGAGTTGGCTTTTCCCAATGATTGATTGTTGTTATAATATTCCTGTTGGATAAGAAGTGCGTGCGCTCTATACCCTGAAGATTTTTTCAGGGTTGTAAAAATCATTACGTTTATTTTTTAGTCTAACCTATACGTCCGCATGGGGCTACACATACGTATGTACATTTTTCCTTGAACGTTTATTTAGATACTAATATCGCTGAATTGGTATAAATCGGAAAGATTAGTATAAAATTATTTGGTGGTATTATCGGGTAATTGTAATATTGTATACGCTTAAGCTTATTATAAAAAACAAAAAGTTATGTATATGGTAGAGAAGAACGACAAGTTGACATGTTGTAAAGTGCTTGGTATGTTGTTGATAATCCTATGTATTTGTGTCTCTTGTGGTCATAAAGAGGTGAGAACAGCATTGGATATGGCAGAAAAACAAATGTGGGATGAACCTGATTCTGCTTTAAAAGTATTAGAGTCTATCATTATGCCGGAAGCTTTGGAGGGAAAAGAGCGGGCAGATTATGCATTGCTGTTAACACAAGCGCAATATCGTTCCAACATTATCGCCACTTCGGATTCATTGATTAATATCGCTGTCGAATATTATCAGGATAAAGATGTAGAAAAAAGAACAGCCTCATTGTTATATAAAGGGGGAGTATTAAAAGATATGGGTAAGGATGAGGAAGCTATGTTGGCCTATAAAGAAGCGGAAAGCTATATTCCGAGAATAAAGGATAATAAGATTACTTCTTTTATTTATACTGGGTTAGGTTATTTGAATCAAAAGCATGATAATTATGGTTTAGCTGTCTCTTATTTTAAAAAGGCAATTTTGATAAATACACATGAGTGTCAGTTAGAGTGGAAAGCTAGTAACTTAATGAACGTAGCCAATATAGAATATTGTTGGGGAAATAAGGATAGTGCAAATTTATATTATTCTGATTTATTAGAAATGATTCCATCTGTAGATTCTACTCTTCAATCTAAAATATATTATAATATAGGTGCTAACCTCAAAAAAGAGGAGAAGTGGATGGAGGCTGAAGAATATTTAAGAGAAGCTTTGATAAGGCAAACACATAAAACCAATTATAAAACATTGCTTTTGCTAGCTGATATATATTCAAAAAAAGGATATCGGGAAAAGGTAGATAGTTTATGGCAGTGTGCTTTAGATAAATCGGATTTGGAGATAAAAGCTAAAATATATTATTCATGGTATGTTGAGGCTTCTCAAAAAAACGACTATAAGAATGCATTGTCTAATTTATCGAACTTTATATCATTGACGGACTCTATACGTAATCGTGTGAATCAAGTTGAATTATTGGCAATGCAAAAGAAGTATGATCGGGCTGTTTTGATAAATAAGAATGCGGAAATACGTAATCATTGGTATCTTACTATCTTAATTTCTATTACCACAATAATCATATTGATTGGAAGTATCTATCTGATACTTATTATTAATAGAAGGAATAATAAAAAGTTATTATTACGGAATATGCAAGAAAAGGCTGAATTGCAGGCAAGGATTGATGCTAATCAAATAAAAATAGCAGAAGATGATACCATGCATAATGGGGAGAAAGAAAAATTGCAGTTGCAAATTGTGCAGCTGGAAGCTGAAAAGAAGCAGAAAGATGTCAGTATTCGTAGATTGGAAATTATTTGTAAGTCGAAAGATAAAGATATCCCGCTGGAATATATTGAAGCTTTGGAAGTGATAATGAAATTGAAATCTAAAGAGCTTCCTTCTTATGACCCGGCTGTAGATAGAGAGAAGCTACATATCTGGTTAGACTTGGTTTATAATAATTTTGCCAGTCGATTATTGGAGAGATATCAGTTGACAGGGAGAGAAAGAGATGTTTGTTATTTAAAGGCATTGGATTTTTCTGATGATGAAATCTCTGATTTGTTAAAGATACAGTTGCGCTCAGAAGAACGATGGATTTATCGTATATGCGAGAAATTTGGATTTTCTAAAGGTAGTAAAGATGATTTTACCACCTATATATTAGAATTGAGAGAAATACGGTAGGTGTTTTATTCAAGTTTTGTCGCAAAAAAGCTTGTTCTTTTAATGTATATTATTGATAATCAGAAAAAGCTAATGTCGCAAATCAATGGGATGATTATTTGGATGATGGGGAAATGCTCTCTAAATTCGCAGTTGTTATAAAACCATTTGTTATGAAAAACGTATTAATGACTTGCTTTTTTATGCTGTTGAGTGTGTCTGCATGGGCACAAATATATGAGATCCCTAAAGATATCGATTTTAAGGGAACTTATGAAATGGATGACCTCCGATCTGCTTCTTTCCCTGTAGAAGCTTATCTTCAAGGTGCACAAGTTACCATTACTTTTTATGTTGACCTTTCTGATGCTACAGTGACGGTTGCATCAGAAGAAAACAATCAGGAGATGGAAGAGCGTACTATTTCATTTATTGATTCTACTCCTGAAGTTTTTAATATAAGTGGTTATTCAAAAGGCACTTATATTATAACTATAACGACACCGCGAGGTACGTACCTAAGTGGCACATTTAAAATAGAATAGCCACGAAGTGAAACATGTAAGCTCATCATTGCTTCTCTTCATGTTTCTCTGTCTGTTTTGTGCTTGTAAAGAGACAGAAAAGGAGAAGAATACACGTTTGGTTAAAGAGTGGGAAGGGAAAGCATTGGCTTTTCCTTCCTATTCGACTTTTACTATTCAGGGACGTGATACCGTGCATTTTACTTTTCCCCATTCTGAATATAAGATTGTAACCTATGTAGACTCCTTGGGCTGTAAGGAGAATAAATTTCATTTCGACCGTTGGAAAACGTTTATCCATGAAGTTGACTCTTTGACGGGAAATGATGTGTTTTTTGTCTTTTACTTTAATACAAAAGATAGGGATAATCTGTGCAACATAGCAAAGCGTAATCATTTTATTTACCCTGTCTGTGTGGATGAAACAGATTTGTTTAACCATCTCAATCAATTTTCAAAAGAACTGCATACGCAGACTTTTCTGTTAGATGAGGCAGACCAAGTGATAACGATGGGCAATCCTATAAATGATGTGGAAGTGAAAGAAAAATATATGAAGATAATGGCCAATGTCATGGAATAGTTTGTATGGCCGATTGGAAAAAGTAGAAAGAAATCCCAATTTTATAAAGAGGAATAAAATAAAATGTCTTACTTTGCAGGTCAATAAACATTCTAATACTTACATATTATGTTAACTCAAATTATCAATGGTAAGATATTTACCCCACAGGGTTGGCTGGACGAAGGTTCGGTGTTGATGCGGGATAATAAAATACTTGAAGTTACTAACTGCGATTTAGCGCTGATTGGTGCTAATCTGATTGATGCCAAAGGCATGTATATTGTCCCCGGATTTGTATGTATGCATGCTCATGGAGGCGGTGGTCACGACTTTACAGAGTGTACGGAAGAGGCATTCCGCACAGCAGTCAAAGCACATCAGAGACACGGTGCCACCAGCATTTTCCCTACATTGTCATCTTCTCCTTTTTCAGAGATTCGTAAAGCCGTAAGTGTATGCGAAAAGCTGATGGAAGAAAAAGACAGTCCGGTATTGGGACTTCATGTGGAGGGGCCTTACCTGAATCCTAAGATGGCAGGTGAGCAGTTTGCCGGTAAGGTGAAAAATCCGGATAAAGAAGAATATACCTCATTGTTGGATGAAACCAATTGTATCAAGCGCTGGGATTCATCTCCCGAACTGCCGGGAGCTTTGGAGTTTGCCGGCTATCTGAAATCTAAAGGGATAGTGGCTGCTGTTTCCCATACCGAGGCTGAATATGACGGTATCAAAGCTGCTTATGAAGCCGGATATACTCATGCGGCCCATTTTTATAATGCAATGCCGGGATTTCATAAACGCCGTGAATATAAATATGAAGGAACGGTGGAGAGTGTCTATCTGACAGATGGAATGACCATCGAACTTATTGCTGACGGTATTCATTTGCCTTCTACTATTTTGCGGTTGGCTTATAAACTGAAAGGGGTGAACCATACTTGTCTGGTGACTGATGCGCTGGCTTATGCCGCTGCCGAGGGAGTTGAAATCACTGATTCGAATGTAATTATCGAGGATGGCGTATGCAAGATGGCAGACCGTTCTTCACTGGCAGGAAGTATTGCTACAATGGATGTATTGGTACGTACGATGGTTAAAGCCGGCATTCCTTTGGGCGATGCCATTAATATGGTTTCGGAAACTCCGGCACGCATTATGGGAGTAGATGACAGGAAAGGGTCATTGCAAAAAGATAAGGATGCCGATTTGTTGATTTTAGACCATGACTTGAATATCCGTGCTGCATGGGCAATGGGTAATCTGATAGAAGGAACGAATACATTGTTCTAAATATACTCTTTAAATAGTTTGGGGAAGATGTTTAAACAGTTCGAAGTAATTGTTTAGGCATCTTTTTTTAGTTTTAGTAGTCGTTATCAATGGGAAAATTGCTACATTTGCAATTCGTAGAATTGAAAACCCAAACAATAAAATCGATATGGACGAAGCGATTAGACAAGATGTGAAGAAAGCCTGTGAGGTTATGCAGAAAGGCGGGGTAATTCTTTATCCTACTGATACCATCTGGGGAATAGGTTGCGATGCAACTAATGCAGAAGCTGTGAAGCGTGTATATGACATAAAGAGACGTGCAGACAGTAAGGCGATGTTGGTACTGGTAGACAGTTCGGTGAAAGTTGATTTCTATGTACGAGATGTGCCTGCAGTTGCATGGGACTTGATAGATTATGCTACCAAACCGCTGACTATTATCTATGACGGTGCTCGTAATTTGGCCGAAAACCTGTTGGCGGAAGATGGTAGTGTCGGTATTCGTGTGACAAGTGAAGAATTTTCTAAGGAGCTCTGTTTCCGCTTTCGTAAAGCAATAGTCTCTACTTCGGCAAACATTAGCGGCCAGCCTTCACCTGCCAATTTCAGTGAGATAAGTGAGGAAGTAAAACAGGCGGTAGACTATATTGTCGGTTATAGACAAGATGAAGTCGGACATCCGAAACCTTCCAGTATTATTAAGCTGGGTAAAGGAGGAGAAGTGAAGATTATAAGAGAATAAGAAAGAATGGATGCTATAATAGAAGATAAGAAGAGTTTATTGCAGCGCTTTATTTTGTGGCGCGAACAAAGGATAAAGGAAAAACATTTCATTCTGATACTGAGCTTTTTGGTTGGTATCTTTACTGCGCTGGCAGCCTGGTTCCTGAAATTTCTGGTGGAATGGATTAAGGAGTTCCTGACAGAGAATTTTGACTCGACAGGGGTGAACTGGTTGTATTTGGTGTATCCTGTGGTGGGTATCTTTTTGACCGGCTTATTCATTCGTTATATTGTGAAAGATGATATCAGCCATGGTGTGACAAAGATTCTTTATGCCATTTCGCGGCGTCAGAGCCGTATCAAGCGGCATAATACATGGTCATCCATGATTGCAAGTGCCATTACCATCGGTTTTGGTGGGTCGGTGGGGGCTGAGGCACCTATCGTGCTGACCGGTTCTGCCATCGGTTCCAATTTGGGCAGTGTCTTTAAGATGGAACATAAGACGCTGATGCTTTTGGTGGGATGTGGCGCTGCAGGAGCAGTGGCCGGTATTTTCAAAGCTCCTATTGCCGGATTGGTATTCACCTTGGAGGTTTTGATGATAGACTTGACGATGGCTTCTCTGTTGCCGTTGTTGGTGTCGTGTGTGACGGCCGCTACGGTTTCTTATATCCTTACCGGTTCGGAAGCTATGTTTAAATTCCACATGGATGAGCCGTTTCTAATGGAGCGTATCCCATCGGCCATCTTGTTGGGTATTGCTTGTGGATTAGTCTCCCTGTATTTTACTCGTGCCATGAATTCGGTGGAAAATGTATTCCGTCGTTATAATAGTCCGTATGTGAAACTGGCTATCGGCGGTATCATGCTAAGTATCCTGATTTTCCTTTTTCCGCCTCTTTATGGTGAAGGATACGATACGATTAACTTATTGCTCAACGGGGTATCCAATCAGGATTGGGATACGGTGATGAATAACTCAATCTTTTATGGATATGGCGGTCTGTTGCTGATTTATCTGGCATTGATAATTCTGTTCAAAGTCTTTGCATCCAGTGCTACTAATGGCGGTGGCGGTTGTGGCGGTATTTTTGCCCCCAGCTTGTTTTTGGGATGTATCACCGGATTTATCTTTGCCCATTTCTGCAATGAATTTCATTTGGGTCCGTATATTCCGGAAAAGAATTTTGCATTGTTGGGGATGGCAGGATTGATGTCGGGGGTGATGCATGCACCCTTGACGGGTATTTTCCTGATTGCAGAGCTGACCGGAGGCTACGATTTGTTTTTACCTTTGATGATGGTGTCTGTCAGTTCTTATCTTACTATTATGGTGTTTGAACCGCATAGTATTTATTCCATGCGTCTGGCTAAAAAAGGGGAGTTGCTGACTCATCATAAGGATAAGGCTGTATTAACATTGATGAATATCGAAAGCGTAGTGGAAACAGACTTTGAGAAAGTCCGCCCCGATATGGATTTGGGTGAAATGGTAAAGGTCATTTCGCAGGCAAAACGTAATTTATTTCCTGTTGTGGATGTGAATGGAGAGTTGCTGGGCATCGTGGCATTGGACGATATCAGAAACATTATGTTCCGTCAGGAGTTATATCATCGTTTCAAGGTAGAAAAGTTTATGGTATCACCTGCCGCCAGAATCTATGTCAATGATTCGATGGAAGAAGTTATGAGGAAGTTTGATGATACGAAGGCTTGGAATCTTCCTGTGATAGACGAGGCCGGCAAATATAAGGGATTTGTTTCTAAGTCGAAGATATTCAACTCATACCGTCAGGTTTTGGTGGATTTTTCTGCAGATTAATAGTTATAAGTATGGAAAAGAAAGATTTGAAAATTGTATATATGGGTACTCCCGACTTTGCGGTAGAGAGTCTCAAACGCTTGGTTGAAGGAGGTTACAATGTAGTGGGTGTGATAACGATGCCCGACAAACCGATGGGGCGTCACGGAAGCGTGTTGCAGCCTAGTCCTGTAAAGCAATATGCAGTTTCGCAGGGATTGCGCGTGCTTCAACCGGAAAAGTTGAAAGAGGAATCTTTCGTCGAAGAACTGCGCTCATTGCAGGCTGACTTACAGATTGTGGTGGCATTCCGAATGTTGCCCGAAGTTGTTTGGAATATGCCTCGTTTGGGAACGTTTAATCTTCACGCTTCTTTATTGCCGCAGTACAGAGGGGCGGCTCCCATCAATTGGGCAGTCATCAATGGAGATACTGAGACGGGCATAACCACTTTCTTTTTGAAGCATGAAATTGATACCGGCGAAATCATACAGCAGGTGCGTGTGCCTATTGCCGATACGGATAATGTGGGAATTGTGCATGACAAACTGATGATGTTGGGAGGGGAGTTGGTGCTTGAAACGGTAGATGCTATTCTTGCCGGTACGGTGAAGGCTATCCCGCAAGAAGAACTGATGCAGGCGGAAGCGGAATTGCGCCCGGCTCCTAAAATCTTTAAGGAAACGTGTCGCGTAGACTGGAGTAAAGGCGTGAAAGAAATCTATGATTTTATTCGCGGTTTATCTCCCTATCCGGCTGCATGGACAGAACTGTATATGGGCGGGGCCGGCAAGCAGGTGATGAAGATTTATGAGGCTGAGAAAATCTTTTGTCAGCATGATATGCAGATAGGGGAGATTCGTACAGATTTAAAGACTGATTTCCAAATAGCGGTGAAAGATGGTTTCATCAATATATTGTCTTTACAGCTGGCAGGAAAGAAGCGTATGCACGTTGCGGATTTCTTAAGAGGTTACAGGACAGCTAATGACAACCGTGTAGAGTAAGATTTATCAGCAAAACGCGGATGGAAAATAAAAAGGCGCAGGATGGCATTTGCCGGCTGCGCCTTTCGTTATAATAAATAAGGCATTATATTATAACGGTCGTTTAGTTTTTGGGTTGAGGTTATGGTTTAGATATTAAAATTCAGACTTTTCTTATTGTTGTTCATCGTTACTTCTACGATATCTGTTCCATTCTTAATAGTTCTTGTTTTTATCTTAAATCCCTTCAATGTACCTTCTTTAAATCCCGGCATATTCTCTAATGTGAATGAAACATAACCACTGTTGGCATTGATTTGCAGGTCACCGGCCGCATCATGGCGCAGCTCGGCACTCAAATATCCCTGTGCGTCAGGCCGGGCATCTTTGGCAATGACCAAGTTGATGGTGTGTGCTATGAGTTGGTTACCTCCGTTTAAAATGGTGTAACGTAAGTTGAGATGCGCTTTGCTTATGCTTTGCCCGCTAATGTCAATCGGGTCTGCACCATAATCTTTCGTATTATTTTCTTCTAAGAGAACAGGTTCTTTGGTCAGCACTTTATTTACTTGAATAATAGTAATATAAGGAATGTTGTCGGCACCTATACTTTGAGGTATGGTAGAGTATGTATAAAATATGCGTTGCCCTTTTTGGTTCATCTTATTGTCAGACAAGATTTGCGGGTTGGCTATATAAGTATATCCGTTCAAGTCGGTATCAATCAAAGTACTCCCCGACAAGGTAATGGGATTGACAATGATGGCCATGTCTGCATTATAATTATCTATACAGTTTTGCATATCATCTATGTCTTCGTCTTGACTGCATGCTTGTGTCATGCAGACTACAATCGACAGAAAGAGTAGGACTGCTATATTCTTTATATGCTTCATTTCATTATTCCTTTTTGAGTGTTTCTATGGCATAAATGTACAGACTGCGTGTTTACTGCTTCTAGAAGTGTTAAATCTGCTTAAGCAAAAAAATATGCTTCATTAATGCAGTATTTTTGCAGTCTCATCATTTATAGAATAAAATAGTGTCACAAACAATGAATGAAACAGAGTTGGTCAAACGATGCGGTAAGGGAGATAACCTTGCTCGCAAGCAGTTGTATGAGCGTTATGCCGGACAATTGATGGCTATCTGTGTTCGTTATATTGGTGACAGAGAGACGGCACAAGATGTTTTGCATGATGGTTTCTTGAATATCTTTCGTTCTTTCGACAAGTTTACCTACAAAGGAGAAGGGTCACTCAAAGCATGGCTTGCACGTGTGATGGTAAATGAAGCTTTGGGCTATTTACGCAAAAAGTCTTCGGCCAATCAGGAAGTTGTAGTGGAAGAGTTGCCTGACGTGGTGGATGGGGACGATGATACAATGGAACAGATTCCCCAGTCTGTATTAATGCAGTTTATAAAAGAATTGCCGGAAGGCTACCGAACCGTTTTTAATCTATACGTATTTGAAGAGAAAGGACACAAAGAGATAGCTCAGATGTTGGGAATAACGGAGCATACCTCTTCATCGCAATTGTATCGTGCCAAAAGTTTACTTATAAAGAAGATTAATGATTATAGAAAGAGGATATAGGAATGGAAGAGAAAGATAAATGGATAAAAAATTTACGCCATCGGATGGAGGACTATTCCGAACCGGCTCCTGCTAATCTTTGGAATCAGTTGGAGAAGGAACTTAATGGTACTCCGAAGATTATTCCGTTGTGGCGTCGCTGGCAGGCAGTAGCAGCAATTGCCGTGCTGGTGGTCATATCGTCAGTGACCGTATGGTTTTGGCATTCTCCTTCGGCAGAATATATAGAAAGAAAATCTGTTGAGGTTGCGTCTCTCCCTCCTTCGGCGGATATGGAGGAGGTAATTCCTGTCCGTCCCTCAGTGACACATATCGTTCCCTCAGTGGCATTGGCACAAAACAAAGCGGGCCGTGTGGAGGCTGTTATGCAGAAAGCTGTATCTGCATTTAATAATAATGAGGCGGTGACTGAAAAAGCGGTAGAAGAGAAACAAACCGAGACAACGGAAAAAGAAGAGAAAGAAACGAAACAGGCAGTAGGAGAGAAGCCCAAGCAGAAACCGATTGCAAAATCTGCCGGACGCAATAATTATTATGCCTACGCTGCATCCCGGAAGACAAGAGACAGGAAGTGGTCGGTCGGCATTTCCACCGGTAACGTTCCTTTTTCTTCCAATATGAATTATTCGGGATACGGAAGTCTGGCACCATTGAATAAAGGACCGAAGAAAAATTCACCTTATGCTTCTTTGGAAGCCAGAGGTGAGGTGACCGAGCCTGTTTATTTTGCTAATCTGAATGCCGATAATAGTACAAAGGTGGAGCACCATATGCCTGTCACATTCGGTGCGTCTCTTCGTTTTGAGTTGGATGAGAAATGGGGCATTGAGACAGGGGTGACGTATACTCTGCTTTCCACTGACTTACGTTCCGGTTCTCAAGATTCTTATTTTGAAGAAGAGCAACGCTTGCATTATGTCGGAATTCCTTTAAAGGTAGACCGCCGTTTGTGGAGCAGTAAACGCTTTGAGGTCTATGCTTCGGCCGGGGGAATGGTTGAAAAGTGTGTTGCGGGCACGATGCACAAGGTGGGTATTGTGAATAAGCAGGACAAAGACGCAACAAACGAAAATATTCATGTGAAACCATTGCAATGGTCGTTGTCGGCTGCTGCCGGAGCACAGTTTAAGATTACAGATAAGGTGGGCATTTATGCTGAGCCCGGTGTGGTTTATTATTTTGATGACGGCAGTAATTGGCAGACCATTCGTAAAGAGCATCCTTTTAATTTTAATATTCAATTGGGAGTGCGGTTTACTCTGAATAAATAATTTCCTGCTAGCCGGCAGAATAAGGGTGCGCGTACGCATTTTCACACATACGTACGCATCGGTCTACACGTACGTATGCATCAGCCTACACGTATATACGCATCAGCCTACACGTACGTACGCATCGGCCTGCACGTATATATGTGTGAAGTGTACCGGTCAAATTGTGACAACTGTAAGATTATGATTGAGGAAAATTTAAACAGGCTTCATGTAATATTTGCAATTTTACCGGATATTCGTAAGTAAACACATTTTTTTGTCGTACCTTTGCAACATATATGCTAAGAAATAAGAACAGTGAATTATGGCTAAACCTCTAATATCCCCTTCTTTACTGTCTGCCAATTTTGCTAATCTGCAGGCAGACATACAGCAAATCAATCGCAGTGAAGCTGATTGGTTGCATATTGACGTGATGGACGGCGTGTTTGTACCTAATATTTCTTTTGGGTTTCCCGTATTGAAATATGTAGCAGAACTGACGGAAAAACCGTTGGATGTGCATTTGATGATTGTCAACCCTGAGAAGTTCATAAAAGAAGTGAAAGACTTGGGCACCATGATGATGAATGTACATTATGAAGCATGCATACATTTGCACAGAGTGGTGCAGCAGATAAAAGATGCAGGCATGAAAGCGGCTGTAACACTTAATCCTTCTACTCCTGTTGCTATGTTGGCGGACATAATCTGTGATGTGGATATGGTTTTGCTGATGAGTGTAAATCCGGGATTCGGAGGTCAGAAGTTCATTACACATACATTGGATAAAGTGAGAGAACTGCGCGAGCTCATAGCCCGTACCGGTTCGCAGGCTTTGATAGAAGTAGATGGAGGAGTGAATCTGGAAACCGGTAAGCTGCTGGTGGAAGCCGGAGCGGATGTCCTCGTGGCGGGAAATGCGGTATTCAAAGCTCCTGACATGGGAGAAATGATTCATAAGTTGAAGAATCTTTGATTATCCGGCGGTGCGATTGTCTTCGGCTTTGAAGCCTTGTTCTATATTCCGGCTGACCATTCCATTGGTAGTCGGAATTTTTTTATCCGACACTTACTTTCGGTCTTTGAATTTACTGTCCATGCACTTTGGGGTGATGGCTGTGCTTTTTGCCGCTCTTCTGTGGATGCTGAAGACAAGTGCTTACCGCTATCGGTGGCTTTTTGGAGGAACGGTCGGTCTGTTTCTGCTGGTTTTGGGAAGTATGGTGACACAGATACAGTGGAATCAAGTAAATTGTGAGTGGGTGCCGGAAAAGAAAATGTATCAAGGCGTCGTTTTAGAACCTCCGGTGGCTAAGGAGAAAACGATGGTATGTAAGGTGAAGACGGAGCATAAGCAGATATTGCTATATGTTTATAGGGACAGTTTGTCGCAAGCCTTGCAAAGTGGGGAGCATATCCTGTTCTATAGTGAAATCCATCCTCCGCATAACGCAGGTAATCCGTATGAGTTTGATTATGCCTCTTATTTGTTGCGGAAACAGATTAGCGGTACGGCGTATGTGTATGCCGGATATTGGCATATCATGGACCGACCGCGTGTGCTCAGCGTCAAGCAACAGGCTTTGGCTTGCAGAGATAAAATTGTAGGGTATTATCGGAAATGGGGATTCAAAGGAGAGGAGTTTGCCGTGCTTTCTGCATTGACGGTGGGATATAAGGAAGAGTTGAGTGATGAGTTACGGGAGTCTTATTCGGTGGCGGGTATCAGCCATGTGTTGGCATTGTCAGGACTTCATGTCGGGATACTTTGGTTTCTGTTAGGGCGTGTATTGCGGCCGTTTTGCCGTAATCAGACAATGCGTATTCTGAGATGGATAGTTGTCACGCTGTTGTTATGGAGTTTTGCTTTTGTGGCAGGGCTGATGCCCTCGGTGGTGCGTGCCGTTATCATGTGTATGTTGGTCGAGCTCAGAGCGCTGGGACGGAGAAGGGGACAACCTCTAGATATATTGGCAATAGCTGCATTCTCTATGCTGCTATATTCTCCCTTCTATTTGTTTGATGTGAGTTTTCAACTCTCTTTTATGGCGGTCTTGGCTATTTCGGTATGTTATACAGAATTGCACCGGCTGTGGTTTATCCGCAACCGTGTCTTGAGATATGTCTGGGGAATAGCAGTAGTGTCTGTGGCGGCACAATTAGGTACGGCCCCATTGGTGATGTACTATTTTTCCGGTTTCTCTCTTTACTTTTTATTGGCTAATCTGCTGGTTGCACCATTGATTCCTATTATTATTTATTTGGCATTGCTGGCTTTTGTCTTTGCATCGGCCGCAGGACTTCATCATTACATCCTGTTTGTGCTGGAAGAAGTTATTAAATGTTTGAATTGGGGTACATGGACTATCAGCCGATTGCCTTCGGCTTTTATTGATTCGCTGTATTTGTCTTCGTTGGAAGTATGCTTGTCCTACGGGCTCTTCATACTGGGCCTGTACTATTGGGCTAACAGGTGCAGAAGAGCATTAATCAGGGTATTTGCAGGAATAAATGTGATTCTGGCACTATTGTTCTATATTCATTTGCCTCATACAACCACTCCTTCCATAGTGTTCTATAATCTGTATAATTGTGCTGCCGTCCATTTTATAGAGGCGGACAATTCCTCTTATTTATATTCAAACCGGAAGGACAGCACCTATGTTTATATGGAAAACATCGGCGAAACCTATTGGAGACGCGAGAAAATGCCGACACCCTATCTGCTGTTGTCCGACTATGAAGACAAGAGGGTATGGAGTCATGAAGGGATTGTCCATTGGAAAGGCATGAATATTTGTATGGTGACTGATGGGTATTGGCACAACAAGTCCGCCACAAATCTGTTGAATATTGATTATATGTATCTGTGTAAAGGATATAAAGGAAAGATTGCTCCATTGCAAAAACTGTTCCGAATAAAGAAGATAGTCTTGGATGCCTCACTCAGCGATTATAAATCAAAAGCCTATAAAGAGGAGTGCAAGACCTTGGGGTTGGATTATATTGATATTTCAGAGAAAGGTTCTTTCCGGATTCTTCTGTGAATAAAGAATAAATTTGTATTTTTGCCATTTCAAAAGAAAAGAAGTATATATGTTATCAAAAGTAATTTCACAAGCTAATATTGACCATGTAGAGAAATGGTTTGAGAGAGCTGAAAAAATAGTAATTGTCACTCATATATCTCCCGATGGAGATGCGATGGGTTCTTCACTGGGGCTATGCCATTTCCTTGAGTCGCAAGAGAAGACTGTGAATGTGATTGTGCCCAATGCTTTCCCCGATTTCCTGCGTTGGATGCCCGGGGCAAAAGATGTCATCCGTTACGATAAATATAAAGAGTTTGCCGATAAGTTGATAGCTGAGGCAGATGTTATCTGCTGCTTAGACTTCAATGTCCTGTCGCGTATTGATGCAATGGCGGATGCTGTCGCTGCTTCAAAAGGGCGCAAGATGATGGTAGATCATCACCTTTATCCCGGCGATTTTTGTCGGATTGTCATTTCTCATCCCGACATTTCCTCTACTTCCGAACTAGTATTCCGTTTGATTTGTCGTTTGGGGTATTTTGAAGATATCACCAAAGAAGGGGCTGAATGTATTTATACAGGAATGATGACAGATACGGGCGGTTTCACTTATAATTCGAATAGCCGGGAAATTTATTTCATCATCGGTGAACTTCTTTCGAAAGGTATAGACAAGGATGAGATTTACCGCAAAGTATATAATACGTATTCCGAAGGACGCTTGCGCCTGATGGGGTATGTGCTTTATGATAAGATGCAGGTCTTTCCCGAATTTAATTCGGCATTGATTTGGCTGACGAAAGAGGAACAAGGCAAATTTCAATATGTGAAGGGAGATACAGAAGGTTTTGTGAATATTCCCCTTTCTATTAAGAATGTGCGTTTCTCTGCTTTCTTGCGCGAAGATACGGAGAAAAATATGATTAAAGTTTCCTTGCGTTCGGTCGGTACCTTCCCCTGTAATAAGGTAGCCGCTGATTTTTTCAACGGAGGCGGGCATTTGAATGCTTCGGGAGGTGAGTTTTATGGCACGATGGAAGAAGCCATAGACTTGTTTAAACAGGCTTTATTGAAGTATGAAGAGCTATTGTTGGCAAAAAAATAGTTATTTTAGTATAATTGCCTAAAAACAATATAAAAGTTTGCGGGTGATTTATTACTTTTGCCCGAAATTATAACAGAATAAGAATGAAGAAATTAAGTATACTGTTCACATCAGTGTTTCTTTTAGGATTGGTTTTCCAGTCTTGTAACAACGGAAAGACCTATGCTGAGATGAAGGAAGAGGAAAGAGAAGCTATTAAGCGGTTTATTGAGAAGGAAGATATCAAGGTAATCAGCTTTGAGCAGTTTCAGGAACAAGACTCAACTACGAATGTTAAGGACAATGAGTTTGTTCTTTTCTCAGACAATGGTGTGTATATGCAAATTGTGGAAAAAGGAAATGGGGATGTTCTGAAAGACGGACGTTATGAAGTGCTGGCCCGTTATGTAGAAGAGCAGATAACGGCAGATGGAACAGGCGACACTTTATCTTTGAATACCATTGGTAATCTTGCACCACACCCCGATGAATTTATGTTGACTAAGTCGGGAAAGAATTTTTCGGCCTCTTTCACTACAGGACAAATGGCCTCTGTATATAGCAGCACGTTTGTTCCCAGTGGTTGGCTGGTTCCGTTTAATTATATCAGGGCCGGTCGCGAAATATCCGGCCGCGCAAAAGTAAGATTGATTGTTCCCCATAGCGAGGGACAAAAGAACGCTTCTGCTTACGTTTATCCTTGTTACTATGAAATAACTTATCAATTAGGACGATGACACTAATTAAATCAATCTCAGGTATCCGTGGCACTATCGGTGGCCATGCGGGGGAAGGTTTGAACCCGCTGGATATTGTAAAATTCACATCAGCTTATGCAACGCTGATACGTAAAACAACGACTGTAAAGAGTAATAAAATTGTAGTAGGACGCGATGCCCGCATCTCCGGTGAGATGGTAAAGAACGTGGTATGCGGAACCTTGATGGGAATGGGCTTCGATGTGGTAAACATCGGTTTGGCTTCTACTCCGACAACCGAATTGGCTGTCACTATGGAAGGTGCGTGTGGAGGTATTATTCTGACTGCGAGCCATAATCCCAAACAATGGAATGCCCTGAAACTATTGAATGAAAAAGGTGAGTTCCTGAATAAGGAAGAAGGAAATGAAGTCCTTCGTATTGCTGAGGCTGAAGAATTTGATTTTGCCGATGTAGACCATTTAGGAAGCTATCGTGAAGACAATACTTACAATCAAAAGCATATTGACAGTGTGTTGGCATTGAAGTTGGTTGACGTGGAGGCTATCCGCAAGGCTGATTTCCATGTAGCTATTGACTGCGTAAACTCTGTAGGAGGAATTATTCTTCCCGAATTATTGGAACGTCTTGGTGTGAAACATGTAGAGAAACTATATTGTGAACCGACGGGGAACTTCCAGCATAATCCCGAGCCTCTTGAAAAGAACTTGGGAGATATCATGGGGCTGATGGCAAAAGGCGGTTGTGATGTGGCTTTTGTTGTTGACCCTGACGTTGACCGTCTGGCTATGATTTGTGAAGACGGAAAAATGTATGGTGAGGAATATACATTGGTAACCGTTGCCGATTATGTATTGAAACATACTCCGGGAAATACAGTTTCCAATTTGAGTTCTACTCGTGCTTTGCGTGATGTAACCCGCAAATATGGTTGCGAATATAATGCTTCTGCCGTAGGTGAAGTAAATGTGGTAGCGAAGATGAAAGCCACAAATGCAGTAATCGGTGGTGAAGGTAATGGTGGAGTTATCTATCCGGAAAGCCATTGCGGACGTGATGCATTGGTAGGTATTGCATTGTTCTTGAGCCATCTGGCACACGAAGGAAAGAAGGTGAGCGAACTGCGTGCTTCTTATCCTCCTTACTTTATTGCGAAGAATCGTATCGACCTGACTCCTGAGACAGATGTGGATGCAATTTTGGCGAAGGTGAAAGAACTGTATAAAGACGAAGAAATCAATGACATTGACGGTGTGAAGATTGACTTCCCCGATAAATGGGTGCACTTGCGCAAGAGTAACACCGAACCGATTATCCGTGTTTATTCGGAGGCATCTACTATGGAGGCTGCTGATGAAATCGGACAAAAGATTATGGACGTTGTTTATAGCTTGGCTAAATAAGAGCTAATATAGTCCCTATATGCATTTGCCATATCAGGAAGGTGAACAAAATCACCGTCCGATATGGCAAATGTCTTTTATGAGAGTTACTCCGCGATATCTTTATCGAAAGCGTCAAAAGGGTATTCGGTCGGGTTTTCGATGGCAAAAATGCCGATGCCTCCTTTTACGTTGCTGGGGAAGATAACAGGATTTTCGAAAGGATCACTGCTGTCATGTTCGTTGTGGGCGGATAATGCACGCAGATATAGATATTCTTCTTGGGAAATGGCATAAAAATGGAGTGTCTCACGGACGGTGGCATGACGGATATGATAGACTAGGCCGTTAAACCAAGCACCGGGGAAGATACTTAAATCCATTGTATATTTCCTGTTGTTGAAGTATATGTCACTAAATACTCTGTAGTCATTCCTGGTAGTAGGCAGGATAGTAATGTCAAAGTCATTGTTGTTCTGATCTCCCGGTTTGCCATCCATCAAAGCGATATCATAGTAATAAGCCGGAGAATTCCAGTAGTTGGATTGTGCAATGGAGTCCTTCAGGGTTTCCTTATTGGTGAGCCGGTACGTGCAATCTTCTTTTAAATGGACGCGGTAGTAATGGGGTTGTTTCTTTTCGGACATGGGAGCCTCCAGTTTTACTTTGAGGCGTATAGCTGTACCAATCCATGAATATACGCCGGATGTCGTTATATGAGTGGTATCCAAGCCGGCTATTTTCAAATTTTCATAAACATTGGTTTCTGCTTCCGCTCTGAAATGACCGTCTTTGGTTTCGACCTCCAAACGTACGTTGTCGCCACTTTGAAAACGGCTGTGCACCGGATAGTAATAGTCGGAATAGCTGTCTCTGTCATTATATAAAGGATTATACTTACATTCATCTATCGTTTCGGACAGTTCTCCGTTGATGTATAATCTGATGATTCCGTTTTTTACTATTTCAGGATTTACACGGTCGGTTAAATTCAGATAAATGGCATTCTCCACTTTGTCAGTGCTGAGAATTGCATTGATAATGAGTTTTTTCGGCTCATTGGTAGTGACAGGTCCTATCTCGGTGGTGCAGGCTGTCAGTAATGCTGTCAATACGAGAAGTAAAGATAACTGTTTCATTATTCTTTAGAATTTATAGGTATACGAAAAAGAAGGAAGGCAGGGAAGCAGTGTCAGTTTCTTGAGTATGGGGACTGCCTGTTCTCCGGGACTGGGTTCTTTATATTCGATATACATGTGGTTAGGGTTCATGGCATTATATGCATTAAACAGACTTACATTCCAAATGCGCTCGCCATGCTTGGTCTTCTTTCGGAAGTTGACTCCTATATTCAGTTGGTGGCTGGCAGGCAAACGATAGTTGTTTCGTGAGCTGCAATATTCGGTAGGTGATATATTCTGATTATTGTTTATAGGATTCTGAGTGCCTGAGTATCCCATATAATAGTAATAATTCTCCCACCAGATATGTCCGTCCGGCAATATCACAGTACCTTTTTCCATTGGGAGGGTAGCTGTATTGCCTGATGCAAACGTCCATGAGGCACTCATGGATATGCCTTTGGTAAATTGATGGTTGAGGGTGATATTAACTGAGTGTCTCCGGTCATATTTGTAGGGGAAACGGCGTCCGCCATTGATACCATGCTCACTGAATTTCCGGTCAGCTTTGGCCAGGGTGTAGTTAATCCATCCGTTGGTACGGCCGCTTTTCTTTTCTACCATGAATTCTATTCCGAAGTTGCGTCCTCTTCCCATTTCCACTTTATCTTCCCAATTGGTAGAGTTGCCTCCCAATGCATTGCCGTCTTTGTATTCCAGTATATTTTTCATGGCTTTGTAATAGCCTTCTACAGAAAATTCCCATCCACGGATTCCGGTGTAGTAGGCACCTACCGAAAACTGACGTGCCAGCATCGGATGAAGGTCTTTGGTGACAGGTACCCACAAATCTGTGGGCATTGCAATGGCTGATGAGGTCAGGAGGTGAACGTATTGTGTCATGTGGGTATATGCCGCTTTGAATGTCAAATCGGGACGTGCGTTATAACTTAATGAGAGTCGGGGCTCCAGAGAGGAATAGGTGTGGTGCTGTACATGAAATAAAGAGAGGTGAGCACCTATGTTCGCTTTCCATCGGTCGTTCAGTTTAAAGTCGTCTTCGGCGTAGAACGATATTTCATGAGAACGGATAGGCCCTTCTCCAATGTTGGCAAGCTCTTGGTTATCTTGGTGACGTGTCAGCACATGCTGCACTTCCGGTCGGAACAGGTGATACAGATATTTGCCTCCAAACTTGATAAAATGGGAAGGGGAGGGATGGAAATCAAAATCCGAAATCATTCCTATGTCATCAATACCTGATTGGTAACGGCTCTTAAAGGTTTCATCTTTGTATGATGCATCGTTTTTGATATGAAATCGGAAATGGTTGTAAGACAGCGTGGTATTGTTGAACAATTGTTCATTGCAAACGTGGTTCAGGCGCAATGTAGCTAGAGTGCTGCCCCAGTTAATGACCTGTTTTTCCTTTTCATTCCATAGTTGCTCATTTCCGTTGACGGTGTATTTGTTCTTGAAGTTTATATTGTCCTGACCGTTGTAGAAGGACAGAAAAAGTCGGTTGCGGTCGTTGAAGCGGTGATTGAGTTTGGCATTGATGTCGTAAAGGAAATATCCTCCTTTACTGTCTTTGTCCAAGAAGGGCTTAATCAACCAATCCAGATAGCTGCGACGTGCTGAAATCAGAAAAGAGGTGCGGTTTTTCCATATCGGTCCCTCAAAATGCAGACGCGACGTAAGCAATCCGATACTGAAGCTTCCATGATAGTGCTGCATGTCTCCATCGTTGGTGCGTACATCCACTACTGATGAGAGGCGGCCGCCGAAACGGGCCGGAAAGCTGCCTTTGTATAAATCTACCTTCTTGACGGCTTCGGGTGTAAAGACCGACAGGAAGCCTAGAGTATGGTCTACATTGTATAGGGGCGCTCCATCTAATAAATACAGATTTTGGTCGGGCCCTCCTCCACGCACATACAAGCCGCTGGTACCGGTGACACCACCTTGTACTCCGGGCAGTAGTTGGATGGTTTTAAGCACATCCGCCTCACTAAGTAAGGCGGGTGTGTTCTTGATATGTGCAATTGGAATGTTGCTGGCTCCCATGCGACTGCTTCGGATACCTGTTTCCGGCTTCTCGGATAAGACAATGACCTCATCCAACTGGTTATCATTGTACATTTGGATGGTAATCAGTGTGTCATTGCATAAGTTCAGATTCATTTCCTGCGTCGTGTAGCCGATATATGAAAAGTTTAGTTTTGTGTTTCCTTCGGGTAATGTTATACTGAAATAACCAAACGGGTTGGTAATGGTTCCCAGTCCGTTTTGTTTGCTATAGATGTTGGCGCCAATCAGTGTTTCTTTAGAAGTGGCGTCCAGCATGTAACCATTTAATGTAACATGTCGTTTGACAGTTTGCGGTTTCTCCTTCTTTAATAGGATATGATGTGCCACAAACTCAAATTTGATATCCTGCCCCATAAATGCCTTGGTCAGTACGGTTTGTAAAGGTACTTTCTTTTGGCTGATAGTTATAGGATGTTTCAATACCACCTCTTCACCATAGATAAAAGAATATCCTGTTGCTTCCTCTATTCGGGCAATGAACTCTTTCAGGTCAGCTTGTTTCAGATGAAGACTGACAGGCATATCCGGTGTCTGTGCCTTAGCGATGGAAATTGAAAAGCAAAGTGATAACATCAAGATTAGTTTCCTGATGCTATGCTTTCGGTAAAATACAAAAATCATTTAGTTTTAGTTTTCTGTTTTAATTCTATTACGTTGGCTTGTGTAGTTTGATACGTAAAGTCACCGATTACGGCGAGCATGTCCAGAATTTCTTTCAGCGTTTCGTTGTGCTTAAAACGGGCATTCAACTTGTATGTACGCAATTGTTCCCCTGTAATCTCAATCTTTACATTGAAGTGATGAGATAATTGGCGGACAATGTCTTCCATCGAAATATCATTGAAGGACAAGACACCGTCTCTCCAGCTTATTTCATTACCTGCATCCTCGTCTGGTTGTGTGGTGAGCGTTCCGGCCTGTTTATGATAAATGGCCGTTTCATTAGGTTTTAATATCACTTGGCTGCCATTGGCATTGTCGCTTACGGCAACACTTCCTTCCAGCAGAGTTGTTTCAACTAAAGAATCGGCGGCATAGGCATTGACATTGAAATGTGTTCCCAATACGCAGACTGTTACCCCGGAAGTCTTTACCCGGAAAGGCTTTTCCGGATTCTTGCTGACCTCAAAGTAAGCTTCCCCGTTCAGTTCCACGATACGCTCCTTACCGAAAGTTTCGGGATAACTCAATTGCGAATGTCGGTTTAGAGTCACAGTTGAACCGTCGGGCAGTTCTAGCACTTGGGTTTCGGCTCCGGTCGATGCCATCAACAGGGGAGAAGGATGCTGATAAGAATAGAACATCCAACCGAATCCTAAGAGGAGAACGAGGACGGCAGCCGCCGCAATGTATCGAATGGTAAATACTTTGCGTTTGTGGGATGCCGGTTTAAGGCGTTTTTGCAAGATGTCATAACCCTCTTCCGCCGAGAATTTTCCCTGCGGTGAATGAGTAGATGAAGCCAGATGCTCCAGCCATTCGTTCAGCTCTTTATCGGATTTCGGTGAATTCATGTTATCTCATTTGCCCGGTAAAGATACTACTTCTTTCGCAGATGAATGGACATTTCCGAAACTTTTGTATCTTTTCTTTCAGGTTTGCAAGTGAGAGTAAGCATACGCTGGCCCTTGGCAATCTTCTGCGGATAAAGTATAACATCTACTTTTACAGACTTTTTGCCTTTGGCAATAATCGGATTAGGTTCTGTAATTTTTAATACTTGTGGTTGTGATGAATTTAGTTTTAGTTTTTGGTCTTCGTCTTGCTTTTCGCCGGCAACAATCTTGATTGTGATTGTTTCCTCCTGGTTGTTGGCGTCAAAAGTGTGGTCGGTCATAGCGCGTTCAAATCCGATGTACTCTTTCGGATAACTGTCATTGTTGCTGCACGCCCCTACTAATAATGCATAGAAGAAGGGGAGGGCCATACGTGTACTTGTTCTCATGTCTTTTACTTTTTAGTTTTAGTTTATTAGTTTTCTCTATAAGTAAAGACAGGCATATCGGTAAATCTCCCTACTCTTTATTCCTAAAATAATTATTTATTTTTTCTTTTAGTCGGGTAACGGCTTTCTGCAGTTGGGCGTCTACTGTCTTAGGACTAATGTTAAGTTCCTCGGCAACAGCAGCATAGCTTTGTTTCTCTTCACGTACTTTGATAAAAACTTCTCGGCAACGGTCGGGCAGTTCATTCAGTGAATTTTCGTACAGAGCGAATAATTCTTCATTAATAATCCGTTCTTCGGGGGAAGGGGGAGGAGGATATTCTTTCGGGGATATTGTCCAATGGCATGGCTTCGCGGCGTTGCTCCTTTTCCAGATAATTAAGGGCGGCGTTGCGTATCAGTGCATAGCTGTATTTATTGAAGTCATCGGGAATCACTTGTCGTTTCCGATTGTTCCATAGACCGGTGAAAACATCCAATACCACTTCTTGTGCCCATTCGTCACGTTGCAGATAGTAGAAAGCAATACGGAAAAAGCGGTCGTAATACAGATTGTATAAAGACCGGAAAGCTTGTTCGGAGTCATGCTTTTGTATTTTCTTTAGTAATTCAGTTTCCTCCATTGCTGTGTAGGGTGTGTCTGTTGGTTGTTAAATCGATGACAAATTTACTAAAAATCTTCTACACGGAGCATATCACTCATTATGCCGTCTGAAATGAAAATACCCGCTCGTGTCAGTTTTAGTGTATCGTTGACTATCTCCAGTGTTCCCTGTTTCAAGTGGGGCTGTGCCATACGCAGACAATAGGCATATAATTTCTCACCGTATTCTCTGCGGAGTTTGGAGAGCGGCATTCCCCATTCGGTACGGATACTGGTAATTACAAAGTCGTTATAGCGGGTGTATAAATCGAGCTCCTCAATCTCGAACGCCGGAGTTCCGTCTTCTATGCCTTTAGTGTATTCGTCCAGTGAAGCAATATTCCATTGACGTGAAATGCCGTTGTAGGAATGTGCCGACGGTCCGCAACCCAAGTATTTCTTTCCGGTCCAATAACTGGAATTGTGTCGGGAATGCAGTCCGGGCAGACAGAAGTTGGATATTTCATAATGCTCATATCCGGCAGCACTCAGGCTGTCGATAAGAGTGCTGAACAAGGCAACGCTCAAGTCCTCATCGGCTTCGGCTACTTTATGTTGTTCGCGAAGTTTCCATAAAACAGTATTTTCTTCGTATATCAGATGATAGGCGGAGATGTGTTCGGGATGCAGGTTTATCGCCTGAACCAAGTCTTTCTGCCACGAATCGAGTGTTTCACCGGGAAGTCCGTACATCAAATCGATACTGATGTTATGAAATCCTGCTCGGCGGCAGTCGTTAAAAGCGTGGATGGCTTGTGCGGCAGTGTGGCGGCGCTGTAATAGTTTCAATGTGTCCTCATTGAACGTTTGGATTCCCATGCTCAGACGGTTGAAAGGCAGGCTGCGGAGCATAGTGATATATTCCGGCGTCAGGTCATCCGGATTTGCTTCAAGTGTGATTTCGGCATCGGGCTCCACATTATACACCTTATATATAAGAGAGAATATTCTGATGAAATCCTCTTGTGACAGCTGGGAAGGAGTTCCTCCACCGAAATAGATGGTTTCTATTGATTCTCCCGAAACATAATCTTTGCGCATCTCCAGCTCACGGCATAAAGAAGATACATAAGCTGTTTTCTTTTCACTTTGGGTAGTGGAAAAGAAATCGCAGTAGATGCAACGTCGTTTGCAAAAGGGAATATGTAAATAGAGTCCGGCCATATATTAAAATAATGCGCAAAACTACGAAAACTATCATTGCTTTTCGCGGTATCGAACAGATATTTATATTTATTTGAGGGATTATCGGAAGAGTAGATAGTATTAAGGTTAAGAATAAGAGGGCATAACGTTTGGGAGTTTGATAATCCTGCCGTAAAACATAGTTTAGTAACACCTGCCTTGAGGTTGCTTTTTTTGTCTTTATTTCCTAATTTGCGCTCCACTTTTAAGGAGATATGAGACACATATCCGTTTGTTAATAATTAAATCTTAGATATCATGAAAGTATATCAGACTAACGAAATTAAAAACATTGCACTCCTAGGCAATGATGGATCAGGTAAAACCACCCTCACAGAGTCATTGCTCTTTGAGAGTGGTATTATAAAACGTCGTGGCAGAATTACTGCCAAAAATACGGTTAGTGATTATTTTCCGGTAGAGCAAGAATATGGTTATTCAGTGTTCTCTACCGTTTATCATGTAGAATGGAACGGAAAAAAACTTAATATAATTGACTGCCCGGGCAGTGATGACTTTGTAGGTGCCGCCCTTACTGCGTTGAATGTAACAGACACTGCTATCCTTTTGTTGAACGGACAATACGGTCCCGAAGTAGGTACACAAAACCATTTCCGCTACACCGAAAAATTAGGTAAACCTGTCATCTTCCTGGTAAACCAGCTCGATAATGAAAAGTGTGACTATGACAATGTATTGGAACAATTGCAAGCCATCTATGGATCTAAAGTAGTTCCCGTACAATATCCGATTGAGACCGGGCCTAATTTCCATGAGTTAATTGACGTGCTGTTGATGAAGAAATATTCATGGGGTCCTGAAGGTGGTGCACCTACCATTGAAGAAATTCCGGATTCGGAAAAAGAAAAGGCGATGGAACTGCACAAAGCATTGGTTGAGGCTGCTGCCGAACACGATGAAACTTTGATGGAGAAATTCTTTGAATCGGAGTCATTGACCGAAGACGAAATGCGTGAAGGTATCCGTAAGGGATTGGCTGCACGTGGCATGTTCCCCGTGTTCTGTGTATGTGCAGGTAAAGATATGGGTGTTCGCCGCTTGATGGAATTCTTGGGAAATGTAGTTCCGTTTGTAGATGAAATGCCGAAAGTACACAATACCAGAGGTGAGGTGGTAGAACCGAATGCTGAAGGTCCTACTTCACTTTATTTCTTTAAAACAGCTGTTGAGCCGCATATTGGCGGAGTTCAATATTTCAAGGTAATGAGTGGAACCGTACATGAAGGTGATGATTTGACAAATGCGGATCGTGGCTCAAAGGAACGTATGGCACAGCTCTTTGTATGCGCCGGTTCAAACCGTATTCCCGTTGAAGAATTGCGTGCCGGTGATATCGGCTGTACAGTGAAGTTGAAAGACGTAAAAACTGGCAATACGCTGAACGGTAAAGATTGCGACAACCGTTTCAATTTCATCAAATATCCTAATGCTAAATATTCTCGCGCTATCAAACCGCTGAACGAGGCGGATGTGGAAAAGATGATGGTTGTACTGAACCGTATGCGTGAAGAAGATCCCACTTGGGAAATCGAACAGTCTAAAGAATTAAAACAGACCATCGTTCACGGACAGGGTGAGTTCCATCTGCGTACATTGAAATGGCGTTTGGAAAACAACGAGAAGTTGCAGATTAAATTTGAAGAGCCGAAGATTCCTTATCGTGAAACAATTACCAAAGCAGCCCGTGCCGATTACCGCCATAAGAAACAATCAGGTGGTGCCGGACAGTTTGGTGAAGTTCATCTTATCGTAGAACCTTATTATGAAGGTATGCCGGTTCCCGATACTTATAAGTTTAACGGACAGGAATTCAAGATAAACGTAAAGGGTACTGAAGAAGTTCCATTGGAATGGGGCGGTAAATTAGTGTTCATTAACAGTGTAGTGGGAGGTGCTATTGATGCACGTTTCATGCCGGCTATTTTGAAAGGTATCATGAGCCGTATGGAGCAAGGACCGTTGACCGGTTCTTATGCCCGTGACGTCCGCGTGATTGTTTATGATGGCAAGATGCACCCGGTAGATTCCAATGAAATCTCCTTTATGCTTGCCGGACGTAATGCCTTCAGTGAAGCGTTTAAGAATGCCGGTCCGAAGATTCTGGAACCTATTTATGATGTTGAAGTATTTGTTCCAAGTGACAAGATGGGCGATGTGATGAGCGACTTGCAGGGTCGTCGTGGTATGATTATGGGCATGAGCAGCGAAAACGGTTATGAGAAATTAGTTGCTAAAGTGCCTTTGAAAGAAATGTCCTCTTACTCCACTTCTTTGAGCTCATTGACCGGTGGCCGTGCTTCATTCATTATGAAGTTTGCCAGCTACGAACTCGTTCCGGGTGACGTTCAAGATAAATTAATGAAAGAATTTGAGGCGAATGAAAATAAGGACGAATAATGTAAACTGTAAAAAATAGCATCTAAAAGGAACGCTTTTCGTTAAAAAGGCGTTCCTTTTTATTTAAGTAACCTTAAACTTTTAGGTTTATTATTTGGTTTTGAACTTAATTTTTTATTATTTTTGCAAACCAAGTGGCGTTAATTTTGTTATAGTAGTCAGATTATTAGTTTAAATGACTTTTTCGGTTAATTATAGAGAATTGCCGTTTAAATTTGGTTAATCCATTATGTAATAAGGTTTAACGCTTTTAATTTTGCTGGCATGAAAAAGTCTACTATTTGGATATTAGGAATTGTAATGGGTCTCTCATTTCTGAGTTTGCTTTACTTGCAGGTAAGCTATATTGAAGAAATGGTGAAGATGCGCAGAGAGCAATTTGATGAATCGGTTCGGCGCAGTTTGGACCAGGCGTGCAGGAATATTGAGCTGGTAGAAACAAAGAAATATTTGGAAGACGATGTTATTGCTACCGAAAGAGCTGCTCAATTATCCCGGCAGCAGGCTGCACAAGAAGGAAAGGATGAAGGCGAAGTGGTTGCACACACACAGCATTATGCTGTCTCTTCGGATGGGTTGGACGGTTATTCTACTTTCGAACTCAAGATGAAGATTAGTACAAACCGCCCGGCCAATGTTCCGAAGGCAATTATCTCTACCGGTAAAAATATCCCGCAAACAGCCAGAGCGTTGCAGGAGATCATCAAGGAGCGATATGTATACCAGCGGGCATTGTTAGACGAAGTGGTTTATACTATTTTGCGTACAGCCAGTGATAAACCGCTTAAAGAGCGTATTAACTTTAAGCAGTTGGATTTGTTTATAAAGACGGAATTACTGAATAACGGTATTGATATTCCGTATCATTTTACAGTAACGGATCGTGAGGGAACGGAGGCTTATCATTGTCCCGACTATACGAACGAGGGTAGCGAGAACACTTACCGCAAGGTAATATTCCAGAATGATCCGCCTGCACGAATGGGAATGGTAAATGTTCACTTCCCTGATTTGAACAGTTACATATTCAGTTCTGTTAAATTTATGATACCGTCGCTCATTTTTACGTTTGTATTGCTTGTGACATTCATCTTTACCATCTATATCATCTTCCGCCAGAAGAAGCTGACAGAGATAAAGAATGACTTCATCAACAATATGACGCATGAGTTTAAGACACCTATCTCTACCATCTCGTTGGCGGCACAGATGTTGAAAGACCCTGCAGTGGGTAAGTCTCCGGCTATGTTCCAGCATATTTCGGGGGTTATCAATGACGAGACGAAACGTTTGCGTTTTCAGGTAGAGAAAGTATTGCAGATGTCAATGTTCGAAAGGCAGAAGGCAACGCTCAAGATGAAGGAAGTGAATGCAAATGAACTGATAGCGGGAGTCGTTAATACTTTTACATTGAAAGTGGAAAAGTATAATGGGAAAATCACTTCCAGTTTAGATGCAGAGAATCCTGATATATTTGTGGACGAAATGCACTTTACGAATGTTATCTTTAACTTGCTGGACAATGCAGTGAAGTATAAGAAACCGGAAGGAGAACTGCTGCTGAACATACGGACATGGAACGAGTCAGGTAAACTTTATATCTCGATACAGGACAATGGTATCGGTATCAAGAAGGAAAACCTGAAAAAGATATTTGATAAGTTCTATCGGGTACACACCGGTAACCTGCACGATGTGAAAGGATTCGGTTTGGGCTTGGCTTACGTGAAGAAAATAATTCAGGATCATAAAGGCGTTATACGTGCTGACAGTGAACTGAATGTAGGAACTAAATTTATTATTGTATTACCTTTATTAAAAAATGAATAATATGGACGAGAAATTGCGTATCTTGTTATGCGAAGATGATGAGAATCTTGGCATGCTTTTGAGAGAATATTTGCAGGCAAAAGGCTACTCGGCTGAACTTTGTCCGGATGGTGATGCCGGTTACAAGGCTTTCTTGAAGAACAAATATGATTTGTGTGTACTGGATGTGATGATGCCTAAAAAGGACGGTTTCACGCTGGCACAGGAAATTCGTGCTGCAAATGCTGAAATTCCTATTATCTTCTTGACAGCAAAGACGCTGAAAGAAGATATCTTGGAAGGGTTTAAAATCGGTGCTGATGATTATATCACCAAGCCGTTCAGTATGGAAGAATTGACTTTCCGTATCGAAGCCATCTTGCGTCGTGTGCGTGGTAAGAGAAATAAGGAAAGTAATATTTATAAGATTGGTCGCTTTACTTTCGATACTCAGAAACAAATTCTGTCTATTGATGGCAAGAACACCAAACTTACTACTAAGGAGTCAGAATTGTTGGGATTGCTGTGTGCGCATGCCAATGAAATTCTGCAGCGTGACTTTGCATTGAAAACTATTTGGATTGATGATAATTACTTCAATGCCCGAAGCATGGACGTGTATATCACTAAATTGCGTAAACATTTAAAAGAAGACGACTCTATCGAAATCATCAACATTCACGGTAAGGGTTATAAACTGATTACACCGGAAGTTGAATAAATGAAGTCAAGTATATAGAAAAGTCCGAAGCGAACGTTTCGGGCTTTTTTATTGATTGTTAAGAATTTAAATAAACGAATCCTTTTTTAACCGCGACCGTTGTTATACATTTAACCTCGCAATGTCATGTTGGCATTGTCTATTTTAATAAATAATTTATGTGTAGCAATTCATTTTTTTCTTTTATGAAAGAGCAG
This sequence comes from uncultured Phocaeicola sp., assembly GCF_948499155.1. NCBI lineage: Bacteria > Pseudomonadati > Bacteroidota > Bacteroidia > Bacteroidales > Bacteroidaceae > Phocaeicola > uncultured Phocaeicola sp. The sequence continues at coordinate 291,075 of NZ_CAOOSE010000002.1, read as the reverse complement.
GAAGAACTTCTGCAAAACAACGGTCAGTTTAAGACCGCCGTTTCTTACTCATGTACTTTTAATAGTTTCTTTAACTTCCGTAAGGGAGAAGACCTCAGTATAGAAGAGATAACTTCCGAGCAGATTAAGAGTTATCAATCTTGGCTGAAACAGCGTGGTGTGGTGTCGAATACCTCCTCGTTTTATATGCGTGTATTGCGTGCTGTGTATAATAAGGCTGTAAGCAAGAACTTGGCTGTTCAACAACATTCGTTTGAGGGTGTGTACACTGGAATTGATAAGACGCAGAAACGTGCTTTAAGTATAGAAGCACTACGTCTGTTGAAAGAGTTGGATTTAAGTGGTAAGAAAAAGTTGGAATTAGCTCGTGATTTGTTCATGTTCAGTTTCTATACACGTGGTATGGCTTTTGTAGATATGGCCCATTTGTGTAAAAAGGATATCAAAGATGGTCTTATCACTTATCATCGTAAAAAGACAGGTCGGCAGCTGATTATAGGTCTTGAACCTTGTATGGAAGAAATTATAGAGAAATATAGTTCCCTCACTGAGGGGTCAGATTATGTATTGCCTATTCTTCATTCTAATATTTCTCGAGACTTACAAGAACAATATTACAATGCGTTACGCTATCAGAATGCTCAACTTAAAAAAATAGAGAAGTTGTTGAATATTCCCCATCTACATCTCACTACTTATGTACCGCGCCATAAATGGGAATATCACAAAAATAGCACTATAAATATCTGAATTACAATAATATACAAAACAATAGATTTATTAGATTAACAAGATAGTAACATAATTATTCAAAATTCAGCCAATCAATACAAAATCGTAAGAAGTAAGTTCCAACCTCAAATCACTCCCTATATTTGATATTTTTTGCCTCCCAAAAGAAAAATCACCAACTGTATTTTCCACTCAGTGCATAATCAAGTAATCAGCCGGATGAGTTTATAATAATAGTTTTAATTGAATCTTGTATATATACTACAAGGACTAAACTAAACCTGTCACATTTTACTTTTAAGATTTCCTTTTTTGGAAAGCAAGATTCTCCAGCTTTAGAAAAACAGGTTTAATGAAATCTTGTATATATACTACAAGAACCGGACTAAACCTGTACTCCTTTACATTTTCCTATTTGAAATGAGATTCAATCCAAATCTCTACTTTCTCCGGATATTTCACGGTTTTAGCCAAACAGACAATCCCGACAACTTCCACCCCATATTTGCCAAGTTCCTCTGCGTGTTCCTTGATGCTGCTTCCTGTTGTAATCACATCGTCGATAATCACGACTTTCTTGCCTACGATGTCTGCATTGATAATGACATTGGAATCCGCATTTACCTTATCCCTGTCTTTTATGTTGTGTTTGCTTTCACGAGCCTCCAGATAAGTAAGACTGTACAGCATCGGATGCAACTTTTCTTCATACGACAAAGCATTGCTCAACCGGCTGAATCGGGTAAGGTATTTGCTTTGATTGCTGCATGGCATGAATACAACAGTAACACTATCCGGCAAATCCAGCTTTGCCAATGCTTCTTTGAATAAACGGCTGCAAGACACACGTCCGTCTTTAAAGTCATACACCATTTGTACAAACTTCCGTTGTTCCTCAGTGATAAAATTCCAATCCCTTTTGGGTATGTAATAGTCAATGAATATTGCCGGAATCTTCTTGCCATTGGAAAGTTTCATCTTGAAAGGCATCATCGGTTTCCCATCCATGAAATCTTCCAAAGCTGAATATACATAGAATCTTTCCGCTTTCTGTTCCCCTGCACGCAGCGCATTACGATACCCCCATTTGCGTTCCTCCTTTGTTGTCGCACGTTGCCCCACCACCAGAAAGGCCGTAGCCGCTCTCTTTTTCCATGTGCTTATCCTGTTCATCAGGTAAAAGAACACCAATAGGACAATCCATATAATCAGTTTTTCCATTCTCTATCTTCTTTGTTATTGATACGCTTTATAGGCACGTTATGCCTTTTCTTTTGGAAGGTCATAGTTCGTTCTTATAATGTTACGCTTCCATTTGCAAAGATACGCAGAAACAGCGTATTCCAATCCACCTTTTTTAACTTATTCCATTTGTTTTTCTTCTTAATATATCATCTGTTTACATACATTCCTGTTATAAAAGGTTTCACCGCAATCCTTTTTCCAATAGACAGCCAAAGTCTTTTTTGACAGGAAAAGTAACCTTCTGATAACTTCTTCTTTGTTTAACAGCCTTTTCCTTCTTCTATCAACCGATAGGCTACTGAAACTGCCGGCAATATCGTTTCTCCACTTTTTATAGTCAGCCTTACGTTATCTATATCCCAATGAGTATTGCCTTTATATCAACAATACCCATATGGTTGCTAATTTTCACGGCTTCCCCATTTCATAATGAAGTTTCCATTCTGATTTGCTCCTTTACCTCATGGATAGAGCCACGTGCGGTTATTAGCATACTTCAGCTTCCTTTCCGACTGTTACTGCTATTTTCTTCACCCTTCCTTCGCCAATCTCTTTTTGATGGCGAAGTCACAATATTTTTCAGATGCAAAGATATAATGCAGCGATGCCGAAGCATCTACGGGTCACTCCGTTCTGACCAATGACATACACGAAAATCTTCCGACATTTTTCTACTGCGTGAAAAATATAGCGTATTTGCGTGCTATCCTTGGTGCCGCCCTATACCTGCAATATCCGATAGCATCATAAAAATTAATTGTTTAACTTCTAAAAAATAGAATTATGAAGAAAGTAGTAGAAAATTCATTCGCAGTAACAGGTTTCGTTGGTAAGGATGCAGAAATCCGTCAGTTTACAACAGCAAGCGTAGCACGCTTCCCACTGGCAGTAAGCCGCAAGGAGCAAAACGGAGAAGAATATGTGTCATCTTTCATTTACGTGGAAGCCTGGCGTAAAAATGACAGCACTTCTTTTGAGTTGTTGAAGAAAGGCAAAAACATTACAGTCAAGGGATTTTTCAAACCCGACGAATGGACTGACCAGCAAGGTGTCAAACATAACCGTATCATCATGGCAGTCACCGACTTCTATGAGCCGGTGGAGAAAGAAGAAAAAGCTCCTATCGCTTCAAAAAAGAAGAAAGCCAAGAAAGCTGCTTAACAGCAGTTTCTCCTTTCAAAAACGGCTTCGACCGTTTTTTTATGTTCAACAGATACATTTACGCATACTCTCTTTTTTTAACAAATCCTCCCTGTTATATCATATTGATTCCCATTGTACCACTATAAAGAAGCATATTGCTCTTTTGGCTCGCAAGCCGGCACATCACTTTTCGTGCGGCGAAATTAGAATGAAGCCCGGAAATAGCAAGCCACACGTTGCTCGTATGATGAAAATAGACTATTGCATGGTTGATTTTCATATCCGGGCTTGCCTTATTCCATCAATGGCTTCATTCAGGGGATGCCTTAAAAAGTCTGATATGCCGACCTGCGGAACTGAAAAGTAACGTAGGGAAAACAAGTCAGGCATTGAGAAAATAATAGTATTAACTTAAAAAAAAGCTATATGGAACGAAGTATCGAAAGAGTACCCACATGGGCATTGCCTTACATGGCTAACGGAGACGCCACAGGACTGAAAGACAAAGAGATTAAAATGATTGACAACCTATTGCGTAATCGGTGTATCGAACTGGTATGCCCCATTGCAGACAGCGTGCAAGGCGGTATGCCACCTTATTATACCAAAGACCCACTATTCGGCAAGGCAACCGAAGTGGAAGATTGTATCGTTTTTTATAATATCTAATTGAGACGCTATGAATGTGACATTTGAAAATCTTATTAACGTATGGGACGCACAAATTCCCAACTTATTGGTTGAACTGGTAAACCATGCTGTATTTGCAACAGACAAAGCTGGTTTTCAAGCTGTTGTTACAAAATTGTCTGAAACCACGGATTTTGACAAGTTCTTTGCTTATGGATACGGCAGACAACATTTTTGGCTGAAGCAACGCCTTGCCTCAGACCCTTCCAAATACATGGATGAACGGTTATTGATAGTAGATTTTTGTAGGTACAACCCAAAGAATGAAGATGATGAAGGTAATATCGAATAGAAATCCTCCAAAGGAAAGTTGCATCGAGGAAATAAGGCAAGGTCAAAAAATGATTCTTTGGTCTGACGACAACATATCTATCTCTATGATATTCAATAATCTGACCGGACAAAACTTTAAAGCGGATGAATACAAAGCCTATATCCGTAACATTGCTTTTGGAAAAATGGGATTTGTGCCAGGCACGATTGAACTTTATAAAGGAGGTATATTGATAGCAAGCGGCATAATTCCAGCTTTATAACCAGTCAATAATTAAAATAAAATATATGGTAACAGCAAGAACATTAAAAGGAGCGCAAGTATATGTAACATTTTATCCTGATTGTGAGGAAAATGTAGGTGGCTATTATTGCCAAGTATATACCGATGAAAATTGTATATGAGAAATAGACAATTTCATGGTTCATGTGAAAGATATTGCAGATAAAAAAGACCCGTATGCTGCGGTAGAAGAACTGGCAAGAGAATATATAGAATCAATCAAAGAGTATTAAAACTACCTATTGAGTGTACAATGAAACAAACCAATTCACATAATCAGGTAATGGCAGTGGCACTTACCGGCCACCGTTTCATACCCTACGACAAAGTACCTTCGCTTCGGCAAGCATTAAGGACAGTGATATTGGAACATTACAATCGAGGCATCCGCATATTTTACTGTGGCATGGCGATGGGCTTCGACCTGCTTGCCGCAGAAACAGCCTTATCCATGAAAGAAGTATATTCCGACATTACATTGGTTGCCGCCGTACCTTATTGTGGGCAATGCGAGAAGTTTACACCTTATAATAAGGAACGCTATCGTAACGCTCTTACCAAAGCGGACGAAGTTGTAATACTTAATGAGAGCTATGTCGACGGCTGTTTCTTGCAGAGGAATGACTATATGCTGTCATGTTCCGCTTGCTTGATAGCCTATTTTGATGGAGTACCCAAAGGAGGTACATACTTCAAGAGAGCCAGGCAGCGAGGTATGTCGATTGTCAATCTGTTTTAATCAATGAAAGGTTTTGTGTATGATTGCACAGAGCCTTTTTCTTTTGGTCAGCACTGCGCTCTAATTACCTGTCATAACCTATTCCCTTTTTGACCATCCGCTCCAAGAACGGCTTCCCTTCCACTTTTACCCGAAATGGCTCCTTTTATAAACTTTCCCTATCCTCTAATAACGTGACAATCAAGATTGCCTTCTTGAGCGTGATTCCACCTAGCCCGGATTTATTTTTCCGCAAAGGTAACGTCCGGTGTCAAGACTTGTCAAATCCGGCTGTGCCGTGGATGTCTTCACGAAATCTTCCTCTCACAAGTTCGAGCGTATTTCCTTCGTCAGATTTGCCCGTATTGCCCCGTCACCTTTTCGGGGCAGAAAAATAATCCCCGGCAGGTTGCAACAACCAGCCCGAAGAAAGGGAAATATTAAACAAAAGGTTAAATATACACGTATGAGTTACAACAAGTTAAAAGCATTAGAGGGCAATATCGAAGCGATAAGCACAGCCCTTGCCATTCACGAGGAACGCAGAAATGCGACCACCGCAGAGCGTGAGACATTATCCAAGTTTACAGGCTGCGGAGGTATCAAGGAAGTATTGAGTATCGGAACGGGCACCCCCATACCCGACACCATGCAGGAAGCCGTCAAACGCTTGCTCTCCGTCCTGTCAAAAGCGGCAAAAGGGAATGAAACACTTTACAGGCAACTCCTGCAAAGTCTGAAATCGTCCGTATTGACAGCTTTTTATACCCCGACATTCCTTATTCAAGCCGTAGCCAAGCAAATCAAAGACACTTTCACGGCAAACGACCTTAAAATGGGCACATTCTTAGAACCGTCCGCCGGTATCGGCGGTTTCCTACCAGTCGGAGATATGGCTACACATCGGACGGCTTTTGAGAAAGACCTGCTTACCGGACTTGTATTGTCCGCCCTGCATCCCGACACACAGGTATTCATCGAAGGATTTGAAACGATTGACAGCCAAGAGACGGAACACAACCGCTTTGACGTAATCGCTTCCAACATACCGTTTGGCGACTTCCGTGTGTTCGACAATACTTTTAGCAAAAAAGGCGGCATCTATGCACAGGCTTCCAAGACCATCCATAACTATTTCTTCGTGAAAGCCGTTGAGAAACTGAACGAGGGCGGCATATTGGCTTTCGTCACATCAAGAGGTATCGCTGACACACAAGGCAACCAATTCGTGCGTGACTATCTTGTACACCGTTGCAATCTGATTACGGCATTACGTTTGCCTGATAGCCTGTTCATGCAGACAAGCGGCATTGAAGTAGGCAGCGACCTGTTGATATTCCAAAAGAGCGGCCGTAAGGTAACGCTTACAGACCGTGAAAAGCTGTTCATGGAAACAACCCGAGAAATCGTGCCGGGTAGTGACCAATATACCGGACATGCCAATAAATTGTTTACTTTACCAAAAACCGCCTTGTTTACAGAAAGTCGCATACAAACCAACCAATATGGGGAATATGTGCGCAAATACCGCTGGCAGGGAGAAGAAGCCGATTTGCAACAAACCCTTTCCTCCATGCTGAAAGCCGACTTTGAGCGTTTTTTCAGAAAGAACCTGTTTGCCACACCGAACAAAGGCATTGGCGGCATACAAATGTCTCTTTTTGATTGCTTTAATACCAACAAGGCGGCACAACCCAACAGGGAAAAACGCACGTACACAGGCACGTTGCACAAGTGGATGAAAAACGGCACGTTGGTACTCTTTGAAAACCAACTTGGCACACTCCGCTACAAACAGGCAAACTGTTTTTCCGACATGACCGTTACATTCGTACCTTTAAAAGTCTCCCGGATAAACATAGAGCGTGCCAACGATTATTTTCCTATCCGTGAAGCCTACTTTGAACTGACAACTAAAGAAAGCGAGGAACTGGCCGAATATCCGAAGCTAAGGGAACAACTCAACAAACACTATGATACTTATGTGCGCAAGTGGGGCTTTTTCCACCACAACGACAACAAGGAGTTTTTCTCTTGGGATAGTCTGGGCATGGAAGTATTCACGATTGAAATGCAACTCGGAAAGGACATCTGTAAAGCCGACATCATGCACGAGCCTGTTGCATTCAAGAAAATAGATACTTCCATTCAACTGACACCGGTAGAAGCATTGGCAAGCAGCCTTAACTATTACGGTTCGGTCAATATGGACTATCTTGTACAGACAACCGGACAGACCGAAACAGAACTGACAGAAGCCCTTGCCGGTGAGATATTTTACAATCCTTTGACGGATTGTTGGGAGAACAAAGGCAAATTCCTTGCAGGTAATGTCGTGGAGAAATGTAAGGAGATATGTACCGTTCTTGCTGACCTGACAGGCAACGCTCAAAAATGGGCGGCTACATCTGTCGAGGCTTTGGAAGATGCGACCCCCGAACTTATTCCGTATGAAGAACTTGACTTCAATATGGGTGAGCGTTGGATTCCGGCAAGTATTTACGCTTCCTTTGCCAAAGACCTGTTCGGGGTAAACACAACAGTGATGTATTTTGATGTGAATGACACCTATATTGTCTCTTTGCAAGGCCATTCCCCCATTGCCTATAATGTCTATTCGATTGGAAGCTATAACGGGGAAGCCCTGTTCGTCCACGCCCTGCACGATACGGTTCCGGAAATCACCAAAGAGATAATGCGCAACGGTGAAAGTATCCGTGTACCCGATGAAGAAGCCATACAAGCGGCATCCACGAAGATACAGGAGATACGCCGCAAGTTCAACGAATGGTTGGATTGCCAACCTATCGCCGTGCGTGATGAATTGGTACGCCTGTATAACGAACGCTTTAATTGCTACGTCCGTCCTCATTATGACGGTTCGGTACAGACATTCCCCAACCTCTCTTTTGAGCAGTTCCCATACGATGACCTCTATCCCTCACAAAAGGATGCAATCTGGATGATTAAGCAGAATGGCGGTGGCGTATGCTGGCACGCAGTCGGTGCAGGCAAGACAATGGTAATGTGTGTGGCGGCTTATGAAATGAAGCGTTTGGGCATGACACAGAAGCCGCTCATTATCGGCTTGAAAGCCAACGTACACGAGATTGCGGACTGTTTCCGCAAGGCATATCCGACCGCAAAACTTCTTTATCCGGGAAAAGAGGACTTCACACCTGCCAACCGACAGGAATTGTTCTCTAAAATCAAGAATAACAACTGGGATTGCATCATTCTCACGCACGACCAGTTTTCCAAGATACCGCAATCCGAGCAGACCATGCTGGAGATATGCGAGCAGGAACTTCAAGACGTGGAACGCTCTTTGAAAGTGTTGGAGGACAGCGGTATGGCTGATAACAACAAAAGGTTACAGAAAGGTTTGGAGAAACGGCAGAAGAACCTCAACGCCAACTTGGAAGCCTTAAAAAAGAAACTTGGCGAGAAAAAGGATGATTGCGTTGATTTTCATGCTATGGGCATCGACCACATCTTTGTCGATGAGAGCCACTATTTTAAAAATCTGATGTTCCAGACACGCCACACAAGGGTTGCCGGGATTGGTAATACACAAGGCTCGCAACGTGCCATGAACCTGCTTGTCGCCATTCGTGACATACAGCAACGGACGGGCAGGGATTTGGGTGCCACGTTCCTTTCCGGCACGGTGGTGGTAAATGCGCTGACCGAATTGTATGTGTTGTTCAAATACTTGCGGCCGAAAGAGTTGTCACGCCAATGTATAAGTTGCTTTGACGCTTGGGCGGCTATTTTCACGAAAAAGACAACCGACTATGAGTTGAACATCACCGGCTCAATCAAGCGCAAAGAGCGTTTCCGCACGTATATCAAGATTCCTGAACTGGCGACCTTCCTGCGTGAGATAACCGATTATCGCACGGCTGAAATGATAAACCTTGACGTGCCGCAGAAGAATGTACGTTTTCTCTCCGACAAGCCTACCATTGCCCAAGAGGAAATGATTGGACGTCTGGTGTCGTTCGCCGGTAGCGGTAATTGGGATGATTTGGGGCTTGACATTCCGCAGCCCGACAATCTGGATATGGCTAAAATGCTGGTGGCTACCAATGTGGCACGGAAAATGGCTTTGGATATGCGCCTGTTGGGTGATAAGTTCGCTGACGATCCGGGCAACAAGGCTTCCCGGTGTGCGGCCACTATCTACGACTATTATGTACGTTCCAAATCCAACAAAGGTACGCAGTTCGTGTTCAGTGACTTAAGCACGTACAAGTCTAATGAGTGGAACATCTATCAGGACATCAAAGACAAGTTGGTGACAATGGGTATTCCGGCAAATGAGATACGGTTTATACAGACTGCCAAGACCGAACAGGAACGTAAGAAACTGTTTACCGACATGAACAACGGCACTGTCCGGGTATTGTTCGGCTCTACTTCCATGTTGGGTACAGGTGTCAATGCGCAGCAGCGAGCCGTGGCGGTGCATCATTTGGAGGTACCCTGGCGCCCGGCAGATTTGGAGCAGCGCAACGGGCGTGCCGTCCGCAAAGGCAATACCGTGAAGTTCTGGGGTGGCAATGTCGTGGATATTATCATTTACGGCACGGAGAAAACGCTGGATGCCTACAAATTCAACCTGTTACGGAACAAGCAACTGTTTATCAATCAGATAAACAACGGCACGATAGCCGTGCGCAGGATTGACGAGGACAGCATGGACGAGAACACAGGCATGAACTTCGCCGAGTTCGTTGCAGTCCTTTCCGGCAATATGGATTTGTTGAACAAGGCAAAGCTTGACAACCGGATTATGCAGTTGGAGAAAGAGCAGGCCATTTTCAACAAGGAAAGATACCGTGCCGAGCGCAAGATTGCCAAAACTGAGCAGGATATAGAGGAAGCCATGCTAACCAAACAACGGATGTCCGAGGATTGGGCATATTATAAAGAATACAAAGGCGAACGGAAAACCTTGCTTCTGAACCTGCAACAAGCCATAGCGGAAGAAACCGGACGTGAGTTGCATAAGATAGCCAAGACTTACAGGAGCGAAGCCATCGGCACCGTTGGCAGCTACATCGGGCTGAACCTGTCCGTCCGCAGCGAATACCACTATACCGGTGCTTTTGAACGCAACATATTCTTGGTGGAAGGTAAAAGTGGGTTGAAATACAAATGCGGTTTGTCCGGTGCATTGCCATTGGGCTTTGCCGATTCCGCAGTCTATCCGCAAGCCACCCTTGACAAGTTGCCGGAACTGATAAGACGCCAACAGGAAAAGATTGACCAACTGGCAAATGAACTCACGACCTTGCAGCAGATTTTCAGCCGCAAGTGGGGCAAGACCGCCGAACTGGATGCACTGAAACAGGAGTGCAAGGAGTTGCAGCGGAAGATTGATAACTCCTTGAAAGAGTTGGAGCAACAACCTGCCGTGACAGTAATCGCAGCTTAATTTATACAGTATATTTTAACCATTCCCTTTGTTTTGTCGTGAGACAAGGCAAAGGGAATTTCTTCTATGATGCGGTGGCACATTACAAGCCATCGTTCCCTTTTATAACAACTCAATGAGTAATACCTCATTGCGACCATACCTTTTATAATAAGCATAGCTTCCACCGGCTTTCCCACCCGGATTTTTCATAGGATAAGGCTTGTCCTCTCCCTGAGTTTTCACTTCGCTCAGACACGGGGAGAGGCAGGACAAACGGCGGCACATTCCGGTACTCCATGCAGGGACTTCGACAATCGTCGAGTTGTCTCTGCATGGAGTTCGGGAAAAAGCCGCTTTTTGTTTGTCCGGCAAACCCTGATTATTCTACCCACCCAAGCCGGAGACCTTTATAGGTTCTATCCCTCCTTTTATACCATTCTCCACATACCTATTATATATAGAGACTTTATAGTCCTTTTCTACTCATTCTTTCCCTGACCCTTCTTCCTGTCACTTTTTAAGTCGGCACCGGTTGGGTTTTCCTAATGCAAAAGTCTGCTATCGCACTTGATGCCGCCAGCTTGAAATGAATTTCTTGCAAATTCTTCCTCCTTCGGAGCGTAATTGGCAAGAAAAGCCGCCGCATGAAGCTATACCGATAGCTGTGTGTGGCATTGTAAAACTCCAAAACGGTTTCGACAAAAAGAAACCGATGAAAGGGAAAAAACAAATATTCACATAATATCAAACTTTTAAAATTACAAAGATTATGACAACAGCTAATCAATCAGCAGCAGAAAGAAACATCACGTTAGTGTCAGTGGCAAACATTCAGCCGAGTAACTACAATCCTCGCAAGCGTTTCGATGAAACAGGTCTGGACGAACTTGCGGAAAGCATCAAGCAACAAGGCGTATTGCAACCTATCACCGTGCGCCCTATTGCAGACACAGACCGTTACGAGATTGTCTTTGGCGAACGCAGATACCGTGCTTCCGTTATTGCTGGTTTGGAAGAAGTTCCGGCTATCATATCCGAACTTTCGGACGAAGAAGCACAGGAAATGGCGGTCACAGAGAACTTGCAGCGTAAAGACGTTACTCCTACGGAAGAAGCCAATGCTTATAAGCAACTCATTGATAGTGGGAGGCATACGGTAGAAACCTTGTCTGTCTTATTTTGTAAAAGCGAGAACTATATCCGTACCCGATTGAATTTCTCCACCCTCATTCCCGAACTTGCCGAATTGCTGGATGCAGACGTTATCACCATTAGTGTGGCTTCTGAGATATGCCGATATGGGGAAGATGTGCAACGTGAGGTGTACGAGAAATATCTCAAAGAAGGCATCCAGCACTATTCCAGTTGGAGAGGCCGAAAAGCCAAAGAGATAGCAGAGCTTATCGAGCAAAAATTCACCATAGACTTGGAGCGTTACTACTTCGACAAGACCGAATGTGCTTCTTGCCGGTATAACACCAATAACCTTTTGCTATTCAATGACGGTGGTTGTGGACAATGCTCTAACCGCACTTGTCTTGCAGAAATGAATGCAGCCTTTCTGAAAGAGAAAGCCATTCAGATTGCGCAACAACAGCCCGATATAATCCTTTGCCGTGACCCATATTGCACTAATGCAACCACGGTTGAACGTCTCATCGCTTCGGGCTATGACGTTGAAACAATAAATAGTTGCATAGCTTTTCCTAAAAATCCGATAGAACCACAAATCGGAGATTACGATAACTCCGAAGATTACGAGGAAGCACTAAAGGATTACGAGGAAGAACAAGCAGACTATATGGAGATATGCAATGAAATCAGCAGGCAGGGCGAAGCCGGAGAGATTACACTTTATGCCAAGATTGGGCAGGCTGACATCACACTCTGTTATGTGGAAAAGACCGCAACCCAAATAGCTGAAAGTAATAAGGTTACACAAACAATAGCCACACAAATAGCGAAACTGGAAAAGAAAGACAAGCGTAACAAGGAAATCGCCACTGAGAACACAGTAGATGATGTAAAAAGGGTGATAAAGGAAATTGATACAACGGAAACAAAATTTGGTGCTGATGAAGATAGGATGATGTATTTCTTCTTGTTGTCCTCTCTCCGTAAGGAAAATTATGCTGCCGTCGGCATTGACAAAGAATGTGATTATCTGAAAGATGAAGAAAAGATGAACGTCATAGCCAATCTTACGGCAAAAGCAAAAGCCGTTATCCGCAGGGATTTCTTGATTGCTAATTTTAAGGATGCCTTTAGGAACAATGGCACGGCTGCACTCTTGCTTGACTTTGCAAAAAAACATATGCCCGAAGAGTTGGCAAACATCACAAACAAGTATAATGAAGTGTACGAAAACCGCCATAAACGCATTGAAGAAAAGAAAGTCGCTTTGTTGGAGCAGACAGAAGATGCCGGACATCCTCAACCTGAAGGAGTTCCCCAACCCATAGAAACAACAATCCGAAGTAGCAGCCTAAATAAGTAGCAAGGGTGGAGCAATCCGCCCACTACTTGCTTTCTTTAATCCCGGTAACATTATGTAAAATGACAACGGATGATAGCGGGTTGATAACCCAACTCAAAGCAGATAATCCCGACTGGTTTGATTAGCAAGTGTGAATATGCAGGGCTGGGGGTAGTGAGCCAAATAAGGTTTGCTTCCCCGGCTTTCCTATTATAATGTGCTTAGACCAACTACCTTTTTTAGAACCCGAAGGGATTGTCGGACTTCCTTTTATATCATTTGGACTTCCTCTTTTATCGGTTTGCTTTCCCCACCCATATCAGTGGAATGTCTGTACCACAGCCAACCTTACCATACAAAATATGGGAAGGCAGGTTATGGTATGGGCAAACGGTGACACGTCCTATTTTGTCCTGTATCTTCGGTATAGCCCAAGATATGAAAAGTCACCTTCTTGTTTGCCAGACAGACTCTTATCCGACCCGCCCGAAAGCAAATCGTTCCCTTTTAAACCAACCTATTATTCCTTTTATACTCATCAAGTATTTTCGGAATCCAATCTGTCCGCACCGCTCAGATTTTGGGCTGCAAAGGTCTATCATCGTGGCTTAACACTCCGGTCTGAAATATATTTTTTGCAAATTCTTCCTTGTCATGCAAGAGTAATTGGCAAAAAAGACCGTACCTATAAGCCTGGCCGATGATTGGAAACCGCAGCATAAATTCCGAACCGGCAGGACAGAAAGAAGCCGAAGACAGGGAAAGATATGTGTAACCCATTAAAACAGAAAAGACAATGGAAAAAATTCCGAACATCCAAGCAACCAAGGAGTACCAATTTGCAAAAGAAGTAGAGAATATGTTGAATAATTATAGTTTCAATCATTCCGTATTTGCTGCTTCCATCCCATTCATGCACCCGACTATCCAACAACTGCTGTACCGATTAATCCGGAAATGTCTGAAGGTCATGGCTGACGAAGAACGCCGATACGATGACCGTAACAGGGCTTCGCACGAAGAGGCTAAAGCAATTATAGAGTTTTTAGCAGAGAACGAACGATATATACCTCACATCTAACTGGTTTACAAAAATGAAAACGAACACCATCCACATACTTTATACATTAGTTGATTGCGGTGAAAGCGTTTCCGATTGCCATACGCTTTACAGCACTTTGGAGAAAGCCAAAGCCGCAATGGAAGTTGAAATTCAAGAGTGCATGAAAAACTTCCGCCATGGAGAGGTCAAGCATGACTTTGAAAGGCTTTATGAGTTTATGAATGAGGACGGACAAGGCTTCACGGTGGGAATAGATGAACAGATACCGCAATGAAAAAGAGATATAATTTCATAAGCAGATTGATAAACAAAATCACCCTTAACAGCCAGTCAAACAATGACTCGTTTTCCTATTACGGGCATTGGGTGGAATTGCAAAGCGGAACGGTCGATTATATGTCCGTGACCATTTACAATACGTCAGACCGTTATTCGGGAACATTGGTGGAATTTCAATTTGATTTCTGGACGATGGAGCTTTGCTTTGATGCCGTATCGTGCGATGAAATCTATGATACTGTTGTAAAAGCATTCAAGGGTGTTTATTATAACAGACGTATTCGGGTTATTGAATAAAAGCCGTACTACGAAATGGCAGCATGGATGGGGGAGATAAATCCCATCCATGCTGTATCATTGCACCTTAGCCCCCTTTTAACTACATAAAGGCTTATCCTTTTTTACGCCCTCTGTTCAATGTTATCCCGGCTTCTTTCAGCACCCGGAACACGGAACTCCGGCTCCTGAAGCCACTTGCTTTCCATATCTCATTGATAAGGTGGCCGCTTTTATACATATTCACCACGCACTCTTTCCGCTCGATGCGGTTATAATCCACCGGGGACAATGTTCTCATGCGGCTTTTCACCTTTCGGATTGCATCAGAGGATTTGCGGACATCAAATGCTTCTTTGGGCAGCAATGCCACGACATTGAGTATATCCGACATCTGTGTCTCTGGAAAAAGCTCGTTGCCGGAGTCTATGCAGTCATGGATAGATATGAGCCGGATTTCCTTCAGACGGCAATATTCAAGGAGATACGAAAGCTGCCGTGTCTCACGGATGATATAGCTCAATTTGGGAACAACCAGTTCATCCCCTTTATTTAGCCGTCTAAGCAATTTGTTCCATTCTGCACGTAACGGGCCACACTCTTGCTTTTCTTCCATAATCTCCGTACAGCCGAAACGCTTCATCCATTCTTTATCCACGTCCGTACCATACCCGGCATAATTTATTACATATCCTACCTTCGACATATTTATTCGTTCCTAATTTATTTAAGTACAAAGGTATAACAAATACCTCACAAAGCCGCATAAATGGCAGCTCGGACAACCTTTTTTATCATTTCATATCGAGGTTCCATAGCGTGTCAGACAGATTGTTTGCCATGTTGCCACTCTTTTTTGAAAGTATTTCTATGTATTCTTTCTCTCTTTTACCGGATAGCTTGAAAAATGTTTTTTGTGCTATTTGTTATCCGTTGGTTGATTTACACAAAGTTGCAAAAATCAGACTTGGAGTATAATTCCATAAGCTTTTGTAAACTTGCATTTTACATACTTATTATATGGATATTACACCTTATTTTTGCTTCTTGAAATCACAAAGCTAAAGTCCGATATGAAATTGCATTTAGTGACAAAAACATTGTCAGTACGACAGACACGGAGACAATCATCTTGTTTCCATCTGGGCATTGGCCGCCTGTTATTCAAAGGTGACCGTCCTCTTTTACACACAACATGGGTGGCTTTGTTGGCCATAATCCTGTTGGCTTCTTGCAATCGTTCTGCGGAACATGGCTTCCATTCTTCCGAAAAAGCTTTCGATGCCTATGCAGATTTTTTACGAAAAGTAAAAAATGCGGAAAATATTACCACCGGCAGACTTGTGGAATTAGTACGGAAATGGTATGCGTTGGATGATTCCGTGGCAAGTTGTATTATCCGTGACAGTCTTACAGCCCATGCATCGGCCGGACTGGAAATCATCCATGATTCCCTACGTTTTTATATGGGCAGGCTGATTGACAAACGGCAGTGGGCTTTTACGGATTACCTCACAATCATAGAGTCACTGAATAGAGTGGAAGTCGATACGTTTTCCCTGCCATTGGTAACTTCCGCACACCAGTTTTATGCAGGTCTGGACAGCGTTCCAACCTACGGCACGAACGCTGAACAGACCGTAGTCCAGTATCAGAAGATGCTCGGCCGGACATTAAAAGACGGCTTTCAATCCAAAGCGGACATTATCACCTTTTTGCAGGAGGAAGATATGGCATTCCGTTCCTTTCTGGAACATTTTCCTGCCTATGGGGATATTCCACTGGACGACATCACGACACAGACCGGAAAAGTGATACGGCATATCATAGACCTCTCCATGAAGGAGCAGCCTCTATTCCACAAGGAAGAACTGGTTATCCTCCTGACGGTACGCAACAACCGCCGTTTGCTGCAAAATGCCCTCGTTTGTTTGGACGAGATACAACGTAACAGGTACATAGCCGACAGTAACCGCTTAACGGCATATCTTTGGATATTGGTTCAACCGTGGATTTCCTTCGATGAACTATCCTATACGCTGTTGTCCGTGCAACAAACCGATGCACTTCACAGGTTGGCCAAAGAGACTTCCAAAGCAACCAGGAAGTTGAAGCACTCCGACTTCCCGTTGGAGGTGGACGAGTTGCCTGCACTTCTTATCAAGGCATACATCACGAATATCAACTAATATCAAAACAATATATCATGCAGAAAGAACAAATAGACCGGTTCGTCACGCTGGCAGGTCTGGAAATGCCGGCATTGATTTCTCCGGGGAAATTTCAAGAAGCGGAGATTTATGAGGACAGTGCCGTGCTGACCTTCCTCTTGCCAAAGGTGTACCCATTGGAAGAACTGATTGATGAACTGGAGGATCAAATGGAACTCATATTGCTCTATCACTACCTGCCATCCACGTCCACGGATTTCGGCCAGAAATGTTGTGCCTATTCCAATCCACGTTTCGGCCGGATGTATAAGCTCAATGCCACGGCAAACGGAAACATTGAATGTGATACCCTGTATGTGACCCTCTATGATTCTCTGGAGATAATGGGCTGCGAACTTCGGGAAGAACTGCTGAAGGTCATCAAGAACGGCCATATGTTGTTTGCGCGGAGTGAGGAAGAACTGTTAAGAGATTTTATCTGAATGAAAGAGAGTATTTATAGAAAACTGGTATCCGTCATCCATGATTACAGGACATGGATTGATGTGCTGGATGCAGACAGGGAAAGCACGTTCTCCGTCCAGAAGGGTGGAGAGTTGCATCCGGTGCATTGCCGTGTCCTGTACTTGGTGGCGAAAGTCCCGAACAGCGTCTATCCCAAAGGCCATGTATTGAGCATACCGGAATACAAATTGGACAGTGCCGTGCGTTCATTGAAACGCAATCCCGATTTCAAGTCACGCTACCAATCGGAAGCATTGCTATATACTGATGTGGAAGATATTGTCCGTATTGCTTCCAATCATTTCATTAAACTCGAATTAGAACCCTAAGACATAGATAGCCATGATTGTAAAATCCCTTTATCTGCTTTTTCTACTCACGTTTTTAGTGCTTCCTTTCTTTTATCACAGAAAGAAGTCCAAACCGTCCATGACTAAGTTCTACCTGCGTATGGCATTCAGCCATAACTTCCGCAAGTGTTACAGGCTGGTATTGCTTTCAACCCTGCTCATGTTCCACTTCTACCACCTCTCTTTGTTCAAGCTACCGTTGGAACTGGCCCCCTCGTCCGTGGTATGCCTGTTGCTGTTCTCCCATCGGATTTCAGAACGGGTATTCCGCTTTTTGCAGCAGGAGCGGACACTTCTCGGAGTGGCGGTATTCTCTGTTGTCTGCCTGTTTACCCCTCACTTCCTGTCGCTTGGCGTTACCATTGGCGCACTGATTTTCGGGGCGGCGTTTTACCCCTCATTGTCGGTTTGCCGCATGGTAAAGAAGCCCTTTTTAAGACAATCGTTTTTAGAGAATCCTGAAAGTATCATTCCGCATTATCGAAACTGGGGGTATAGGAAGAAATGATAATGTTTTCCCTGCTTTTATTACCGTTCGAAGACTATATAATCATCATAAATTCATGAAGAAGGAATACATCAATTACAGAATAATTGCGGACAAGGAACTGCTTGAGTTCCTCCGTTCGGATGAAGAAGAAAGATTCTCCAAAATGGATGCCCTCTGTGACTTACTCGACAAGGCATCCGGTGAAAGCCGTGACAGCCTGACCTATTTCGGAACGAACGTCACCTTGCGGAAAGGGCAATTCGTCACGACCGTCAGCAAGCTTGCCCGGCAATGGAAATGGCACCGTGCCACGACGCGCAGTTTCCTCGATGCGTTGGAGAACTTCGGCATGGCGAGGATAGACGCACACAAGAAGTTTTTCCTAATAACAATGAATTACACGTTGCCGGGAACGGAAGGCTTGCAGCCCCGTATGATGTCACCGGAGGAAGAACGCATCAATAAGTGGATATGTGGTTACCTGTGCCTGGAGGAAATGGCTGAATCGGCTGTACAGTTCATCACAACTACCGAACATGTTCTATCCATGCCGGTGACAGATAGCGGAGCCGGCATCGGGGAACGCTTGCATAAGCTGTTCGCCCATATAATCCTGCAAAGGACGAACTTGTTTCCGACCAATCCAACGCTTTCCGCCACATTGGAGAGAGTGTACTGCGAGGTTTGCCACAGGGATGTGGCGATATACCTTCAACTACTCGCATCGGCAGGTCTGAACCTGATTGACGTACAATGCCCGAAAGTTCCGGAATATTTATTAGCCTTGATACCAGACAAGGTTTCAGAAGACCTCCGCCTGCTTTGGGAATACTACGCTCCCTATTTTGAGGGAATCAATCAAGAGAAGGCTGGGAAAATACCCCAAACCAACCAATAGAACCCTGCTTGCTGCCTCTCCTTTTAGACTCACCGGGTATGCCCTTATTTCCACTTGCGGAAGCGTAACCCTCATGCGAGGTCTTGACCTCCAGTTTTACGACGGGCTTGCCCGTCCGGAAGGAAGTGCTTCCAGCACGTAGCCTAATACGCACTTTGCCCCGGACGGGCAAAATGCAGAGACCGCAAAGGCGGCAGCAAGCTGTAAAAATAGCATATAGGACACATGGCGAACAACATCAAACAGGTTATGGACATCAGGCCCGGAAAGGGCATGACCACCGGTCAAAGCGACGAGCATCAGCGCAACTGGACGGAAAGAGGTTGGGAATGGGCATCGAAGCACGGCAACTATGACCGCACCCGTGAACGGCTTAACTTTGAAGTCATCAAAGGAGGTAAGGTCGTGCCAGTGGATAAGTCCAAATCCATACCGGATCGCATGGCGGAAACCTTGCGTGAGCGTAGTATCAAAGACCCCAACGCCGGGCTTACCGAACCGAAGTTCCGTACTGTGGCGAATATCATCTTTGGAGGCTCCAGGGAGAGGATGCACGAGATAGCCTTTGGCGGCCAGAAAGTAAACCTCACGCATGGAGCTGATAACTCACATATCCGGCGCAACAAGGATATAGAACTTTGGGCGCAGGACGTGTACAGGTTTGCGTGTGACAAATGGGGGGAGGATAATGTCATAGGCTTCTATGTACACCTTGACGAACTCAACCCACACGTGCATTGCACCGTGATACCGGTAGATGAACGGAATAAGATTTCGTTCAACAAGATTTTCGGAGGAAATATCTATGACTTCAAAGAGCGTCTGTTCGCACTCCACGACGAGCTTGCCAAAGTCAATGGGAAGTGGGGATTGAACCGTGGAGACAGCGTGAGCGTGACCGGCACCAAGCACCGCACAACGGAAGAATACAGGCGTGCGTTGAGCCGTGAATGTACCGCGCTGGAGAAACAGATTGGGAACGACCGTGAGCTGCTTCGACAACTCCATTCGGACATCCGTCTGGCAGAAAAAAGAGTGAAAGGATTATCTACCATGATTGCCAATCAGGAACAAAAGAAACTGGAATTGGAGGAAGAAATCAGAACAGTGGCCACTGATTTGAGGACGGGCAAAGGGGATTCCGAAGAACTCCAGAAACGCATCGCTAAGCTTGATTATGAGCTTCAGAAAGTACTTGAAAACCTGTCCGACAAACGGGAGAAATTGGCGGAAGCCGACTGCAAATTGTCGGAGTTGAAAACACTGGAGGCCGAATCGAAAGACAAGGTGGAGAGTTACAGGGAGGAAGTGAGACTAGCTACTTATAATCTGGAGAACCAGGTCCGATACAGATTGGCGGAAGCCATGGTCGGTGACATCATCCGGGAGTTCAGGACGCATTTCCAAAGTTTGGGGAAAGAGGCGCAAAGCGTGTTCGATGATTCATTGATTAAGGACATGGCCGAACGTGGCGAAGATATATTCAAGTGCGCCATTTACCTTTTCGCCAATTATGTCGATTTGGCCACCACCTTTGCCGAAGGGCATGGAGGTGGCGGAGGGGGAAGCGACCTGCCCTGGAGAAGGAAGGAGGACGAGGACGACCGGACATGGGCAAGGCGTTGCTTGCAGAGGGCACACCGGATGATGAAGCCTGCCGGTGGAAAGAGCGTCCGTAAAAAATAAGAGAAATTCACTCTCCATGAAGTCTGATTGACAGTCTGATTGGGAGAAGTAAAAAAGAATACTTGTTAAAGACGGCGTGATAGGCTTCCATACGTTCAGGCATAGATCGGTCACGTTGTTTCTTTGCATCACAAACCAAATTTTAGATAGAATGAAGAGAATATTTTTGTTTATGTTGCCAATGGCATTTTCGATGGGAGCACAGGCTTACAATGTGAATATAGCCGATACGGTGTGTACCCGTCACAGAGAGTATTTCAAGGAGAAGTGGGAAACGGTACAGCCTTCTTACCTGATCGATGTCGTTTCCGTCTCCACGTGGAAAGATAACTGGTTCCTGAATGTTTCCGGCGGTACTTCCGCTTTCTTGGGTTCACCATTAGGGTGTGAAGATTTATTTGGCAGGATGAAGCCTACATTGGCTGTTTCGGCAGGCAAATGGTTCACGCCAGCTATAGGAGGTCGCTTGTCCTATCAGGGTTTCCGATTCAAGGATTCACGGTTGGAAACACAATCATATCAATTCTGCCATGCGGATTTGCTTTGGAATGTATTGGCAGGCTTGGATAGGGGCAATACACCGTGCCGTTGGAGTCTCATCCCTTATGCGGGAGCCGGTATCATCCACCACAAGGGGAGCGGCCACCATCCGTTTGCTCTTTCCTACGGCATACAGGGCAGATACCGTCTTACAGACCGTTTCCACTTGCTTGCGGAACTGGGTGGCACCACGACTTTCAAGGACTTCGACGGTTATGGTGCTTCAGACCAATTCGGGGATAATTTAGTGGGCCTGACGGCAGGAATCTCCTTTACGATTGGCAAGGTCGGTTGGCGGAAGGTGATAGACCCTGTTCCTTATATAAGACAGAATGAGGAACTGGCTGTTCATGCCTTGTGTTTGGCAGGGAAGAACCGGGGATTACAGAAAAACAATGCCATGAACCTGGCCATTATCGCCGAGTTGAAGAAGATTCTGGAGTTGGAAGGTCTGTTAGACCGATACGCTGATAAGCTGTCCGAACTTGTCGGCAACGCAGAAAGCCAAACCGCTTCTTCCGGCTATCCGAGAAACAATTACAGCGGATTAAATTCGCTTCGCGCAAGGTTGAATCAATCACCCTTGACGGAGGCAAGCGACTCTACATCTTCCGCTCATCCGGCGGCACATACCAATGAGCAAATTGTTTCACAAAGACAGCATACCCACCATTTAGATAGTGATGCCTCACAGCTTGTTTCCGACAGCCTGTATGTCGGGGCACCTATCTATTTCTTCTTTGTCCTGAATACCGGCCATCTGACTGATACCTCGCAACTCATCAACCTTGACGGGATAGCCCGGATTGCCAATAAGCATAGGTTGCATATCCGGGTTTCAGGAGCGGCAGACAATGCCACGGGTAATGAAACGCTCAACAATTCATTGGGGCTTTGCCGTGCGGAATACATCAAGGCCCAGCTTATCAAACGTGCCGTGCCAAGCAACCGTATTGAAATTGTTTCAGAAGGGGGGATTGACGATTATTCACCCAATGAGGCAAACAGGAACGCTTGTGTAAGATTGCTTTCTCCCCCAAAATGAGGATTACTTTTTGTTCATAATAAAAAACTTATATTGTGTGATAGTCGGTTAGCCTGTGAAGGTCAGCCGGCTAATTTTTGAAATAAAGATAAAAATAATATAGTGATTTTTTTAATCAACTTTATTTGTAAACATCCACTCAAATGAAATTACCAAATATTTGTAGCCTTATTTAGTAGTGGGAAAAAACAATCAAGTGAATTATTGAAAATTTCGACAAACTAATGTCATTTCAAAGCAAGCAAAGCATTCCTGTTTTTTCTAGTATTAAAAACTTGAGATAATACATGATCGAAGAAAATATTTGGAATCTTTTGGGAGAATGATGGAATTTTTTCATTTAGTAAACTGACAGCTAATCCACCCACAGCCGGAAGGATTAGTCCTGTAACAGAAACCAGTCCCCATCTAAACCATTTTTCTGCTTGTGAAGATGAGTTACCTCCTAAAAGGATTCGCTCCAGTTCATTTATATTATAGTTATTCGATTGTAGCCAATCTCTATAAAAACCTCCAAAAGCATGATCTCTTACTTGAATAATTTTTTTTATATCAATTATTTTATTGTAATAAAGCAAAGATAAGTTGGGAATATTCCTTGCAAAAAGATATTTGTTCATTCTATCATTAAGAGTTTGTTCTGGAATTAGATTGTTTTTCTGCATGAAATAATACTTAGCTTCATCTTCTAAAATTATTTCATCAGTCTGTAAATAACTACCCCACACAATACTTCTTTCGAATAGGCATAATCTTACGGCACTCCATGTGTCTTTTTCGTTAATGTCAAGGATGTTTTCAGATTCTATATTTAAATAGGTTCTAATTTGATTATTGATTGTGAAATCCTCATACATATTTTCTTGGGCAATATGATCCCAATATACATATTCTTCCGATTCTGAATCAGAAGTTACCTTTTCAAATACTTGCTTGATAAATAAAGATGCCTGAAAACCATATTTGTTATTTATTCGTTCAATAACTTTATCATAATAATTACTCTTATGCATATTCATAAATAGCAAATTTTCATTTCCTATCATGAATGCTGGAAACCACCAATTATCAATTATTACAAGTTCTTGCCTTTCATATAAAAGTCTAAAGGCTTCAAAACCCAAAACGTCTATAATTTCTTCCAATGAATCTGTCCTGATAATGATTTTATCATGTGTTAGCAAACAATTTATAACTCGATTCAAATAATATAAATGTTCAGGCATAGTAAGTTCTGGATATTTTCCAAAATGCCATCTATCATAACATATACCAGATTCGACTTCCTTTATCCTATATGAAAAACTGTCAAATAATACTGCCATTTATTGAATCCAATTATTATAAAAAAACTGTATCTCTATCCCTGCCTTGAATAGCAATGAGATGTTATTTTTCTCCTCTTTGTAAAACTTTCCATTCCGTTGGAATGGAAAGTTCAAATCCATTGGCAAGCGTTATTTTATCTGGCAATAATGCCTGCTTAAACCTCTTTTCATAGCGCAACATCTGAATGGGTGCTCCATTTCCCATTGTAGCCAAGTTACTAGAATACTGATGAGGTGGGAAATAGATAAATACATTGATTTTAGCTTCTTTGGCCAGTTCAACGGCTGGTATCATATCACTGTCTGCGGAAACAATGATAGCAAGGTCACAGTTATGTTGGAAAGCGTCGGCCACAATCTGGGTAGCTATACGCACGTCAGACTCCTTTTCTTCGTAAGTATGGATGATATTGTGGCATTTGAAACACTCGATTTCCTTTTTTAGATACTTTCCCAATATCAACTTAAATTTCGGATTCTCCTTATTGGCTTGGAAAAAGGCATCCTGTCTTTTCCGTTTACCTACGTCTGTCGGTCTAGCAGAGAAATACTTTACTGCTATTAATTCCTGATTAGGACGTAAGAAAGACTCCATCAACTTGACAATATCTAGCCAATAATACTTCTTCCACGGAGCGGTCTTTAATCCATAATAGAAGTTGAATCCGTCAATGTAAATGATTACTCGTTGCTTGTTTTTTTCTGCCATAGTCATATAAAAAATAAGCCCTCGAAATCGAGGGCGAGCCTTGGTCTTTCCCAACCAAGGGGGATAATTTTATACTGCAAATGTACATTTTTTATTTGAGAAAACAAACTTGTATGAGATTTATTTTGTAATCATAGCCATAAATTCAGCAAATTAACCTCTTTTAGCTCAATCCGCCATTCCCATCTACCAAGCCTTCCTTTTTACTCTGCAAAGTTACGGCTCGCAAAATCCGTCAAGTACCACTCCGTTATTTGAATATTTTAATAGGCTTTCCAAGCCCGGCATCAAAATCCCCAAATTCCTTGCCTTTATTTTGCCTGACAAGCCGTTATGGGATTGCACGTAAAAATAGAACTCCTGGTAGAGATAAAAATTCTCTAATGAAAGGGGAAGTGCATAACCAACAATTTAAAGAGTAAGACAATGGAAAAGAAAATGATTTGGAGCAGCGAAATGCTTTATGATGATGAAGCGCGTGAAAACTATTTGGAAAATATGCGTGCCATTACGGAAAATAAGGATTACCAACTCACTGATGAAGAATGGGCAGACGAAGTGTATTTAGGCCTGTCCGATGAAAGAGGCAACCTTGATAAAAAGGTAAATGGCATTATTATTGCGTTTGCCGATTTAGGGCTATGGCAAGGCAGAAGAAATGCCTTTCAATTTTTTGGTAACAACATTGCCAACATACTTCATACCCGATGCGAGGATGCCGAATGGTACGGCGATGCCTACAACATACGTGGAATACTGCACCACCATGATGGCACCAACTATGTGCTTTACCGCATAGCCAAAGACGAAGAAACAGCCGAACGTATAGCAGCCAAGATTTACAACGGTGAGATAGACGAAAGAGGTTTCCGCAAACTGACACGTTCCCTATATCCCGATGTGGCAGCAGTTTATGGCTGGAAAATTGCAGGACAAAAAAATGTGGTTTAGAAGTGGCAACACAAGAATGATTTATATTGATTTTCAACTAAATAATTATACACAATGAGCAAGTACGATTTTATCAAGAACGGCAACACCCTTTATTGGAACGCCCCCGACAACGGCAAGGCTTCAGGAGCTTACAAAGTGATTTCCGCCCCCAAGGAAATTGACGAAGATAGCATTATCCTGATTGCCTCCGACCATTCGGAAGCCGAAGTTTTCCCCTCCGAGTTATTCCCCTTTGGCATGACCATGAGTCATAAAGAGGATTTCCAGCGTTGGAAAGCCCGGTATGAAGCGGAAGGTACGATATTCTACGACCGACTTTCCGAAGTCACCTACACAGACCGGGATTTATCCGTCGGTGACAGGGTTATCTTCACCAACGACCACGGAGTAGTATTCGGTCCCCACGAAGTGTTGGCTTTTGGAAAGCCAGTCAATGGCAGATGCGTATATATTGACAGCGATGCCTATTGGTTTGCCGACCGTCCGGAGCAATTAACGCTCATAGAAGAATAAAAAGAGCAGTGCAAGGAATGTGCCCATACACTCCTTGCACTCAACATCTTATCTTCCCCTCCGATAAGGCACATACTCATCCTCCTGTTCCCTTTCCTCATGTGCCACCTCCTGCGTGTTGCCATCATTATCCGCATCCATGAGGTCTATTTGAGGATTTACCCTTTCGCCGGCAACATCGCCTCGGTACTGATATTCGGGCATTGCTTCCAAAGCCGTCCGGACATTTTGCAGGTTGTCGGTAAGGTCTTTGTCATGGTCATAGGCAAAGCTGTGCCTTTCCGTAAATTTACCGTTTACGACTGTCCCTATATCCAGTGTATCAGACAATCTGTTATAGTAAACGCATAGAATGTCACCGGTAGGCATCTCGAACTTCGGCGAACGTACTTTTACTGTTGAAAGGTATTCTTTTGCTACCATATCCTTTGCGAAATTCTTGACATCTTCAGATGCCCTTCCGATACCATAGCGACGGATGTGGTCACGTACCTCTTCTTCGCTATATTTCAACATCAGGTCATAAGTTCCTCCGACACTTCCGTTATAGACCAATGCCCATTTCTCATTTTCAATGAGCACGTTATCATGCGTATGCTGTGCCGGATATCTGTAAGTATACATCTCATCCATGCCATTCCCGTCATAATACTCCGTGGCTTCATTCAGTAGCCCCTCAAAGTCTCCTTTATCTTTGAATGCATCCAATCTTGCCGTATCATCCTGAGATTGAAGAAATGCCACAGAGCAATAGAACGGCCGGGCTTTTGCCTCAATTTTCTCAGCCACCGCATCAATCCGTTGTGCAATCATCGATGAAGCCTTTTTTACATCAAACAATGTGGTTTTCAAAAACTCCGGAGATTCCTTCAATACATCCAGCCAAGAACCGAGATACAGTGCACTATCCTCTTTGATTGTTTTGGTGATTCCATACTGTGATGCCACCAAAGCACTACCCAGTTCGGCCACCAGTTCCTCACGTGCATATTCTTTACTTCCGAATGCGGCTGGCTTGATACGGTCTAAGCGTCCTTCAGCCCCGGTGCTGTGTGTCATTTCATGCAGCAATGTTCCGTAGAATGTTTCCCCATTGATGAACTGGCTCTTTTCCGGTAGCACAATCGCATCTTTGCTAATGCTGTAATAAGCATTATCCTGATGTTCCAAAGAAATCGGACACACCCACAGATTTTCCGCAATCATCTCATCCAACGGGGCAAACGCTATTTTTTCATCGTCCAGCGAAGCCGACCGTTTCAGGTTGTTCTGTTCACACAGTTTTTCATACAGTTCCGGACGTGCTTCCCGAAGGTTGGTCTGCGCCACATTGAACACATTATGTACGTTCAGTTTGGGATAGACCGAATACTTCGCCTGTTCTTCCGGCGACAGTTTCCGATAATCCTCCATCTTGATTTTCTCTTTCGTCTCTTTATCCACTACGGTAAATGTGGTAATGAATACGGGAAACGATTTTTCCCCTTTCAGGACAGACACCTGCGGAAGCCTCTCCCCATTGGCATCCGTCAATGGCCTATGGTTTCCCTGCTTGTCAGTCGAATAGTTCAGCCCCGACACACGCTGAAAGGTACAAAACACCGGAAGTTTGTAACCGTTTTCCTCGCAAAGCAGCATCAACATGAGTGCATTCATTCCGTTATATTCTCGACCGGAGAGGTTCTTCGGCCATGTCATAAAGCCCTCGGTAAACCATGGTTTCTTCCAATCCCCCTTGATAGACGATATTTTCTTTATCATCAACTCCGTAAACCGTTCAAGCGCACGTTCCTCCGCACTTGGCCCATCCGAATTATATCTTCTGTTTCCTGCCATACTCAAAACGGTAATTCATCCTCAGTTCCATTGGTCATAACCGGTTTCACCCATTCTGCCATTTCCTCCACCCGGCAGGAGAGGTTGATTTTGTCCAGATATATAGATAGTTCCAATACTCCTTTGGCGCAGATACGTGCCTTAGGCTGGAGCCAACTTTCTTTTTCTGCGGAGAAACGGATAAAACGTACCCATGTGAAAGCAAAGTTTTCCTCATGCTTCTCTGTACTGAAGGCGGAGAACACCGAATAAGCATTGCCCTTCTTATCCCTCTTTTCTTCCACTTGTTTACCCACCGTCCCCCGGAACTCGATAGTGCCCTCAATCGCATCACGCTCGCTTTGTGGGTGGAAGTCCACGCTGTCGGCATGGAAATTGAGATACAGGTTTTCTTCACGTTTGCGGAAAGTCAGCACCCCTTTCAACTCAATACGTTGACCGGTCACATAAGAAAGTAGTTCCGCAGTCGTTCCGTTCTTCGACACGAACACCTCCACTTGCTTGCTACTCCCTGCCTTGGCAAGAATGCTTATTTTCACGGCAAAACTAATATAAGATTTCCCCTCTTTGTTGGTACGCATGGAAGCCGTGCGGCTCACAATGCCGTTGATTGTCACATTACACTTAATCATAAATTACTTTTTTAAACTATTATACAACTATTGCATTCCTAAATTCATTATCGTATCTGCAAGCCTTCCGCCTGCCCACGTTGCTCCATTCCCTGCTCATAGCTTCTGGCAGCGCGTTCAGCCACGAGTATATGGTTCACCGCCGTACCGATTCGGTGCCGTTTGCTCTCGTCCGGCATATCCGTATGGTTCAGTATCAGCGACAACCGATTCATTTCAGCCGCAGTCAGTTCATGCGAGTAACTGCCGGTAGCATCTTGGGCGTACAATATCGGCCTTGCGTTGTCCTGTATCACCAGCTCGCACGATCTCAGCGAGGGAACAAGTGAGGAAAGGTCTATGCGTTTCTCCAAAGCCGCTTTTGTCGCAGCCCCCATCTGTTGATCCTGTTCCTTGCTGTCAATCTGCACGGCAAGAGCCATCAGCGAGGTAAACATTTCCATTACCAACTCCATAATCGGATCATTACCGCTCATCCGGACACCGCTGTCCTCCGAGGAAAGCAGTTTTTTCATCCAATCTTCAGGAGAATCAGTCAAGCCTATCGACGGAGTTTCGTTCTCTTGTGTGCGGAATTTTGCCATCAGGTCTTTGCCGTCCGACAGCAGTTGCAGCCCGATGTTTCCTTTTTGCGCTATTTCGGTAAGGTAGGCCGCAGGGTTCACCTCACGCAGGGTTCCATTCACATGGATTTGTTTCACCTCCAGATGCAGATGTTCGCCGGTTGTCCGTGTGCCGGTGTTGCCCGACACGCCAAGCTGTTGCCCGGCATTCACCGTTTCACCTGTTTTTACGCCTACCGTCTCCAGATGATGATAGCTTACCTGTACCTTGCTGTTGTCCGCACGCCCGTATTCCACGGTCACGGAACGACCGCCCGGCGTGTCAGCGTTCAGATTGACTGCCACCACCTTTCCTTTATCCTCCGTAGCAAGCACCGCTTCTTGGTTTGTCCGGATGTCGATGCCTTTGTGCATCTGTTGCTTGTCCGGATTCATCGGATCTTCACGCATCCCGAAAGGCGAAGTCACCAACAGAAACTCATCCCTTTTCACCGGGAAGGAGTAGTGCTCCGTGGCAGCCTTGCCTTGCGAAATCCCTGCTTCCATCACCATACGGTCATACTTGTCAAGGCCGTTCACCTCGATAATCCGTTGCAGGTTGGCGGCATAGTTCCCTCCGGTGGCATACCCGGCACGTTCCAGACCTTGCGCCCAGCCCTTGTAGTCGTCAGCCGCCAGTTTGAAGCAATCCGCATACCGCTTGTTCTCCTTCAGGAAGCGGGAATGATGCTCGTAGGAATCACCCACCGTAGCATAGCTGCAAAATTTTTCATCCGGTTTGTCGTCAGTGTACAGCCCGTATTTGCCGCCACCCTCTATCCATGCCGCAGTCGCCTTGATACCGAAATGGTTATTCTCTTTCTGTGCCAGTCGGCTTTGTCCGTTGGAACTTTCCAGTATACCTTGTGCCAACGTCACCGAAGCCGGAATACCGTACTTGCGCATCTGTACCATGGCAAAATTCGCATACCGTTCTGCATATTCTTGATTCTTGCTCATTATTATATATAGGTATATGTTTCTCTCATACGTTACACACTACATCCGTCGTGCCGGACGTTGCTCATTCTCAACGGGGGTGTCCATTTCGGACACTCCCTTACGAGGCAGTTCATCGCAGATTCCGACCCTTACTCCCGACCGTACCAGCTTGGGCAAATAAGTGTCCAATGCCGTTTTGGGAAACGAAGCCACGTGAATCCCTCCGTCACGTTCCGACACGTCAAGCCCCAGCACGTTTGCCATTCTGTCCGCATCCTCCTTGTAGGATTCATAGAAGTCACGGCAGCGGAAGAGAAGCACGGCATCGGAGTGTTTGGCTTTCAACTCCTCAAAATTCCTCCAGTCCGTCTGTCCTTTCGCCCCGTCAGCCTTCACTTGTTCCTTTTCCCTTCCATGCTCCACTTCCGAAGTCTCCACTTGGCTTTTCGCCTGTTTCGCTTCCTGTGCCTGTTTCAGCACGTCCGCAAACAAGGTGGCCGCCAACTGTGTCTTATATCCGGCCATATCCTCCGCAATCCAGATCCGTTGCCATTGCAGCCTCGACACCTCACGAGCCTCAATTTTCCCCATTCCCTCGATTTGCGGCACACAAAGGAACTTGTCGTCTTTGGCCCGGAAGATATTCACACGCTTGATAAGCGATACATCCACGTCCGTAGATGCCGTGCCGAACAAGTCCTGTCTTAGTTCGGGGCGGTCGGTGCCGAGCGCATAATATTTCTGCGCCAGTTCCATACGTACCCCCTGTGCCGACTGCCGTTCATTCTGCTTCACGGCGGAGAAGAAGCGGTTTAAGTCCTCCTTATCGGGATAGATGCTGAAGGCTTCCCCCTCTACGGGCTTCAAGTAGAGTGCCCAACGGTTATTGTCATCACGTAACATCTGTATGCGCTCAAACTGTACGTTAGTGGCTTTATCTACCGCCTCCGCCACATCAAGCGTCGCCTGCACTTGCAACTCCTTGCCGGTCAGCTTGGCGGTAAACACTTCCTTGTCCTTGAAGTAACTGTCATCGGGACGGTACCCCAGCAGGCCGTCCTTGTTGAAGAAGCGCACATAGCTTGCTCCTTGCTTCATCAATGCGCCCGTTATCTGTTGCTTGGAGAATCCGGGCAGGTTGTTGGTGACGACCCTTGCCTGTTGTTCCGACCGTTCCTGCGCAGGCATTACCTCATCGGGAGTCAGGTAAAACGGACGTCTGTCCGTAGCGGACAGTATCACGTGGCCACCTGTGGTGGCACCGGCAGGCAGCACCACGTCGGCAATCCCGGTCTCCCTGTCGCGCACCACCACCATTTCTTTGGTGGAGCGGTCAGGCACGCTTTTCAGTTCCTCTGCTATCCGGTAGTTTCCTTTCGTGTTCCATTCTGTAGGCAGGTATTCCCGGCACGCCGTGGCAATCTTCGCACCGTAGGCGAGTGCTTCGGTATAGGCTATCTCCACCACATCGGCATCTTCGTCCGTCACCCTCAACAAGGCTTCGTTCTTCTGCCGTTCGTAATAACCCAGATTGAATTTTTCCAGAAACGCATTCCGGGCTTCAGGAGAAGGGAAGTTGCGTCCGTCTATCGCCATTCCTCCGGTACGGAGAATATCCACTAGTATGGCACTCTCACGGGCGTCCACCTGCGGCCCTTGCCGTTCCTGCATTTCCGAGGTCTGGCGTTGCGTGCGCAGCGTGGCATATTCCACTTTCTCACCCTGTTCCGCCTTTCGGATAACCCCCAGCGCATTGTTCACATCGCTTTCGATAGCATCTATGTAGTGCGGATTCTCTTGCAGTTCCCGTGTCCAGTGTTCCACCAAGGGCAGGCTGTCGTTCGCTAACCGGGCAGGCAGTCCGAGTTCCATCATCTTCACGCCGGAGGCCAGTTCCGCTACCAGCCGTTCATAGCGTATGGCATCTTCCGAGGGGGCTTTGCCGCCTTGCATCACCATGCCTTCACGGGCAAGCCGTTGGGCGTGTCCGGTGGCACCTGCCACTTGGCGCATCAGTTCTTGCACATAGTCTTCGTAGTGTTCAAACTGTTTCGCTTCGGGCATATAGACTGCATCTTTGGCGGTATCGAAGTGCGCCATGCCTGCGGCATCCTTGCGCACGGGAAGCAGGTGTTCCCTGACCTGCGCCACGAACCGGTTCACCGTGCTGCGCAGTTGTCGTTCCTCGCTTTGCAGGTAGCCCCGGTCTGCACGGCTGCCGAAGCGTTGTTGCAAATCCCGGTATTTCTCCGCATCCGCCATCGGCAGAGTGGTCTGGTCGATGTTGAACAAGACCATGATTTCCCGTTGGCGCACTCCTTTGTAGAGCTTCTGCTGTGCTTCGGGCAAGGCTTTGTATGCCTCACGAGACAGCATATCTTCCGAGTTATGGCGGTTCACGTACTTGTCCCACTTGTACCAGTTGAACGGCACGCCGTGTTCCTGTTGCAATATTGCCTCTCCACGCTGCTTTGCGTCGGAGAACATCGTATATAGTCCGGTCTTGTAGCCGCTTTGGTCGGTGTGCATGCCCAATACGAGGGAGTTGAACGGACTGACAGCTACACCCTTCGGATAGAATTTCGGTAAATTCCGTCCCGCCGCATTCAGCCAGTAGCCGCTACCGGCAACCGCACCGTTCAGGGCGTTTATCAGGAGTGCTGTCTGTTGGTGGGCGGCCGATTGTTCACGTGGACTTTTTTCTTTCATTGCTGTTGTGTTTATAGGGTTGTTTGATTATTTGAGTAGGATTGTGCGTTCCCGGCCCTCGTCCCGTTCCGCTTCGGCGGCCCGGTAGTTCTGTTGTGCCATTTGCTGCATTTCATCGTGCTTGGCAAGCACGGCGTTGGCGAGTGTGTTCAGGGGCAATGCGCCGCTACGGTGGGCATCCACCACATTGTCGGTCAGTTGGATGCTGCACGGCACTTTGTCAATCACCGCAATCAGGCTGTTCCCTTGCAGCACCGGGTTGGCGATGCGTGGATTGAGTGGCTCATCGGCATATACCTTGTAGGGTTGCACAACTTTGTTCCCTTGCCGTCCAAGGGCTTCATGCCCGGCTTTGTTCAACAGGTTCACGCCACCCATGCCTATCAGTACCATCTTCAGCATCGGGTTCCGTACATACATACCGGTCAATATGGAAGCGATGGGCAACAGGTTGTTTTGCGGAAGCAGTGATTTCGACTTGCCGGTAAACAGCCCGAAAAGGATGTCGGGCAGCATGGAAATGACATAGCCCAAGTTTTGGCCGATGTCGTCCAGACCGTCCAGCCCGAAAGTGCCGAACAAGTCGCCCCAGCCGTTTTCATTCCTCTTTCCCTGCGTCTCACCGCTCTCCGTAGGATGCTTGTCCGCCATATTATCTTGTTCCGTAGCCGTTTTTTCCGTTTCCCTTTTCGCAGTTTCGACACGTTCCTTTTCCTCTTCCTCTTGCATCATCGCTAGATATTCTTCTTCCCGTCCAGGTGCCACCACCATGGGCACATCCCCGTGTCCGGGTTTGCGCTCATTGGAAGAAGGCTCGTATGCCGGGAATGGCCACCCATGCGGAACCTGCGCCTCGGCTTCCATAAGTTCCGCCCAAAGCGGTTTTTCGGTCAGTATGCCCATCTTTTGGGCCAACCGCTCGTTGAGCGACAGTATGTAAGGGTTTTCGTAGGATTTTATGACCTTGCCTTGCGCACGGAAGTCGGCGAACACATTATGTTCGCTGCCGAACACGCCACGGCTGATACAATCCTCCACCGTCATGGCCGGAGCATCCTCCGTTCCGTCCATGAATTTCCCCACCGCATAGCTTACCGCTTCCACGCCGCCCAGCTTGATAAGGCTTCCCCACGAGGAAATACCGCCCATCATCACGGTGTCCATGCCGACACCCACCGCTGTACCCCATGCTTTCTCCGCACCGCTTGGCCGGTAGGCGGCTTCGCCACGCCGTTCTATCTCTTGTTGCAGGGGCGACTTCATCATGCCTTGCGCCAATCCCAGCAGGCTGCCTTCCGCACCTTTCCGCAGGATATACTCCACGGATGATTTCGGCATCTGCTCGACCGCCATTCGGTCAATCATCATCTGTTCCACCCGGTAGTCCACGTAGGCAAAGGCGAGGTCTCCACCCAGTTCCTTGGAGAGTTCCTCGTACTGTTCCCTACCGATTTCCGCTACAACGGCATTGCGCCACTCTCCGGCAAGCAGGCTCAGGTCTTCCACGGTTTCCGGGGTGGCGGCTATCCGTTCCCGGCACATTGCCACATAATCCTCTGTTGTCTTGCTGTTCCACTCGCCGGTCTGCCGGAGATACGGCAAGGAGTCGTCCGGCATTCCGTTCGCACCGTTGGCGAGAGAGCGCAGCACGCCGGCAGTACTGGCGTGGTATGCACCGATTTCTTCCACCTGCTTTTGCGTAAGGTAGGTTTGGGCTTCCTTCATCACGGGAGCCAGCTGGCTGTTGAAGTAGTTTTGCAGGCAATATTCGATTTCTGCAAAATGCTGGGTCTGTCGGGGTTTGCTCATGTCAAATTCATTTGTTGCAATAGTTGTTCTTTGGTCTGTTCTATGGCGTGGTGGTACACTTCCATCTGTTTTGGAAAGTATTCTTCCAGCATCGTATCCTTGTCAATCAGGTTTTGGATGAACTTTACCGCCACTTGCCGGCTGATTTCCACGGAGGCTTCGCCTTCTTCTCGGTTATTGAACCATGCCTTCGTCCACCACCGCATTCCGGCCTTGTCGGGATATACCGTCACCAGCCGGGGAATGTCAAAACTCTGCACGTCTATCTCCAAATCGGTAAGCGGGTCCACCATGCCGCAAGTCGCTATGGCTTGGTCGGCCGTTTTTTTTTATCGTTTTCGCTCAGCGTGGAAAGAAAAATCTCGTGGCGCAAAGCGAGGTAGTTCAGGAAGTCGCTGATAAGCAGGTTCTGCACTTTGGCGGCTATCGGCATCGAGCGGTCTCCTATCCCCAACGGGTTGGCGAGCGAGGGTATCATCTCATAGAAATAGTTCTTCACGGCGGACTGTGAGAAGATGTTGCGCAGCGATTGTTCCGTATGCTCCGGCACACGGTAGCCGCCGTTGCCCACTTCCAGTAGGTACTCCGGGTAGAAGCGTAGCATCAGTTCCTCGATTTCCTCCCGGTCATCGTCATACATTGTCGGAATATCCATTTCCATCGTCTCCAGTTCCGGCATACCCGGATGTCCTTGCTGCCGCATTGCCAGCAGGTTGCCGTACAGCATGGCAAGGAACTCCATCGGATTGATTTCCTCCCCGTCATACTTCACTTCGATATGCAGTAGGTCTCCGCTGATACCCACCACGCTGCCGGCCTTTACCCGTGCGCCGAAGGGGGCAAGTGCGTTGGCAAGGTGGGCGTAGGTCACTTCATACTTACCGTAGCGTATCACTTGGTACAGCCCGTGCGTGGGGTTGCTGCCGATACCCGACACCACACCGTCCGCTACGGCGGTAAGGATATAGCGGTGGGTAGCGAAGTCCACACCATGGTGGAAAAACTCCTCCTGTGTCATTGGGTGGATCTGCTTCCCGTAGCCCAGCGTCAGGCTCACTTCTCCTTTACTCTCCTCAAACGGCATACAATAGCCGCTTTTCGATACCAGGTTCATTTCTTGCGTATAGTTCATTGTCTTTTGTTTCAAGCCTGTTGCCAGGCGATGTTTATATGGATGTTATCTTTTAAGAAGCTGAATATGTGTACAATCACTTCCACTGTCCAGCCGTTTCCCAACATACGGTATTGTTGCGTGTCGCTGCATTTCCATTGGTACCATTCCGGTATGGTTTGCAGGCGTGCGCACTCCGTGGGTGTCAGGCGGCGGATGCGTCCGCACGACATACATATTTCTCCAAAGGGGAGCGGATTTTGGGAACAAGTGCCTGTCTTTCCCTTTCTGTCCGGCCTGCATCCGGCCAGACCAGCCCATATCAAGTTGTCTTTCTGCACGCTCGTCAGGCAGTTTGTCTTGCCGTCTGTCCGGGGTTCAAGCTGTTGGATGTTCTTTCGGAGTTCGGCAATGCTGCCGGCTTCGTATGCCTTGCGTATCCGCTTGCCATACTCCGTCCTCCGGGAAGTGAGGCAGGTCTCTCGTCCACGCATGGCCATACAGACATAGTTCGTGGTCAGGTTTCCTTTGGCCTGTGCGGTAGCCGTCAGGCAGTGGCTTTTGTCGTTGTCTCCCAGCACGTTCATGTCGGTATTCCGTTTCTCGCCATGCCTTTTCAGCCAGCCCATCATCTTTTCGCTCAAGTAGTATTTCTTGTCCGCTTCTTCCTCTACGATGTGCCGGAGGAATATCTTCCGGTCTTGAGGTTGCGGAATGTCGGCGTGCAGTTCACCGAACAGCCCGACCTTTTTTGTCCGTATGTTCGTCCAATAGATGCGGGCACGATTCTGTGCCGACACCAGGGCGGAGTTGATATGCACCCCGAATATCCCGATAGCCTCGCTCAGTACACGTTCCCATTTCTTGCCCATTTCCACATTTTCTAATAGGAACAGCACATCAGGATTGTACATGCGAATATCTGTCAGGATACGCATATATTCCCAAAACAGGTATGATTCCCCTTCAAACAGGAAGCCTTCACGCTTCAATTCCAAATAACGCTTCAACGTATAGATTTCCTCCTTGTCTATGGTGGACATCCCTGCTCGTTTCCCGGCAAAGGAAAACGACTGGCAGGGGCTTCCGCCTATCAGCAGGTCTATCGGCTCCAGTTGGCGCACGTCCACTTGTGTGACATCGCCGAGTTGTATCGTGTCCGGAAAATTCAGTTGGGTTTGCCGGATAGCGTGTCGGTCTATTTCGGAGGCGTAATATGTTTCCGTCCGGATGCCAAGTCGTTTCAAGGCAATCTGTCCGCATGACATTCCGTCAAACAAGCTCAAAACCTTCATTCGTCTCCGTTTTATGGTTGAAATATGTGCTGCACTTGAATCCTTTTCTCGGTATGAAGTCCTTGAACTCGCAGCTCAGGAATATCCATCTCTTATCGGCCCAGCCTGCCAGGTCCTTCTGCCATTGGGGAATGCTTTGGTTGGGATTGTGCAAATCCCGGTACGGCTGGCAGTAGGGCAGAAAACGCCTCCCTTTCTGTTTCCAATGGTTCACACGGGAAAATGATTCTTCAAAATCATTGAGCAGGATGCAATAAAAGAAGTATTCCCCCTTGTATCCGTATTTATCTATCAGAGCCGTGGCACGCTCGCATTCCGCTATCTGCGCCTGTGTATCACAACCGAAGCGGATGTGTTTCAGCCATTTCACCTGTGCAAGTAGCTTCGCTGTCTCATCCGTTACCAACCGGGCGTCCAATCCTTGGTTGAAGTCCACACGCAACCCCATCCGGACAATCTTCTCTATCTGCCCCAGTCCGTAGTCCGAGGCCAGTACATTGTTATCCATGAGGATGATACGGTTACGCCCCTCCACCGCAATCTCTTCTATATCCATATAAGGATTGATATTCCCTTCTTTCTGGGGTACTACGCACCACTTGCACCGGTTCGGGCATCCCCGTGTCAGAAAGCCGTAAGCCGTTCTTTTGTCTATTCCATACAGGCTGTAATCCGGTACGGCTCTGTCTATCTCTGGAGGTAGTACCTTTCCTATGTCATAGCCGGTTCCCCCTCGTTCCGCTTCGTCGGCGTTCAGGAAATATGCGTAATCCGGCGTAAAGGTGAATACTTTCGCCAAATATACCTTGTCGTATCGGCTGAGCGGACTGTACCACTCCACACGATTGCCCTGCGCCTTGTGGTAGCTGCTGATTTTCATCAGTGCGAGGTTAGGGTAACGGCTATCTACTGCCAATAATCCGATATTCATTGTGTCTCTTTTGTGTTTGTCTTCAGAAGTAAATTCTTAATTTCTCATTCTTCATTACCTTCTCATTCCTCCCGGCCGTCCCTGTTCTTCACTCACCGCAGGAGTCAACGGTTGTGCCACTTTGGAATTGTTACCAATCAGCATCATGCCCAATAACGCCCCGGCAATCTTTCCAAGCCAACCGAAGCGTCCGAATACCAGCATGGCAGAAGCCAACAGTCCGAAGATGCCCAGTCCCGACACGTTCCCCTTACCGAGATTGCCGAAGAAGTTCCCCAACATATCCATGCCGTTGCCGCCGGTCATGTTCCGCAGAAAAGTACCCACACCACCCCAAGACGCACCCATCGATGACACCGATTGGCTTACCTCTTGCAGGCTTTCCCCGGCTTTGTCTGCCGCATCCGCTATTTTATTTGTAGCGTTCCCTGCCATTTCCAGTCCCTTGTCAACGGCTTCTTCCCCGACCAGCAGGTCTGCCGCCGCACGGACTACCGGTTTGTCATTCACAAGTTTCTCCCAAGCGAGATATCCCATGCCACCACCCATTACCGCTGTTTTGGTGGCATTTCCCAATCCTGCAAGTGTGCGTTGGGGATGCACAAGTGCTCCTCCGATACTGCGTGCCGTAGTTTGTGTTGCCGAGTGGTTGGCTACTTTTTTGCCTATACCTAAGATTGTTGACCATTTTCCCATTGTCGTGTTGATTGTGTTTATATGATTCCTTTGATTGTTTTGTTATCGGTTTCCGCTCCGTTTCCATCGCCGCATGGCAGCCTGCACGATTCCAGCCTTGTCCGTTGGCCTGGGTCGGCTCCCTTCGTCAATCTCCGCCCATACGTCAACAAACGAGGTATATTTCACGGCGAGTGCCAGATGCTTCAGCTTCTTGTTCATCCGTTTCAGCTTGGGGCGTATGGCGAATACAATCTCCATGCGTTGCTTCTCCGTCATTTTCGTGTTGTTCATACACACCTGCCGGATGTCGTTCACGATTTCCACGCTTCCCAATATCAAGTCACGGTAAATTTGGTTCCTCCGGGGTGTCAGTGCCACGGCAAAAGCCCCTTCAGCGTGTTGCCTAAGTTGCTTCGACAAGTCTCCCATGTTGTCCGACAGCCGTCCTATCTCGTGGTAGAAGCCATAGATTTGTGCCGCATAGCACACGATATCCCGGAACGAATCAAGATAGTTGTTGAATGTCCGTTGCAAATCGGTCGTGCCTTCCACTTCTTCCCGCATCCAGAGATGTCCGGTTGTCTGCATCAGCATCGCCTTTTCTTGGCTTTTTAGCTCTTTCTCCGCCTTGTTGGTGTAGCCTAATATCATCCCGGCCAGTGTCGGGTCAATCTGTGCCTCCACTTTCGCCGTCCCTGCCAATAGCAGCAGGATAAATCCGATGTAATATCCAAGCCATTTCTTCATGTGCTCTTTCTTCTTACGTTAATACCTCGCCGCTCTTGCCGCCCGTTTCCACCGGTCTAAGGCAAGGTGCGCTATCTCGCTGTTGTCCCGGTCAATCATTCCGGAGGTGATGTTGTTCCACACGTCCATCATCGTATAGTAGCGGATGCTCAGACATAGTTTGTTCAGTTTCTTGTTGAATGCGCCTAATTTATCGGCCAACGCCCACATCGTTTCACTCCGTTCCGCACCGGTCAGCATATTCTGCGGCCCTCCGGTGGCTACGGCATTCCGCAGCAGCGTATAGACCGTCACCAGTTCCGTGGCGGTCTCGATATACAGGTTGTTCATCGACAACGTGGCGATGACGCCCAGCGGATTATTGCTTACAGCCTTGCGTAGCCTGCCCAGTGAAATGAAGATGCGCACGCCGTCCTCATACAACGTGGTGGCGGCTTTCAGCGAGGAAGCATACCCGCTGGCCGTTTGCAGGTAGCTGCTGTATTTCCGTTCCCATTCATGGATTTTATTGAACTCGGCGGCAATGGTGTTCTGCAAGGCAGCCGTGCGCAGTTGCCCGTCCGTCTGGCTCTCTATCTCTCCATTGATAGCCTCATTTCCTTCGGCAAGTGCCATCCACTCCAGCGGATTAGTCTGCACATATTGTGCCACTGCACGCTGTACCCACAGAATGCTCATAAGCAGCAGGAGGCTAACGGTTTGTAATCTCATAAATACCCTTTCGTTGTTTATTGGTTTCCACTCGTTCACGGATATGATCGACAAGATTCGTCCGGTATTCCACGCCGCGTATATCCAGTTTGGGGGTCATGCGGTCTCCCGAATACACGCTCACAGTTTTCAGCCCGGTCGGTTGTTGCAGGAAGCTGCGGTGTTCCCTGAAGTCCACTACACGGTACAGTTCCATGTAGTCGCAGCTTCGGCTGAACACGCCATGCCGGTAGATTATCTGTTCGCTGCTGATAAGGTATTCGGTACGGCGCAGGTAGATGAACCGGTACAGCAGGTAAAGGCTGCACAGCACGGAAGCCCCTGACAAGATACCGCTACCGGCAAGGTTCTCTATCCAGGCACAGCCGTATCCGGCAAGGCAAAGCAGGAGCAGGGGCAGTTCATCAATGGCAAATTGCATGGAATGCGGTCGGATGACAAGGGTTCCGTAGTGGGCGGTCTGCATAGGCTTCATGGGGATTATCGGTGAAAACGGGGTTGGTATTCTTCTCTCATGCCCGAAAGTGAGTTGGTTATATCCGTTTCCAACCGGGCAAGTTCTTCCTGTATCTCATACATCTCTTGGAAACCTTTGTCCGGCATTCCCCTGTCATTGACTTCAAAAGATTGCACGACTTTCTCTGCCCGTTCAATCCGTTTGCGTACGGCTTCATGGTCTGCTTCATCATACAGGCCGGTACGGATATGTCCGGGATTGACTTCGGGCAAATCGGACAAGGCGCGGTTCAGGGTAGCCCTGCCACTGATTTCCCAATCATCAAGTTCCTTTTCTTCCGTTTCCATCCGTTTGTCAAGCAATTGGTCGTTCCAGTCCTTGTAACCTTCAGCCGCCGGCTCATAGATGATGCTTCCCATCACAGGTGTGCCGGACCGGGATAGCATTTGTAGAGCTTTGGAGATAGCGTGCAGGTCGTTTTCCATTTCCTCCAGTTCCTCCTTGTTTGTCGCACCGTCAGTACGGCTGGTTTCATAATTGTCCCTACGGTTCATATACATCTCCTGCAAATATCCGTCACCCATTTTCATGTATTTGAGAACCGCATCTTCCAAATCGGGTTTCAAGGTATCTATGCCCAGGCTCGCTGTCACTTTCTTGAAGTCAAACGGTTCCATTGCTATTTCATGGCGTTGATAACCCCCACTGCAATCTTGCACGATTAAATTCCCGGCTTTCGACAGGTAACCGGAGAACTCCCTTCCGGCATGGGTCAGCGCAAAATTGATAGCGAATACCTGTCCGGAACGGTCACGGTCAAAACAAAGGTGGTGTGTGGCAGTCGGTGTCTCTGCCATCATCCCCTTGAATTGTTGCTGGCTCGGCGACCCTCCGGTGGAGACAAACACCGAATCTTCCATATTCAGTGTACTTGCGTTCAACTGGCAGAAAGCCATCGCATCGAGCGCACTCTCAAACCAATACACGTTTCTCACTTCAGGTAAAGCCAAGTGTCCCGGATTACCTATCCATATTCCTTGCGTGGCGTTACTTCCGGCGGCCATGCCCTTATACACCATTTTTCCCTCCCGGTTCGGGCGGCTTCGTTCCTCCAATCCGGCTTTTTCATCCGGCTTGTTCGGCAGGGTTAAGGGAAACGAGAGGTTGGTATATCGCTTCCCGTCCGTCCGCAGCTTGGTGGTCAGGAAGATATTGTCGGCAAACAGCCGTTGGGTGGCAAGGTCGATGCCACGGTTCTTGAAGTAAGGATAGAATTTCTTCTGGCTCTCCCAGTTGCCCAAGTCAAAGCTCTGCCATTCGTAATCATTGGCGTTGAAGGGTTTGTTTTGCTTCTCCGGATTCAAGACACGGGCATTCCGTTCCGTGACAGGTTGGTTCAGCAGGCGGTTGCACACAAGGTTCACCAGCCTGTCCTTCGACATCCCCGGCGTATATTCCGCAAAGAAATGCGGATGCTCCTTGATAAAGGAGATGATGTTGTAGTTCCGCTGTTCGGGCGGTTGGAAGCAGCACATGCCGTTCCGGGTGACAATGAATTTGTCACCACGAATACGGCGGCCGTTGCTGTCCAGGCGAACGTAAGAGGGGTAGCGGATACCGTCCTTCCGGTTCAAATGATACCCGGCATCCTGCAACACCTCTTGGATGTTGATGCGTTGTTTGAAATCTTCATAGGTCAGTTCCGACATAATATAAAGGTGTGTTTGTGTTGTGTTCTCTTTATGGGTTTACATTCCGTGGCGCATCTCGTGGCGGATATGCTCATTCGCCGCCGCCTCAAAGTTTCGTGTGGCCACATCCATAGGCGTATCCACTCCCGGTTTGAAGTAGGGGTGTAGCGCAGGCCCGTGGTGGTGATGTTCGGCGAATATCACCGGTCTTGAATGGCAGTGGTGGTCATGCCCCAGTTCCGCAGCCACGGCTGCGCCGGCAAGCAGGGCGGCACCGATTTTCGTTCCCAACGGGGTCCGGTCTCTCGACTTCATATCCACCTCGCCGAACACTTTGGAGAACAGCTTCAGGCGGTGGTAGTCGTCAATAGCCATAAACTTGTCGTATTGCTTCTGCGTAATCTCGTGGCTCACCCGTTCGCCGTCGATAATGGCGGTCATCTTGTATGTTCCCTCTTGTCCGGACGGCTCCACACGGATGTCATCCACTGTCACCTCCCTGCCATGCTTTCCTTCCCGGTACCAGCCTTTGTCGGGACGGATTGCCGCAAGGTCGTTGCCGTTCATTGCCACGCCGCCCCTCGGCAATCCCTCTCGCAGCTCCCGTTCCGCTTCCACCGGCATACCGCCGGCAATCCTTTCCGCCTGTTGTTGCCCCACGGCCAACCGGCTGTTCAAATCTTCCAGCACCTCCGGGTGCAAGGACAGGTTCACAGTCTCCCTGCCATTCAGCATTTCCAACGTCACTTTGCCGTCATAATCGTCTTGGATTACCCCGTTGATGATTTCCAGCCGTTTTTCCGCCGTAGCTTCTTCCAATGTGTTGGCGGTCAGTGCGGCAAGTTCCTCCTCTGTCAGGTCATATTGCAGGTCCGCATCCACCGCAGCCGACTGCACGGTCAGCGTTCGTGTCTCGCTATCCACGATAATACCGTGGCTTGCCAGGCATTCCTGCCATCTCTCGTTGGTGAAATACACCGGCGAGGCTACCAGTTCCTTGTAGGGCTTGGCAGACTCGGTGCTTCTCTGTCGGGGGTGTATGGGCGTCACCACGCTCTGCAATTCTTTCAGCACATCCCTCTCCGCTACCGGGGCGGTGGCGTGTCCTTTGTAATAGAAGCCGTAGCCGCCCGATTGTAGTTCCCCCGGTTTCATGCGTCCGTCAGGGCGGTTTGGCACGATAGGCGCACCGGGATAGTAGAGGTCTCCGCCGATGCGCCGCAGGTGGAAGCCCCCTTGTTGCCGGGGTGTCCAGCCGAGAAAGCCGTGGCAGATCGGATGGAAAGGACGCATGGGCATTCCCACACGCCCATACTCTCCGGCACCGGTACGGTAGCCGTGCAGTCCCATGGCGACCCGTCCGTTGGCGTTCCGGGCATGTACGAAGTCTTTC
Organism: uncultured Phocaeicola sp.; assembly: GCF_948499155.1. NCBI lineage: Bacteria > Pseudomonadati > Bacteroidota > Bacteroidia > Bacteroidales > Bacteroidaceae > Phocaeicola > uncultured Phocaeicola sp. Next base: position 247,740 of record NZ_CAOOSE010000002.1, on the reverse strand, counting down.
GGCAGGTCGAAGTCGGCGGCCACGATGCTCGCAAAGGTATTGTAACACCGTTTGTTGGCGGAGTTCGTGCCCCAGTCGGTCAGCGCACGCAGTTGCTTCTCGCCGATAGGATAGGTCAGCAAGGGCGAATCATGCCCCTGCACAATCAAGGCAAACCCTTCGCTGCTTCCGGCAAGGTAGCCACGCATACCGTTACGCAGCAACAGGTCTTGCATTTCCGGCGGTAAATCCAACGGCCGGGGATTGGTATTCTTTCGGATAGACATATTGTATTCTCTTATTTAATGGTTCAATCAAGCGTCTCCGTTCGCTATCGCTTCCTCCAGTTCCTCTTGCTTCATTTGCAGGAACTTCCAGGCGGTTCCGTCATTCATCGGCAGTTCACGCAGGCGGCAATACCGCTCATACTCCTGTTTCCATGCCTTGGAGTGGTGGGTCACATACCCCAGCCATCCGAACACGCCGCTCTGCACCTTCTCCACAAGCGTTTCTTCCGGATAGAATCTTTCCGTTTCCAATTTTTCATTCATCATTCTTAATTCTTCATTTTCAATTTGCCTGCCCCGTTCTTCTTCATTTCCTCCCACATCTCTTCACTGTACTCCTTTTCCTCCACATAGTCCAGGTTGCCCTGTTCGTCCATCACCCAACAGCCGAAGCACCCGAAGTTGTATTTTTTCAACCCCTTCTTGTTCTGTTCACGCCATTGGCGTTCATCCCCGATACCGATGCGGATGCCGGTAGGGTCATGCAGGTCGATACCGAGTGTCAGCATACTGCCTTCGTCAACCAGTGTCAAAGGCTCACCGTTCTGCAGACAGTTCAGTTCGGCGTTGCTCAGTTCAAAATAATCGCAGAAGTATTGCAGGTTACGGCCGATGACGGGTGTCGGCACGGAAAGAATCTGTCCGGTGCCTTCGTCTATTTGGTGGAAGGCTTGCACCTGTCTGCCGTCCGCATCGGTCATGGTAGCCATCACCGCTTTCCCGGCTTCCAGCTTTTGGCAGTTTGCCTCGCTGAACTGTTCCAATCGACTTTGGGCAAGCACCGGATAAAACAGGATGTCCGCTTCCCTTGTTTCGGTTCTGACCAATGCGAAGCGTGTGCGCCCTTGTATGATATTCCCTCCTTCATCCGTGATATGGATAGGCAGCACTGGTGAACGGTAGCCGTCACATACCTGTTGCAACACCGATTGCGGCAAGTCGCCAATCATTTCACGGGTCAGTCCGAATTTTTTGAGGATGCCGTAAGGTATTTCTTCCTCTTTGAATTTGTGTTGATAGTTCATAATCCTTTGGGTATAAGTTCACTTTTGGGGGCAAAATAAATTCATCGTCTGCACCTGTATTGGGCGGAAACGATAAATCGTTCCGTTTTTGAAGTTATTTATGGAAACACGGAAAAATCAGACTGTCAATCATACTCCAAACGGAAAATTCAACCCATTCTGGCGTGTGTTGGTTGCGAGTATGATTCCCAGGTATGATGGCTTATACAAGGTTAAAATTCAGTGCTTTTCCTCCTTTATATATAAAGTAGTCGAAGTTCTCTCCCTACCTTTGTCCGTATGAAAGCGATTCTTATATTATCCATGCTGTCGGTGTGTCTGTCCGCTAAAGCGCAGTTCCACACCGTAGCCAGGCGGCAACCGGTCTGTCGCATAGACACAAAAAAAGGCCTTCCTCCTGTAGAAAAGGTTTCCAATCCAAATAAGGAGTCTGTTTCTACGGCAGGGAAATTCCCTGCCAATGAGTATGGCGAGTGGGTACGGCGATACATGAGCGTCTCCTATCCGTTGAAGCGTATTACTGTCACTTCGCCTTATGGTCTCCGTATCGACCCTTTCAGCAAGAAGCGCAGTCGGCACAACGGGATCGACCTGCGTGCCAAAGGTGAAGAAGCTTACGCCATGTTGTCGGGCGTGGTGGTCAAGGTGGGGTACGACAGGCGTTCGGGTAACTTCGTCACCCTCCGTCACGGCGGTTACACCGTCAGCTATTGCCACCTTTCCCAAGTGCTGGTTCGTCGGGGGGCTTCCGTCATGCCCGGCGAGGTGATTGCCATTACCGGCAACACGGGGCGCAGTACCGGTCCCCATATGCACCTTACCTGCAAATTCCAAAACCGTTACATCAATCCCGGTATTCTCTTGCAGTTTGTCCGGGAGACAAAAGAGGAAGCTGTCGCCCGTTTAGGTATTTTCTGACAGCGTTTTTCTTGCGAATTTTCTCTGTGATTATTTGATTATATAGATATTGTTTTGTAACTTTACATACTGATTTTAAAACACTTAAAACATGAATATATGGACGCTCTGATAATACTTTTGGTAGGTTATGTAATACTCAAAAGCATATTTTCCGGTGGGGATGACTACGATAAAAAGCCCAAACACCGCAAAAGAAGAAAGAAATCATCCTTTTGGGATGATACCCCTACGTATTCCGATTACGACACGTGGAACCGATCGCATGGGGATAAGAACAGGCTTTAAAATAGTTAAAAATGAATTGATTTGTCCGAAACTCTTGGATATTCCAAAAGAAAGTCGTACATTTGCATTGCTAGAATCCGCCACGCTTCCCGTAGAACAGCGTACCAGGGCGGAACTTTTTTTATATATACGTTTATGGATTATACAAATTCCCCTCTTGAAGTTCCTGCTTTAATCCAAACATTAAAAGATAGGGGACTGTCAATTACTGACGACAACAAGGCGTTGGCATTTCTTGAAAATGTCAGCTATTTCCGTTTCAGGACATATCTTCGTCCTATGGAGCAAGATACGGTTATGCACCAATACAAGTCCGGAGCCTCATTTGGCAAGGCTGTGTCACTATATCTGTTCGATACACGGCTAAGAATGCTTATTTTCTCTGCAATACAACAAATAGAAGTGTCCTTGCGTGCCAAGATTATCAATCATTTCTCGTTAAGCCATGGCGCATTTTGGTTTATCCAGCCGGAATTGGCCACAGACAAGCATAAGTTTACAGAGAACTTAAGTACGCTGGAGAGAGAACTCCAACGCTCCAAAGACGAGTTTATCAAGGAGCATTGTGTTAAATACGGCAAAGAAGGTTATCCTCCGGCATGGAAAATATTGGAATTGGTTTCATTCGGTTGCTTGACTAAGCTCTATTTCAATTTCGCCGATACGACTATCAAAAAGAAAATCGCCCGTTCGTATGGCGTACCACAGCATGAAATGCTTGAAAGTTGGATGAAGGCGGTCAATGCGTTAAGAAATGCTTGCGCCCATCATGAACGTATTTGGAACAGGGTGATGCCTGTCATACCACAGTTACCCGCCACCTTGCGAAATACCTGGATAACGGACAAACCGCAAATGGCCAATCGTTTCTATGCTGTATTTTGCTGCCTTATCTATTGGCTTAATGCAATTGAACCTGAAAATACACTGGTGCAAGATTTCAAGTCCCTGTTACAGGAGTTCCCGAATGTAGATACCACAGCAATGGGCTTTACCACAAATTGGAAAGAAGACCCATTTTGGTTATAGTATATATCCAAAAGACATACACATCTAAAAACAGCCGAATTCTTATCTAAGAGTTTGGCTGTTTTTTTTATAATCTATTGGAAACAATATACTACTTCCAACCATCTTGAATTAAAATTCGTTATTTCCTTAATCAACTTTCACACATTATAATATTTTGTGTATCTTTGCAGTAAGTTGGTGTGTAATATCACCATTCTTATGTAGAATGAGTTTATCTCATTCAGTTCGTGTTCGTGTGGACTTGTAAAGAGAAAACTGGTAATTTTCAAGAAAGACAAGGATATACGAAGCGAGTGTGTCGTATTTGTTTAAATACGGCACAGGTCGCTCGTTTTGTCTTTCGGGTATACCAGTGCCTCTCTTTACAAAATGAGCGGACTCTGTGCCTTTCAATATATTAGATATGGTAAAGGGTTTGCTTAAAGAAATTAAATAAACAATTTACCCTATCGTTATGGCAGAGACAGATTGGTTTAATAAACCTGTAGAGAATTCAAGAGAATTGATTCTGAAGGAAGCTTTTAAGCTATTCCTTCAGAGGAATGTGGAAAAAGTGACAGTTCCTGAGTTGGAACGTGTTACTAAGTTGCAGCGTGGAGCAATTTTTTATCATTTTAAAGATAAGGAAACAATATTTAAGGAAGTAATAGCTAAGTATTTTTTTTCTCCTTTAAATATATTCTTTCCTGTTATACCTGACGAGGCTTATTCTTTACAAGAATATTGGAATAAAAAGAATGAGCATTTAGTGAAGATACAATCTTGGTTCGACCAAGAAGAAATTCTAATCAATCCTTGTAGTGCTTTCTTTCACATTGCAGGACAAGCTAATCTGTATGTTTTAGATTTTAAAGAAAGAATGTTAGCATTTATTGCATGTGATAAGAAGTACTGGAAACTAGCAGCACAAATGGATAAAAAAGTTCAAAATTCTAAAATGGATTCTTTGGTATGCGGTTTTTTATTTCGAAGTATTTATGTAGAACAATATCATACGACTTGTTATTACGAAAGACTGCATACTTTTGAATACCCTTATTTTCTTGAATCTATATTTGCAATTAAAAATTAGAGCCGTTTTTTTGCAGTAATTGATGAGGGGTGTCAAAACCAAAATGAATACTCCCCAAAGTTACAGATTGTAACAACAAATACTAAAAAGGGTCGTATCAGACTCTGTATTGAGTAATGCTATGACCCTTTCTTTAGCCTTTTAGGATGCTCAAATTTCAAATTATAAGTTCATCTTTTCAAAATGGAGTTTTGACCCTCATCAATGACATTATACTTGTTTTATTGTATTTGGTAAAGTTTTTAGCCACAAAATGTATACTTGTATTAGAACATTTAATATCGTTTCTTTTTTGATTATGATTTTCTCTAAAATTTCTTCTTTATTGAGAGAATGAACACACCTCAACTTATAGAATGATTATCTCACGAATCGTGGAACGTTGTATTTATCAAATAATTTAATCATCAATTCAAATAACATATCCATATCTTTTTGTGTGTGGTTTGCCATTATGCTTATTCGAAATCTTGTCAAATTGGCTGGTACGACTGGTGGAAAAATAGAGTTTAAGACAAATCCGTTATCAAAAGCATCTTTGGCCATTTGAGTCAAAATGGCTTGATCACCTACGACCAAAGGAATAATTGGCGTTTCAGTATTCAATATATTAAATCCTCCATCTCTAAATTTATGTTGTAGATACTTTGCATTTTGTTTGAGTCGTTCTACTATATTTGTATTTTGCATTACTTTTATTACCTCAATAGCAGCAGCACATACGCTGGGAGGCAATGAGGTTGAGAACATATTGCTTCTTGCATATATTCGCAAATAGTCTATAATGTCTTGTGAGGCTGTTATATACCCACCCACTGTTCCAATTGCTTTGCTCAGTGTTCCAGTTAGAATAATATTTTTTCTATCAGTAATTCCGTAATGCGATAATGTTCCAGCCCCATTATCACCTATCACTCCTGTTGCATGTGCTTCATCAATAAGTAAAACTGCATTATATTTCCTTATAGTCTCCAAGATTAATGGAAGTTTTGCGATATCACCATCCATACTAAATACACCATCTGTAACAACCAGAATGCCTTCGGGATATTTAGGACTGTTGTCTTTTAATAAACTTTCTAAATGACTTATATCACCATGTTTATACCTAATCATTTTTGCACCAGACATGACTGTGCCATCAAGTAGACTAGCATGATTAAGCTTATCATGTATGATGAGGTTATTCGCTCGTATTAATCCGGAAATAACTCCTAAATTGGCTGTATAACCGGAAGAAAACAGAATAGAATCATCCATACCTGACATTTTAGCAATAAGATGTTCTAATTCTTGCTGATACATAAATGTACCTGATAATAACGGAACTCCACCAGATCCTATACCTAATTCCTTCGTCACTTCAATAGCCTTTTGAATAGCTTCAGGAAAGATAGTAGCACCTAAATAGCTATTTGAGCCGAACATGATAGTTTGTACTTTTTGTTGAGTGTATCTATTATAGATTGTAACTTCTCTATTGCAAGCCGTTAATTGTGGATGCTTTTTATATACATTCAACTCGCTTTGTTCATGCAAAGTCATTTCATTCTTAAAGTCAAGGACTTTCCCTAAAATAGAACCATCTTTACTGGTCTTATTTTTTGTTATGTTTATAACGTACCTCATAATGTTATGTATTATACAGTATAGACTGTGCAAATATAAGTCTTTTTTCTTTATGACATGTTTTTTTTTATTAATTTCCTGAAAAGAGAGACAAATATATTTGTATTCGACAAATATTCAATACCTTTGTAAACAGAACATACTGATAAACTTAAAATGTTATGAGAAATGGAAAATCTACAAAGGATAAGCTTTTAATTGAAGCTTTCAAGTTATTTACGTCAAAACCATATGATCGAGTTACATTCGCAGACTTAGAACAAGCTACAGGATTGAGTCGCGGAGCAATTTTATATCATATCAAAACAAAAGAAAATTTATTTTTAAATGTAGTCAAAAAATTTATATTTGAAGTCAATAGTATCTCTTCTATGCCTAAAACTCCCCAGTCTAGTCTTATACTTACATTGACTCATTTTATAGAATCTTGTCAAAAGGAAAAAAAAGAAATGGCAGCTTCCGGAATTTTTAATGTGAACACTGCAATGATGAACATTACAATTTCTGCATTTTTTGCATTACCTAAAATGAGGGAATATGCATTCAATTGGCTTTCTCAGGAGAAAGTGGTTTGGATGAATATTTTAGAAAAAGCAAAAGAGCTAAAAGAGATTAGAAGTGATATAAATGTAGAACTTTTTGCAAGTATATTTGAGAATGTATTTTTAGGATCTTATCTAAGTGGCATTGTTTATACTGATGGATATAAAATAGAACAGTTGGAAAGGGAGGTTATGCAAATTTATCAATTAATCAAAGCATAGTTACAAAAAGCTCCTTTATTCCCTGAATTGCTTCTACACAAATAGAAGTTATTACATTTGGAAACTAGTTGACTATGCAAAGCACAAAATATAGTAATTGGTACAACTACGATATATCAAGCGTAATAAAACAATAGCAACTGTAACTATTGGTTCATAGTGACAGTTGCTATTGTTATATATAAGGTATAACTCAGTAAAAATAAAATCGTCATAGCAACCAACAATAATATTGATTTATTTTTATTAGGGTATTTTATCATTATAAGAGTAAATAGTCATCACAAACCGTCATGTGCTTATTATCCAATATATAAATTTTATCACTCATTTTTGCTATTTCTGGTTTATGGGTTATCATTATTATTATCATGTCTTTTTTTAGCCTAAAAAGTAATTGGATCACCTCAAGCTCACACTCTTTATCCATACTTGCTGTTGGTTCATCTAATACTAAAATTGGAGCACTTTGATACAAGGCTCTTGCAATCCCAATCAGCTGCTTTTGACCTCCCGAAAGGTTGTTCCCATTCTCATCGACCATATTATGCAATTTCAAATCTTCAATTTTGAAAAACCAATCCAATTGCATTGTCTTACAAAATAACTCTACATTTTCCAACGAATCAGAAAACATAGATATATTATCCGCAATTGTTCCAATAAACAATTTGGTTTGTTGTGAAACGACCTTTATTTGTCTTCTCCATTTATGCAAATCAAATTTATTAATATCTGCATTATTAAATGTTATAATACCCTCACTTGGTGCATAAAAACGTTGAATCAGTTGAATTATCGTTGTTTTCCCACTACCGATCCGACCAAATATAGATAAAAGCTCACCTGTCCTGACTGTTAAATTTATTTTTTCAAGTAAAATTTCTCGTCCCGGATACTTAAACGTAACATTTTCTAATGCAAGCATGTTACAAGAAGTTATTGTTATATCTATATGTTTACTATTGTCTTCAAGAGGATGCTGAATTATAAGAAGAGAACGATTATAAGCGGCTTTTGCCTCTTGCACACTTACCATATATGAAACTACTTTTATGGATGCTTGAAGAATTTGAGCCAAAATAGTAATAATTGCAAATAAAACTCCAATTTCAATTTTTCCGATAACCACAAAGTACGAGCTTAGCAAAACAACGGTAATTGAAAATACACATACAATTAAGTTAGTGTATAAATTATATTGAGAATTAAGTATTTGGAGATCCGTTCTTTTTAGTTGAGCAGACTTGTATGATTCAAGTAGCCTTTTATGAAACAGTTTTTCTTTTACATTACTTTTTATCGCAAAATATCCGGAAAGTATATCTATTGAATATGCTTCAAATTTGGCATATTTTGCCATTGTTTGCTTTTGCTTCTTTCCTATTTTAGAACTATAATAATATGACAACCAAATAAGCGAAGGTATGCTTAATAGTGCAATTACTCCTATATTTAGTTCATAATAGAATAAAATGGATATAGATACAAACAAAATGATTATTTGCATAAAAACTGAATTTATAAGCAATACTATTGAATTCTGAATTCGCTCAGTATCGCTCAACCTTGATACTATTTCCCCAGTATTTAGTGACTTGTGAAAAGTTATGGGTAAATGAAAGACCCTAAATAAAAGATTTCGCAATATCCTTACATTGAATAATAGGTTTTGCTTAATAATAACTCTTTCATTTATATATGATATTATGGCTATAATTACGAGTATTAAGGCATAAAGCATGATACCATAAAAAATGAGCATCATATTTTTTTGAGGAATAATATCGTCTGCCAATTTTTGAATAAAGATGGCTGGAACTAAGCTAAAAATTGATGCAAATATACTTAAGATTAATGTAACTAGTAGGAGTGGTATATCTCGACTTATAATATCAAAAATATATTGATAATTGTTGCTTTTTTTGTCTCTGTTATTCTTAGATGTGCTTTTTTTACTATCAAATAACAATAAAAGTTTTGACTTCCATATTGAGTCTAAATAATATTCGTCGCAATGAAATAACCCACTTGCCGGATCACCAATTAAAAATTGATTAGTTATATTATTATACCCAAAGCAGGTTACAAAATGGGTAAAACCATCTTTGTTAACCGTATGTAATATCGAAATTGTGTCACAATTCTTTAATTCATCAATACTGCATCTATAACCATCTGCTGTTAAATTGAGTTTTTCTGCTGACTCTTTTATGCCCAAAAGGGTTGTGCCTGTATGTACAGTTCCACTGTTTCTCAATATTTCCGCTTCATTGACATTAATATTAAAGTATTTACATACAGAAATAAGACAAGCTATCCCGCATAAATTAATTGATTTTTGTTGCGTAAATACTTTCTTCGCTTGATCGATATTTAATATCATTACATATTACTTTTTAGTTGTTTTAAAAAATCAATATTTATACCAGTACATCTACTTTCTTCTATTCCATTTTTAGAGAAAACTAAAATGGTCGGAAATACAGATACATTGTACTTTTCAATAAGTTCAAAATTACTGTCGGATATGAATATCAATGAAGAGGTTTTATCTTTAGATATAATTTCATTTTTATAATTTATTAATTTATGTCTATCTTCAAATGATATTAGAACGAGGTTGTATTTACGTGAAAATATATCTAAGTTATCTTTTATATAAAGAATTTCTTTGGCACATAAATCGCATTCTGTGTTAAAAAATATACACATAATACTTTTCGTGACCTGCATAGATAATTGAATATTCCGGTTTTCTATATCCATATGGATAGAATTCATATCAAATGAATGAGAAGCGTTGTAACTATGCTTTCTTATTGAAATTGTAAAGAGTGACATGGTGGACGCCACTATAAATATTACTGTTGCAATACAATATTTTTTTCTATTCATAATTTGCAAAAATAAAAGAGATATACCATCAATTGGCTTTACTATTTTATTAATTCTTAAAGATTAAATAAAAAGCAGCCAATGAAGATATATCTCTTATTTACCTACTGGTTAGTTGCACTGCCAATCGGCTGCAGGGTTCCAGGCTCCATAGGATTTTACCCAAAATGTGTAATAGACTTGACGGCATCTACAACCGCCTTCCCAACGTTCGCATTCTGTTTTTGATCCAAACATTTTACCCCCAAATGCACGGGACAAAACTTTGTTGCTTACTTTTTTCATAAAAAACTAATTTAATAAGTTAATAATAATTGTTATATAATAAAACCAATAAAGGTTGTTATTATTCCAAGAAAACACAAACCAATACCGTATGATATTCCGGTCTTATATAAACTTGTTTTAAAGTTGATTTTTATTGATTTTGCTATGATTATTGATAGTACAAAATAAAAAAGAAACTCTACAATACTAATCCTGCCTAAAATGCCATAAGCCCAATCTGGCCAATTAAAGCGAGTGAACAAGCGACCTAATGATTGAACAAAATACACATCATCGACAGTGTTGTAATTATAAGTTACGACACCCAATATTTTCAAGAGAGTCAATAACAAATAGTTGAACGAAAATACTATTGATGCCTGCAAGGAATATTTAAAAGCCTTATTGAAGGCTAATCTAATTCCCATAATATTAAAGCCCAAGAATATGCATATTGTTGTAAACAAAGCAATTCCAATAACGTGTATTGGCATCCATAAATAATTTAGAAAATCTAAAGATCTTTCTGATGAAAGAAATTTGAGAAACTCCTCTTCATTCCCATATCTTTTATATACTGATAATCGATAGAAGTCATCTACGAATATATATTTCAACTCTAAATACAATGAATATATGTATATCAATGTATTTATTACAAATAGAAACCAATTATCAAATATTAAGTTTCCCAGTATGGTAATTTTATTTTTCATATTTCGTTTATTTATAGTACAAAAATAGAAAAAACATCAATAAACAGTATAGACTGTAAGTTAAATATTCAAAATATATTTTTTATATTTCTTGCTACGCATGAAGTTTTGCTATGGTGCAAATTTTCTATAGTGCAATAATACCTTAAAAATAGAATTCTCTGAAGTTGTCAAAAGACCACAACTATTCCAAGTCCCATAAACCACTCCCACTTTTTGTGAATAGAATTATATTGATAATTACTTTGCGTTCCTATTTTTAAGTGGCGATTAATATCATATGAAAAACCTGCTCCAAACTCGTAAGGAAAAAAGGAGATAGGATGGGGCAGTACTTTTTTCTCACTTAATTCTTTGATCCCATAAACATTGAAATGAATTCTCTTCGCAAGTGGTATTGACATATTGGAATATTGGGAAATATTTATAATTTGATTATTCATGAAAAACAAATTATCATTCATTCTTTTATTGTAAGTTTGTAAAAAATGATTAGTCAATATATCATCGTCAATTGGGGATAACCAATGGTATGTCAATGATTGTTTAAAATTTAGATATTTTTTCCACTCATCATTATCTTCTATTTGAGGATGTTCTAAAAGCGATTTTTCAAATTCTATTTTGATTTTTTTATTTATATATATTGGCATTTCTCCATTTAGCATTTTAGATAGTTTTATAGAGTCCTCCTTACCCCAATGTTCTTGGGCGTAGATTGGCTTCAATACAAAAGTGCCATTTATCATAAACAGACATATCATCATTCTTAGTATTTGCATAACTAATTGTTATTATATAAAATGCTTATTCGAGTAATCTAATAGCTTCTGTTATTTACTTTAGTACATCTAATTTTTTTATGCTTATTTGCCAAACCGTGATTGATCTACTTCTTTGTGTGCTTTTGGTTTGAAATCGCCAAACCTGTATGTGAAAGACAAAGAAATCCTTCTTGAATCCACAACTTCTTTCATCCGTAGATTCTGTGTTTGATATTGGAGGTTAAGTTCTTTCGGAGCCCATGAGTTGAATATATCGTTGACTTTCAGAGATAATTCCGCTTTGTTACGATTAAATGTCCATTTTATACCCGTATCAATGCGATACATGGCATTGATAGTCATAGGCCCCTGAATGTTACGTGAAATATAGGAACCGGATAATTCCGCCTTGATATTGGGTTTCGATGATATGGTAAATGTATTATCAAGATTGGTATAAATCGCTAGATTGTTTTTCGTGAAGCTTAGGTCATAATAATGGTCGCTTTTCATTTTGTCGTAATATCCGTTTAAGATAAATCTGGATTCAAATATCCTGCTTATCCGAAACGGAATCATCATGTTAAACCCTAACTTCGCTGAATAATTAAAGTTCAAGGTCTTATAAATCAGCATCAATCTGTCGGAGGACTGATAAGGTATCTGGCAGAAAAAATCATCTGTATAATTCGCGAATAATGTAAAAATATATTTACTTTTCCAGATGTAGTTTAACTGAAACGAGTAGTTTTTTGCAGGTCTCAAATCCGTATTTCCCTGTATTTCTGTATATCCATTGAGGTAAGATGTTGTATTTTGCATTTCCCAATAACTCGGATAAACCTTATCAGAAGAAACTGACAGTTGAAAAACAGAGACAGGATTAGCTGTATAAGTAATTTCCATCATAGGGAATAGGCTTCGGTAGTCAATTTTCTTATGCTTATAATACTCTCCGGTCAAGGAAGCATTCAGGGAGAGATTGTTGGCAAAACGCTTGGAGAAACCTGCGTATAAATCATAAGTGTACTCATTCAATTGGCTGTCACTGTCATAGTCTGACCAATTATGGCTGACAGAGGAATGATAGATTTGAGAACTCTTGTCTGAGGCGAAACTAAATTTAGTACCATAATTCAATGTCCAGCCTTTTCCCAGTGAATGGCTTTGATCTGCGTAGAATGAAAGACGGCGAATATCTTGCTTCGAGCGGGCATCAAAGAAATCTTCCTTGCCTTCCATCCTTTCCCGGTAATGCTGTGTCGTATGGTTTTTATAGGAAGTGAAGTCAATGCCTGTGCTAAACCCAAATCCGGAGGTGTAGTTCAACGCAATATTGTGCATTTGCACTGGCTTATCCGTATTTTTTTTATTTTCCGAATCTGAGTAGGTTCCATTAGAAGAATTGAAAGACCGCATCCACGGCTGAATTTCTGCAGTGTATGCTAGGGTGATTTTGTCCTTGTCGTTGATTAGCCAATCATTCCCCAAACGAATGGTATGGATAGGCTTGACGGAGTAACCTCGGTCGGATTGATTTATATCAGATACCTGATCATTGAATATATGTTGAGATATAATTTCCTGTCCTGTGCGAACCTGGTTGTAACCGAACGAATAGAGGAAATCTGTCAAGGTTTTAGGAGTGTTATATAGGATTGTGACACCTCCTTGAAAATTCTTATAATACCCTTGGTTATACAACGTATTTATTTGTCCTTGCAATTGCTGGGTGTCGTAAATCGCATTGTCAAGTACAAGGTTTATTACGGCTCCACGTACATGATACTGGGGAGGAGCACTATACATTACTTCTGCTTCCCGAATACGCTCTTTCGGCATATTTTTTAGCAGATTATTCAATTGGTTTTCATCCATATTGGTTTTCTTTCCATTGATTAGGATAGTCACGTTATTTGCCCCTATCAGTTGAAAAGTACCCTTTTGTATATGAATCCCAGGAAGTTTCAATATGGCATCATAGATGCTAGTTGCCATTTTGTCTGTTAAAAGCTGCGACATATTATAAGTCATTTTTCCGTCAATGACTCTCACCAGCGGATATTCACCTATTATAGACACTTCAGACAACATTTGACTTTTCTCATTCATCTGGATAGAGCCAATAGCCTTTGTGTTACATTTTTTTTGATACGTTTCGTACATCAGATGTTGAATGGTTATAATTACAGGAAGTGTATCTGTTTTTATACTGAATCTCCCAACGGAATCGGTATAGGCAGAATTCAAAAATACAGAATCAGTTGTCTGTAAAACAATTGTTGCAAATTCAATCGGGTTATTATCTCTGTCTGTAATTACTCCGGTTATTTTCTGTGCATATACATTGTTAATACACAAGGAAAGTATGGCACTTATTATAAATTTCATATCAATTCATTTTTATATAGTCATAGAAAAATATTTTAACACCCTTTATCAACAGGGCGGAATGTTATTTATAGATATTTTTTTCCTATATAATAAATCTATTATTCGAGGAATAATTTTTTTTACATATTCGCACATACTATGTGGCTTGTATAGTGTTTTGTGATTAAAATAGGAATCTGAAGCACAATGATATGTACATACGTTTTTCCATGTACACATCCTACACTCTTTAATACTATCAATATTTCTCTTTAATAAATTTTGAACTGATGGATTTCTGAAAATACTATTTTTTATGTCATCTACTTCATAAATATTGCCAATTTTAAATTCTAAATTACCGATAAAATAATCGCAGGAATAGAATGAACCGTCAATATCAAACCCCAGCATTGTATGACCGGCTCCACAAGGAGCCAATGTGCACAAATTATAAATATTCAAAGATGACAAATTATTCAGTAGATTACTAATATTCACTTCAGAAATATAGTCTTCAATATTATTACATTCATTATTTATCAAATTGATTTTCTCCATTAATTTGAGATTTGTTTCAATCAAATGATTAATGTTCACATCATATTTTTTATCAGCTGCTTTCCCAGAATGAAGTATAGGGCTAAAATTGAATTTCTTTATACCTTTGCCTACGTAAAAATCAAAATGATCTAATAGCTTATATTGATTGGCAGCAGTGACTACCGTAAACATTCCGGGGGAAATTCCAGCAGCCAACAAATAATCCAGTCCAATAAGCGACTGTTTTAATGAACTACTCCCGTTGAGTTGGCATCGATGTGAATTAGAAGCGGTATCAAACCCGTCTATGCTTATTCCAACATTAAAATTTTCTGCTTTTAGAAAACCTGCAATCTCTTTTGTTACTAAAGTTCCATTAGTTTGTATGTAGAATTTAATATTTTCAGAAATTTTCCTTATTTCCTTTACCAAAGGTACAAGTTTATTATAGTTCAACAATGGTTCCCCACCGTGAAATGATAAATTAAGAACCTTCTCTGGATAAGATTTACTCAATTTGCGCAATATGTATAAAACAGTTTCATTGCTCATTGATGTAGGAGGTTTTAAATCTGTATGAGCATAACAATAAGAGCATGATAAATTGCAACTCTTTGTATACCTAAGTACAACTTGGCAAACGTTGGAACTGGATATTTTGCATTGGCGCCTTTTTAACTTATCATGGAATGATGATGTATGATTAACTTTTAAAACCCCTGAATTGAAAAGTAAATTTAATAGTTGAATATGTTCAGGAAATGTTTCTTTAAATTTATTCAAGGTAATTTCTTTTTCTAATAGTTCTTCAACAAGATAGATACATGACTTATTAATAGTAGCCCAAGCTCCAGTTTCTTTAGCTACTAAAATCACATAGTCTTTATTATAATCATTAATTTCCACATCTTGCATGCTAAGAGTACTTTTAGTATCCTTGCAGTATTCTTCTATGTTAAATATATTTCCCATTTTTATAGTGTATATTGTTATTTACTAGCTCTTTTTAGAAAAGGAATCAATTCAAACATTCGTTTTTTAGACATCATGATTGCCATCTGTCCTTTGCTTCCTACAGGTATTTTCTGCATATCTATATCAGTAATACTTATCTCAATGAATTCATCTTTTCCTTGCGCAAATATATTTGTTATAACTCCTAATAGTAGTCTTCCATTTATTTTCAATGAAACGCGGCTTCCCTTAATATGAGACTGTAATATCCCAATATCAGTGTTTTCTATTGTGAAAAGCAATTCATTTTTATGTTCATTATTCTGGTTTCCATTATATATGACTGATATGTAAGTAAAGTGCGGATACTTTATTAAATACATACCTGCAATTATTAAGATACACATAATAAGCCACATTATCCCACTAATAATCAACCCACCAGGAACTTTGTTCATTATTTTTTCTAATTTCGGATTTTGTTCATTCATAATTATACATTCTTATTGAGTTCCAATTGATTTTCAATCAATTGATAATAAACACCTTGATGTGATATTAACGTTTCATGAGTACCTACTTCTACTATTTCTCCATGATGAAGAACGATTATTTTATCAGCATTTCTAACTGTGCTTAATCGATGTGCGACTATCACAACTGTCCTTCCCGAGTAAAATTTCTGCAAATTCTCCATGATGATAGTTTCATTTGTGGTATCTAATGAATTAGTTGCTTCATCTAGAAAAATATAATTTGGATTTTTATATATCGCTCTTGCTATCAATATTCGCTGCTTTTGGCCATTGCTTAATCCACAGCCTTCACTCCCAATTTTGGTTTCGTATCCTAGTGGGAGTGAGTTAATGAAAGAATCGATATTGGCCAGCCGTGCTGCATAGTGTAGTCTGTCATAATCAAGCTCTTCATCAATAATGCCTATGTTTTTTGCAATTGAATCTGAAAATATGAATCCTTCCTGCATTACCACCCCACAACATCTTCTCCAGTATTTCTCGCTATAATCTGTTAAAGATTTTTCTCCAATACAAACGATACCAGAAGTTGGATGGTAAAATCCCAATAGCAATTTAAGTAAAGTTGTTTTTCCACTTCCACTTGTTCCTACTATGGCGGTTACTTTGCCGGCCTCAATAATAAGATTAATATTTTTAAGGGCCTTTTCTGCCTCAGGATTTCCATAACAGAAAGTTACATTCTGGAATATGATATTAGAACAACTAGGTATATTGGTAATTTTACTAACCCCTACAGGTTCTTCATCCGGTTTATCATATATCTCATTAATACGTTCTAAACTAATTTTAGCTTCTTGCGATTCTTTTATGAAGTTTAAGAATTGATTCAATGGAGTATTCAACTGCCCAAGAACATATTGTATGGCAATCATCATTCCAAGAGTCATTTCCCCTTTTACTACAGATGTTGCTGCCAGATATGAGATAATGACATTTTTTATTTGGTTGATAAAGGCTCCACCTGCTCCTTGAAGTTGAGCAATTACCAAAGATTTTATATTGATTTGATAAAGCTTAAACTGAATATTCTCCCATTCCCATCGCTTCCCTCTTTCACAATTGTTTAACTTTATTTCTTGCATTGAAGTTACCAATTGCACTAAATTACTTTGATTAGATGAAGCCTCTCTAAATTCTCTAAAGTTTAAGACTCTGCACTTTTTAAGAAAACTTAGAATCCATATAACATAAATACTACTTCCAATAAGAAAAAAAAGAAAAATCTTTAAGCTATATCGCCCAATAACAATAGAGAAAACAGTAAATGTTACAAATGAAAACACACTGCTAATCAATGTACTTGTTAAAAATTTCTGTATCTTATTATTGTCGCTTATCCTTTGCATAATATCTCCTGTGAGTTTTGTGTCAAAGAACGCAATGGGTAATTTCATTAATTTATTAAGAAAATCAGAAATAAATGTAATGCTAATTCGCTGCGTCATGTGTAGCATTAGCCAGCTTTGGAATAGTTCATTGCCTAATTGTCCTGCAATTAACATCAATTGGGCAATACAAATAATCAATATAATACTATTTTCTTGTGTAGTAATACCAATATCGACAATTGCTTGGGTAAGAAAAGGGAGAGATAAATTTAGAAAACACCCTATAGTTAAAGCTGTCATTAGGAAACATAAATATTTCTTATGCGGCTTTAGATACTTAAAAAGACGTTTGAAGGGAAAGTCCTTTCGAGTATCTGGTTTATTTTCATAAAACTTTGATGTTGGCTTTAGTTGAAAGACTATGCCAACATTATTTTTCTTATCGGTAATCCAATGCTTTAAGAAATCGTCCTTATTATAAGTAAGTTTTCCAAAAGCTGGGTCTGCAACTAAAATTTTATTTTCACTTTTTATAGAATAAACTACTATAAAATGATTATTGTCCCAATGGATAATGCAAGGTAAATGGGTATTTTGTATCAATTGCTCCCAATTCATCCATACAGACTCTGTCTTGAACCCTATTGATTTTGCAGCACTGCTAATGCCTTTAAGAGAAGAACCATTACGCGTTAAATAAGATTTTTCCCTTAAAGTCTGCAATGAATAATATTGTCCGTAATATTCTGCAATCATCTGCAAGCATGTCGGTCCGCAATCCATTGCATCATATTGTTTACGAATAGGAAATCTCATAGAATACTATATAACCAAAGAATGTATTCAAATTAGCTTACTCCTTTTAGGAGAAGATTGCTCAAAATTAGATTTTGAGCAATCTTCAATTAATCTTCAATCAACTTTTAGAAAGTGATTGTCCAAGGTGAAAGACTGCCATTGTCTGACTCTGTAGCAACAGAGGCCACAACGCCATAAGCTTCTTCTTGAAGAGCTGACTTCAAACCGCCTTGAATTTGTTCTTCTTGCACTTCTGTCATTGTATTCAACGACTTAGTGCTTTCATTAAGTGTGTTCATAATAAAAATAAATTATTAAATTTTCCCTACTCTTTTAAGGCCTTTCGGGCACCGCCTATTTAAGTATTTATAATTTCAAGATTTGTTTATAAGAAATTTTATTCTTAACAGACATTTCATTGACTTTTTTTTCTATTCTTAGTATTTCAAAGTATCGGCAATTTTTCTCTATTTTACAATTTTCACAGTTAAAGCAAGTTGGAAAATCGTAATGTTGAAATATATTTTGAGGGGCTGATAAATCTGATATAACTTCAGCGGCCAGCTTTTTCCCATGAATCTGACTCATAATAAATTCAACCTCATCAAGAGGTAACTTATCTATATTAGCGAACTGGATAAAGTCGGAAAAAGCAGACAAATATTGATTCTTTATTGATTTGCGCTTAATATATATATTGAGATATTTTTTTGCATTAATATAATCCTCTGCAAAATAGAACAACATACAGAGAAAGATATTAATATCCAAATTAAGAATACCTTCGTGGGTATTAAAAAGAAAATAATCATGGGTGATATCAATTGTATAACCACCTTGGATTCGGGACTCAATACCTTGTGCTAATTCTTTTACTTCAGCGGTAGACATATTTACTAATTTAGGATAAGACTTCATATATCCCAATATTCCATATCGAAATTTTTCTTCGTAAGCTTTTCTTGAAAATAAAACTTGGTTCATTCCAGGAATTATGATATAATAAGTTGGAAAATCCGTAATCGAATTATTCCTAATGTAAATATTGAAACCTAGTTGTTCTACAATATTGAAACAATATTGAAGATCACTATCATTCGAGATACCCCAAGTTGGATTTTCACCTGTATATTCATAAGAAGGTATTGGTGAAAATATGGATAAAGGCCATATTCCAGAACTAGATTCAAGTATTCTATGGTAGTTGGAATTTACAACCTCTTCATTAAGTGTATTCTTTTGATTATTAGTCCAACTAAAATCAATAGGCAAACCGATAAATCCCTTGGTTGATTGATAAGCTTCATTCAAACAGCGATCTACGGCTATATAAGGAACGAAATCAGAACCAAGTTTAAAGTTATATAAATGATTTTGTTTATCAATAATGATAGCTCCATAAACAGGAAGCCCCTTTCCTAAAGAACAATCTTTAATGATTATCTCATATCCTTTTTTTTCTATTAGGTATTTGATTTTCTCATAGACAGGAGTATCTGAGAATTCGTCTATTGGAATAGTTGGAGGAGTTAATTCTCCATAATATATATTCTTTAGTGCATATCGTTCAAATATCTCACAAAAGCCATGTAGCAAGGCTTCACTTTCTGAATTACCGGCAGTCATACCATTTGATCCAATAGCATGCAAAATCAAATCAATGGGAACAAATACTTCATCATTATCTCTTTTTGAGAAACAAGGAATCATTAAAATGTGATTTTCTTCTATTTTAATCACATCAATTAAAATGGATTTAAGTTCTTCTATGTTATTTGCATGATACAACAACATTAATTCACTTCCAAATGAAGTTAATACTTTTTCTAAAGTCCAATATTCTTCACGCTCATCATATCTAAAATCTAGAGCAACATTTTCTTTATGTATTTTTTTCTTATACATAGAGTCAGGTGGGAGAGTATTTACAAACTCCTTTGTTCCATAAAAAGTATGTATATAATCGCAAAGAAATCGGTTTTGTATTTTTTCCATAAACTCAGCATATCCACTTGCTAAAGCATATTCAAAAGTAGAACCTTTACCGTTCATTCCAATTCCTAGCTTGGCTAAATCGTGATTTCCTAAAATGACTCTACATGCAAATATATTGTCACAATTAGCATTGCTATCCAATAGCAAAAGATCTAAATCCGTCAAGATAGACCTGATGAGATTAATAGTCCTCTCAGGCGTTTCATCTTTATATTCTTTGTACTTTTTCATAAAAACATTTTTTTATAATTGATTTTGAGTTATTCTAGAATACTGGTTCAATACAGCAACAAATATAATATGTTTTTATTGCAAACAGTCTATACTGTAAATAAATTAACATTAATTATAACTACACAATGTCAGCGTAACTACTCAGCGAATAATTATAATTGAAAATCAGTCATTTACATAAATAATAAATAGAAAAAGTAGAAAAGCTTTATGAAAAGCAGAACATAAATCTTTCTATTTGCATATGAATCATTTACTATTCTATCTATTTGAAAGGCTTTTGTGTCAGATAGCTTTCAGATGATGAAATTATTTGCTGAGTAGTTACATGTCAGCAGAGTTTAATACAAAGTCATGCAAATTAGTTTATATTCCTGATATATAAATGATAATTTGCTCTTTAACTACGTATTATTACAAATACTACTTTTGCTTATTTTGATAAATAGGCGATTAACAGTTATATGCAAATCTCAGAAGAATTAATATTTAGAGAAAATTTCTGCCGAACTACCAAAAATCAAGTAGATAGGCAATCTAATCAATATACATTGAAATATTTCTCACAGATATTAGTGTTGATAACAACTTGATTGATGAAACTTCCGCATTTATCATCATCCTATAGTGTAGCTCAAATAGATTGGCTATATTAGGAATATACTGAAATATCCCCAAGAAAATAGAAATGTTTTTTTGAGTGTAAGACAAAAAGATTTCGTTGGACTAAAAAATATGTGAAATAAGAATCAACTTAATCGAAGCAAAAAAATGGCCATTAAGCATTTGTCAATAACCGTGCTTCATATTTAATCTGGTTTATACAGATGTCTATGGTACGCAGTGGCCATTATTAAGGAATGGAGAGTTGAAAAAATATGGCAATATAGATGTCGAATAAGAGTAAATTAGAGTTATATTCCCTAGGCCATTCAAAAAGTATTTTTTCATTTTCTTTTTGTATTATCATTTGAACAAAGCGAAAAATCTGCAAACATTTAGCGGGTGTCATTACAGAATGACAAAAAATTACTTCATTAAAGATTATATTTTAAATTGCAGAAATCTATTATTGTATTTCAGGAATAATAGATTTCTGCAATTTATCTATAAAGAAGCTCTAATATTACAATGTTTTTCATTTTTTAGGTTCCCTATATATGGTGTAAACATAACCATTACTATAAGTAGCGATTGTTTTTCTTAACGAATCATGGACATAACCATTACTATAAGTAGCGATTGTTTTTCCTAATGAATCAAGGACGTAGCCATTACTATAAGTAGCGATTGTTTTTCCCAATGAATCAAGGACGTAGCCATTGCTATAAGTTGCCATTATGACTACGCCATTAGATTTTGCTATATAGTTATTATTGCCTGTGATTATATGTAATGGCTT
Organism: uncultured Phocaeicola sp.; assembly: GCF_948499155.1. NCBI lineage: Bacteria > Pseudomonadati > Bacteroidota > Bacteroidia > Bacteroidales > Bacteroidaceae > Phocaeicola > uncultured Phocaeicola sp. The sequence goes on along the minus strand of NZ_CAOOSE010000002.1, from coordinate 225,935 downwards.
GCAAGAATAAATTATGCAACAAAGTAATATATACAGCCACTTTATCATAATAAAAATATTAATAGTTCAACGCTTTTCTGGTTAAGTCTAAAGGTTCGTTAATCTTCCCCTTTAATCTAATTTTTTTTATTGCATTTCCATTAGCATCTAAAGGTTCAATTTCATAATCAACATCAGCACAAGATATACCATTCCATCTTCCATAAATAGTGAAACGTCTCCCTGAACGACCTTCCACAAGAGCATTATAATCACAAGACACATGGTAATTTTTGACAACGGCTGTAACTCTTACAGAAGAAAGAGGTTCTACAGTAACTGTTTGGTTAAACATATATGAAATGTTTTTTACAGTACCATTTGTATATGAAAATCCATAAGTATTGCTAGATGAGAGACTACCACCAAAAGAAAAAATGGGAGTATTTATTCCAGTATTTGCGTTAACAGTCGTAGTATATGAATTACTTTCTTGAAATGAGGATGATACATTTGCTCCTTCTGTATATTGAATAGTCATCTGAGTAGGAGTTGTATATCTATTGTGAACTGTACCACGTAATATATAACTTGGCTTTTCTTCAGGTGTAACTCCTGCCAAATCATATGTTGGACCGCTAACTATAGTCAAATCTTCAACTAATCTAATTTCAAATTCTTGCGTAGCACTATTTCTATATTTATCAAAATATATCTTTGAATTTTTCACACCAATGACTTCATTATATACATCCCACATTCCACCAGGACCTTGTGCTATCGCATCTGCATTCTCTAATATATTAGATTTCTCTCTTTGCTCTCCCTTGAGAAAATCCCAGCAAGCTCCCTGAGAAGAAGTTCCATCTTTAATATATAAAACACGTACATCTGGAGCATTAGTATATACTCCCAAAGACAACAAATGATCTTGATAATCCTTGATGTATATATATCCAGTTAATGGCATTATGTACAACTTAAATTTTTGATTATCAGAGTCATTCCTAGGCTCCATGCTTACTTCAGATTGCACTCCATTGGAGGTTAAATATCTCGCCTCAGAGTTATGAGTGTTTTCTCTTACAATTATGTTTACAGGAAGTTCTCTTATATCAAAAAATGAACTGTTCTCATTTATAAAATAAAGACTTAGATCTTTTCGTTTATGAGGAGATTCTGGCACAGGTATAATCTCTCCTTTATCAATACTATCAACATTTAAGGCACGAGTTTGAATAATAGAATTATCAATTTCTAAAACGTCATTGTAATCATTTCCACATGAGTGCAAAAGTAAGCTCACAACGATTGCGGCGATAACAAAAAAAATCTTTTTCATGAATTTAATTTTTAATCTACAAAACTGTTAAATGTTTTTAAAGTTGCAACTTTTTGCAAATATATAACAGTACGGACTGTTTATAAAATAATCAATGAGCATTTTGTGATTAATTAACATGTCTCAAAACATAACTAGGACTGTTTATTGAATAAAAGTTTTTGTAAATCAATTATTTACATCGAATTTGTATAAAAAAACAGATGAGGAGAGAAATATTAATTTTCTATTTGCATACTCATTCTTCTGTATTCTACCAATATGGAATATTTTTTAGATAGCTCTCTTTTTCCGAAAAATCTCGTTAATCATATTCTTTACATCCTTATTTACTTGAATGAAATTGGCATATAAGATACGCTCTCTCGCATCTTTGGATTTGAACGTATAGAATTTTGGCAAGGGTATATATTCCGATTCCTCTTTTTGAATGGATGCCATATCAAAATCTGTCTTGCAGAAGAACTTTGAGGTCTTAAATTCCTCAGCCTCCTGTATGTTCATCTGGTCTCGCATTCCGGTTTTTGTTTTTGTGAAGTCGCGTGCCACCTGTCCGCATATCCAGCCCGTAGCCATATCGGAAATTTTACTGGCAGGCACAAGGTTATCCATATTCTCGTTCAGGTTGATGCTGGTTTTATCCCGGTCTATCGTCACCCCTTTTTTCAGTTGCACTACCTTGCCGAAGATGTCGTTGCTCAGCCATTCCAAGGTTTCTTTCGCGCGTGCCGAACCGGATACCACATTGCCCACTGTGGTGATAATCTTCTGCATACCTACTTTGCCATAATCCGCTTCAAGCTGCGGAAGCTCCTGAAAGCCCAACGCCACACTTACCTTGTTGCTTCGTGCCGTACCTATCAGCCGGTCTATTTTATGGAAGTACAGTGTTGGTAGCTCATCCACGATGATGCTCACCGGGATATTTCTCCCCTGATCGGTATTCACGCGCGTTACCAGTCGGTTTAATATCAATGCATTCAGCGCACCGATAATGCTCTCCATTTCCGGATCATTGGCGATTAGTAGATAGCTCGGATTCTTCGGGTCGCTCACCTTCAGGTCGAAGTCGTCACCGTCCTTATGGAATATCCAATAGCTCTCTTTCGTGGCAAGTCGGGAGGTATAGACACGCAGCGTACCAATCATACCCTCTAATTGTTCCATTGCCTTGTTCTTCAAGGCTGTCTGAAACGGTCCCAACAGCGGAGCCACTTCATTGTCGGTTTCCAGTACTTCAAAAATGGTCTGGTAACTTTCATTCAGGAATGAAAGGATATGCGGCATATCGGAATATTTGCCCAACCAATAGGCAGGCTCTGCCTCATTCCCCTGTGCGTCAAGCACCCTTCCGGTAGGTTTCAGCCGTTTGGTCTGTGGTTCCTCCGTCATTTCTGCACGCAATTTGTTACCTTCCTTGTCGTAGGGTTCTTTCTCGTAGTTCACAAAGAAGTAGATACAGGCAGCAAGGAAGTTCACCGCCGAGGTCTGGAAGAACTGGTCACTGCCGCCACCGCCTTCCTTCTTGCCCTTTTGCAGCGATTCCAACAGGGTCTCGGCCGTCTCCGAGGCAGCAGCAAGGTTATTGATATACTTCTGCTGAATGGGGTTCACCCTTCGGGAGTATTCCACATCCACAAAGTTGATTACCGAGAATTTGCACCCTTCGGGTAGATTGCCGAGTTTCTGGTTTTTAAGATAATGGTAGTACAGTTTGGTAGCAAGGGTAGGCCATTTATAATCATATACCACCATTGCGAAGCCTTTTGCCGAGTGTTGCCGGATAAACGGCTCGATAATCGAGAAGGTCTTTCCCGAACCGGGGGTGCCGACCACCCATGTGCCACGAAACGGGTTGGTGATGTTGCACCAGCCTTTTCGGAACTTTCCTTTATAGTAGAACCGCATCGGGATATTCACCGAGTATTTGTTCTCCACCAGTTCCGTGCATTGCTCAAAGCTCTCGTTTTCCAAGTTGAACCGGTCTTTCAGCAATCCTTCTTTCAGGAACTTCGATATATTGTCCAAGGCCACGTGTACCAATATTGTTCCGACTACTGAGGTCGCCATATATAAGATGATGTTCAGCCGGAGAGAATATAGACGCAAGTCTGTCGTAAGGTTGAATAGCCATACAGCAACAATCAGCAGTGCGATGCCGCATACCAACGGATACAACACCTGTTTCCGTGCGTTAAATTCCAAGTGTTTCTTGTTTCTCGTTCCAACGCAGGTGATACATATTAGTGCGAACGTGGCAATTTTACTGTAAGCCAAGTGGTCGTCATGGTAAAGGAACCAGCTTTTAATACGGCTATGTACATCGCATACCACCCCGTTCCAATAGTCCATCATTTCCGGGTCAATGGCATACATGAAGAACTCTATAAGTAAGGATACATAGATTGCTGTGCGGAATATCTTATATACTCCCTGCAATTCTTTACTCTCTTCCATAGTGATATTGTTGGGTGGTTATTCATTCAGCGTGACTATCGGACGTACTTTGTGCGCTTGCCATTTGGGAGTTTCCTGTATCGCACCGCTGCCGGTCGAGTAGAGCCATGCTTTGGCGGCCTCCTGTCCGGCCACTTCGGTCGAAGTCCAGTACCAACATTCGTTGGCACTGTCCGGGATAGGCACACCGCCGCACCGCTCGATATACGGGTTCACCGCCTCACGGCTGGCATACAGCAGGCGCATCTGTGCCACCGAAGGTACATAGGCACTCTGCCCATATTTCCATAAATCAAAAACTTGCTCGGCCATCGGTGAAGCGGTTTCCGTTGTTTCATACAAGGCAAACGTGTTCTCATTGCCGTCCAAGGCTGCTGGGTCAGCCGATGTGCCCTGTACAATCCCGATGCTGTCCGCAAAGGCTTCCGGCGCAAGGTCATGTAGATAGACTGCATATCCGTTTCCTGCCACCGCTTCATCCCGGTTCAGGTGGAACACCACGGCTATGGCCTCCTTTCCCGATTGGTTGTAATCCTCATAGCTCATTACCTCACCGTCTGTACAAAGGATATGGCCCACCTTCATACCGGTGTCCGGGAAATCCCGATGTTCATCACAAGCCACCAACCCCAACATAGTGGCCAGCATCATACCCAAGGCCATTCTCCCTGGTCTCATTCCTTTCCCTATCTTATTATATATAGCTTTCGCCATTCCTCCGATTCGTATCTTTATTCCATTCATGTTCTGTATCTTATTTATCATTATCCGTATTCATTATTTATCCCTGCCATTATTCATTATCGTGTCAGGTAGCCGGTTCTTCATTCCTCATTCTTAATTCTTTATTTCACCGGCAGCTTCACCCCGATAACCACTCCCGTGCGAAACAAATCCTCCCCGCCAATCATCAGATCGCTTTTCACCTGCCAGTACACCTGCCACCCCTTGCGTAAGGAGTAGCTATGCTCATATCCTGCGTGTACGCCGCCCACTACGCCGTGTCGGTCAGAGCCGAGCGAACCGCCTATGCGCAGGTTGCCGTGGTGGTTGCGTCCTCGTGTCACGCAAGGCTTGTAGGCTACGCCCAAGCCCCACGTGTTGTAGTTGTTCCAGAACGACTTCGGGCACACGTGGCCGCACGAAGCGCATTCGTCCCATTTCAGATATACGTTCCCGAAATATTCCCAAGCGTTATGATAGCGTGTCTCATGCTCGTAAGCCACCGTCAAGTCCATGCCTCGCTCATACAAGAATCCGGTGCCAATCTGCAACCTCCCTTTATGGTCGTCCGCAAATCCCGGAACACAAGTAGTAAACAGGATTACCACTGCCGCAAATATCTTTTTATAATAAAAATTCTTCATTGCTTAATTCCTCATTCTTCATTAAGTAAGACTTCATTAAAACTGTCCGCACTCAGCACATCCTCATAGTCGATGTTCAGCGAGATATTGCGCCCCGAAATCTGCTTTTCGCTTAGTTCAATGGTCAGCACCTTGTCATTGGGGAAGGTCATTTTCCGTATCACCACGATGTTACGGTAGCCGTGCAGGAACGATTTACCCTGTTCCAGTATCATTTCCGGTTGCAGTTCTATCATTTGCGCATTGCTGGCTTTCGACATCTTTTTGTCAGCGAGTTTCACTCGTATCTCGTCTATATCGAAACGGATGCGTGTACGGTTCTCTATCGAGAAGTCAAGGAAGAAGTAATCGCCTACGGTATAAATATTGTTCAGGCGCATGTTCATACGGTGTTGCTTGCAGCTTACGTTCCGGTATCTCGCTGGGGAAGTCCATATCCTACGGGCAAACCGGTACATATCCTCCGTGGAGAGCGACACTGCCGGGTTATGGTAAGCCGTGGTCTCTGCCGCGTGTATCTCTTTGTCCGTTACCGCTTCCGTTAGTCGGGTAGTATAAACCAGTGCGTACTGTGTGCGGTAGCGTTCCGTCACGATGGTCACTATGGCAAGCACTTCGCCGTCCTCGTACCCTGCCTCTTTGGGTTTCAGCCGGATTGTATTGTTGATAGGTTGGTCTCCGGCAACCTTATCCGTAGAAATATCCACGAAGCGAACCGGCTCGGTAGCCGTTATCACCGTTGTCACCTGTTCATTCACTGTCAGTTGTTCCATTTCCTCATACGTGGTCTGTGCCGCCAGCGGACAAACCGCCAGCACCCCGGCCACCAGATTCAAGATTTTAATTCGTACATTCATTTTATTTTCTATTTATTACATTATTAGTTATTGTATATGCTTCCATTATGCGCCTGTTGGCGATGTCATAATAAACCTTCTCTTTCTCAAAGCCGATGTAATTCTATCATATGCTATACTCGTTTAAGACCTTATTTCCTTTTCTCCCTGCCATTAACCAGATACACGAATGTGCCGTACTTCAGTTTGGCCTTGTTCTTTTTCACCGCTTTCGATAGAGCGTTGCTTGTCCGTTGGTAGGCGTTCTGTATAGCCTGCATACCCCATTGGGAGAAAGTGTTGCCCGAAGTGCCGTTGTTGATGCTCATTGTGTTGTTCATGGCGTTGGAAGCCACGTCCTGCGCCGTTTCCCGGAAAGTGCTGCCCGGCACGTACAGCCCTTCCAGCCCGTCCGTATCATAGAGCGACAGGCTTACCTTCACCAGTTCATCGTCCACCAGTATGCTTTTCACGCTGCCTTTCACACGCTGGTTGCCGAAGCCGCTCATCGTGGCATAGAGGTACGAGCCTTTGGGCACTACTGTCTCGTTGATTTCCACATCATCGAGCAGGCGGAGCCGTACCCGTGAGCCGTCCACTGCTTTGATGTTTTCATCAATGATAGCCTTTATCAGCTTGGGTTCCGGCTCGTTCTCCGCAAGGGTGTGGAAGTAGTCGGAGGAAGTCTTGATTTTTTTCACCACCTGTCCGGTCTCCGCGTCATCGCCAAGCTCATGCACGGCGTTTCCGTTCACTTCTACATTTCTGTCCGTCACCGTTCCTGTCGTCACCGGTCTGTAAACGGATGTGTCAGTATTATCCGGTGTAGGTTCCAATCCTTTTCGGCCCTGCGACCTCGCTTCGGCAAGAGCCTTGTCCAGTTCCGCCAATGCTTCCTTGCGCCGTTGCTCGCTTCGGGCGATGCGTTCATGCTCATCAAGCGATGGTAGGGAAACGGTGTCATGGTTCATTGCTTCGCCTTTCTCGGCACTTTTTCGCAAGCGTTCCTGCATCTCACGCAGCCGCTCCAGTTCTTCCATCCGCCTGTCTGCTTCCGTGTCGAGCAGGGCGAGGTCGTCTTCCGTATATTTGGATTCGTATGCTTCTTTGTCATCTTTATTGTTGTTGCGTTCTATGTTCTCCACGGCGGAAAAGTCCTGTATTCTGCCGTATGATTTCACCATGCTCTCATATTTGCCGTCGATGCCTCCGTTGTTATCCACACGTGCCTGGGGCAGTTCCGGGTTCAGGAACTCCGTGGTTTGCAGCGTATTTCCCGTTTCTGCCGGTTCCGTGTCGAAAATGTCGAATATCAGATAACCGCTAATCAGCAGCAACGGGTAGAGTATGGCAGGCAGCACGTACTTCGGCTGTTTGAAATTAATCTTGTCTGTTATCATCATGCGTCTTATGTCTTTGTTTCAATAATTGTTCCTGGTGTTCCGTGGCAGTCATGCGTTCCTCCGTCCGGTGGATTTGATACACTGCTACCATACGATAGATGTTATGTCCCAAACAGGTCAGCACAATGCCGAACACAATGGCGAGAAACCACTTGGGGTGCTTGCAGGCGAAGCGTTGCACGCCCCCTGCCGCCTTGTCTAGTCTCAGCAGCCGGGCAGCCTTACGACCTGCCGCCACCTCTCTTTCATACCGTTCCTTATACTTCGGATCGTCCTTGTCCGGCATCTTCTCGCCGAAAATCATTTTTTTCCAGCTCATATCAGAAATTGTTTTTATTCTTTTGTTCGATGTCTTTGTTCAGCAGGGTGCGCCAGTCCACTATCAGCAGCCCGTGCGGGTTGTTGTCCGTCCGGGGTACCCGTTTCAGTTTGCCGGCGGTCACCAGTTCACGGGTGAGAATGGAAGTCCTCCGCTCGATGCGTTGGCGGCCATAGTAGGTAAACTCCATTTTCTCCTCGTTGAAGTTGATGCTGTCACAGAATATCGAGAATACCGCACTCGTTCCCATGATATTGTTGTAAAATCCCTTTTCTTTCAGTGTATTGTACTGTGCCAGTCCGGTCTCGTCCACCAAGTACATCGCCTTATCCATGGTGTAGCGTATATATTTGTCATCCGGTGCCAACGTGAAAAAGAAGTGGTGGAACATTTCCACATGGCTTCTCGCTTCCACATCGAGGGTCTCCTCCATTGTAGTGCGTTGCACAAGGATAGGTACATTGCCGTCCAATACATATACCTTCTGTTGGGCATCCGTTACCATCACCCTTGCTGTCCAGATGCTTGACAGGCTGATAAGGACGCATCCGGCAAGGAAAAATCCGCAGAATATCGTCACCAGCTTGATTTTGTTTTCTAAGTTTTTGATTACCATACAGCTTTTTCTATTTTATTTAATTCACTCCCTATTTTCAGAAAATCTTCATTCATCATTCTCAATTTTTCATAATCCCTTATCTCATCATGTGCGCTATCGCCCCCGTGGTGGACATTTTAGCCTGTGAAGCCACACCCTCGCCAAAGTTTCGGGTACTGAATGCCGTATCGCCTTCCGGTATCATCCATGCCGCCAGGTCCGGCACAAGGTTCAGGCATTTCAGGGCTACAATGCTTGCCGCCATCAGATAGCCTGCCGAGAAGAAGGAGTTCTGCAGGTAGGCGGCCATCGTCTGCTCGCTCGCCGTTATCGCCGTCAGGTTCTCCACCTGTATGCACAGCACGATGTCGAACAGTAGCAGCACGTAAAAACCAACGAAGTAGAGCATGGCTCCGTAAAAATGCACCGTCAAATAACGTGTCATCCACTTTGCCCATGCACCTTCCCATTTCGGCAATAACGAGAATGCCCATTGTATCGGTCCGAAAATCGTCAGCATACCGAGCAGGATTTGCTGGCAGTATATGGTTGCCCACCAGCCTATCCGAAAGACAATCAGCGCAATACACATCACGATTTTATCAATGCACACAGTTGCACCGCTTACCAGCGAGGTAAACCAGAGTCGGCTTGCATCCACCTCCATATTCGTCACCTCATCCACTCCGGTCTGCTCCATGGTAGATTCTATCAGATTGGGGTCACTCACCCCCGAATGGGCGACATCCGCCTGTGCCTGTAAACTCGTGTACATCGTGTCCCGTACATAAATCAATTCCTGCACCTCTTGGAATTTGTCGCTTATCTGTGTGGCTTCCGCCTGGTACAGGTCATGCGTGTACGAGCCAATGGCATTCGGAATGTACGACAAGAAGTCCAGCACGCACCAACTGCTTCCGCTCCGGTTCATGCCGGTATCTGCAGGAGGATACCACCACGACAGGATGATAGCGATTGCCAGTGGCTTGAATAGTTTCATCACGTCCAGCGGCTCATGTTTCACCATCATTTTATAAGCCATGTTCGCCGCCACAATAATGGAAAAGAGTGCTGCCAACGCCATGCACATTTGGAGGATCCACCAAAACGGCCCTTGTGAGCCGGTGAAAGTCGCATCGCACAGGAACTCATTGGTCTGGAATATCACATCATCTATTTCTTCTTCGAGAATGTCAATGCCGAAATCCGATAAGATATTGTCTGCCATACATTACTGGATATTAGAGGATGTTTCCGTTTGTTCCGTTTCAATCTCATGTACCGGCAATATGCCGTCCGCTTTCAGCAAGTCATGGATAAATAGCCTGCCTTTTTGTGTCCACCGGGTACGCATCACGGTCTTACCGTTCTCCAACTGGGAGGTTTCGCTACCCACATACCCGTTCCCCTTGTAGGGAGCGTAGAGAATCCATTGCTTGCCGCTCTTGTATTGCACCCTTTTTTCATGGAGAATAGCGTTCAGACGGCGTCCTGAAAGACCGTAGTCTTGCGCAATCTGTGTAATATCCACCAAGTCCTTGTTCTGCAATACGGTCTCTGCGTAAGCGGAACGCTTGCCAAGCTCCTCGATTGTTTCCTTTTGGCGGTCAATCAAAAGCTGTTGTTCCGTGCAACAGCTCTCTATCTCCAGCCGTTGCTCTTTCTCCTTCCGAATGGCATTGGCAAGTCCGATAAAGAACTCCGGGTCTGTCACCGCGCGTTGCAGGGCTTTCTCGCTCAGGTAAGCCCCGTCCTTCCGAATGGCAGGCAGCACTTCCTCACAGACCCAGTCCTGAAACTTTTCAGCTTCCGGAAGTTTGGAGCGCATCACCAATCTATATACATCGGATTCGCTGATAAACTTGGTAGGTTGCATTACAACCGTACCGTATTGATTCTCAATGGGAGTGTCTAAAACGGACACCCCCTTACAGTGGGTACGGACGGCCTTTGCAGCTTCTGCATACCCTAAAGAACGGGCCACATCATTAGCCTTGAACAACACTTTCCCTTCTTCCTGTTGAACGGTACAAATCTCCCCGAATTGCGGATGATTGAACACTTGGTTTTGATGATTCATGTTTGTCATTATTTATAGAGTTAATAAATTCTTTTTCCCTTTCCTTTTTCATTCCCTGCCATCCACGGTAGTCCATCCGGCAGAACGCCACCGCCCCATGGCGGCAGCCACTACTTGCGCTTTCCGGTTTTCTATTTGATTGGTGGCAGCAAGCAGTTCTGAGGTCTTGCGTGCGTTGGATAGCCGGACGAGGTAGCGGATAAGTTCTTCGTTCTTCCTTGCCACATCCGTATAGATGCGCAGGTATTGTTTCTTGCGCTGGGCATTGGGCATATAAGCGTCCTGCGTGGCTCTTATGGCGCATTGGAACATCTGGTAATGCTCCTTCCAATAGCTTTGGTCATCACCGTTGCCGCCTGTTTGCAGGATGCGGTTGATGTTCCGCCCAAAGTCACCCATCTTGTCGGTTATCTTTCCTCCCTCCGCTGCCCAAGCCACATCGAGCGCACCGCCGCTACGGTCAGCCACGTTCAGGGCTTCAATTTTCGCCCGTGCCACCATTGCCGAGTCCAACGCTTCCGCTTCATCCACCTGGTTATACAGGTTCACCCCGGCAAGGGTACGGTACGACAGTTTGTTCTTGCTCGCCGCACTCTTGCTGTACGACTTGTGCAACGCTTGGTAATAGAGTCCGGGCGTAAGCGACCCGGAGCCGATTTCACCCACCGTTATCTGGTTCATCTTGGCAGCATCGTGGCTATAGGTCACGCTTTGCGCCACCACATCCATCGCCCCATAGAGCACAAGCCCCACTACTAAAATTCCTTTCCCCATCTTCCGATTCTTCATGTCCGATTCCTCATTCTTTATTCTTAATTTTTCATTTCGTTCCCGGATTCAGACCGGCTTCCCTCCACCGTCCAAACGCCCCCTCTATGATTTCCAGCTTGCTTTGCCTCCGATAAATGCTCTCTTTCCAGTAGCCAATCCGCAGTTGGATATACCGCCAAGTCTCAAAGTATGCCCGGTTCAGATGCGCTTCGATGTTATCCAGTCCGATATTGATACCCTCCAGTATCAACAGCAGGTCTGAGGTCGAGCAGGCGGCGGCACCAGTGGCGTACAGCACAAGGTCAGCCACCGAACGGTACAGCGATTCCCCTTCATCGGTAATCTTCCGTATGCAGCGCAGGTTCACGCTGATAAGCAAGGTGTCGGCCGGAGAGATTTTCCCCCGTTCCAATACCTTTTCCCGATAATCGTCCAACAGATCCTTGTAATCCCTGATACGGTCACTCACTGTGTCATAAGTAGAATAGACATTCAGCGAGGTACGGAGCGACTGGTACAGCACGTCAATCACATCGAACGCCCTCGTGTATTTGTCAAGGTCGATGTTCAGTTCCTTGTATTCCACGGCGGCATCGCTGCTGTATTCATGCAACAGTTGGTTGCTCAGCTCCAGTGTGGAGCGTGCCAGCAACAGGCTCCGTTGCTGCTTGTGGTCGTTGATATAGGCTTCCACCACAGGAATGTCGAAGTTCCATTGCGCCTTCACTACGGTGGGCAGCACCGCCAACAGCAACAGGAGTAGGTATCGTGTCCGGTCATTCATTTCCGTTCCCCCTTTCTTCATCTTCGTATTTGCCGTTGTAGTCCACGGAGTGCAGGTTTTCAGCCGCCCCGTGCAACCACCGTTTCCGGCATTGTTCCACTAAAGTCAGCCGCCTGCCCCGTTCGTCATTGATATAGGGAGCCGCATCACGCAGCACGTCCACAATGGAGAGCTTGTAGTGCATCATTTTCTCCAGCGATACCAGGTCGGCATAGATATGGCTCAGCCTTGTATGTACCTGGCGGGCGATTTCCAGCCGGTCTGACGACCATAGCAGGTGATAGGTATCGCCAGTATTGTCCGTTTCCGGCGGTTCGCTTCGAAAGTATTCCGTGCTTATCTTGCAGGAGGGGTATTCACGGGCGATTTCCGACAGGCGGCTGTTCACTTCGTCCTTTTTCTCAGTCTCGCTTTTCTCTGGATCAAACTGGATAATATCCACCACCTCCGTATCGCTGTATTCGGCGGTCAGCTCCCAACTGATTTCCATAATGGCACGGTGTATCTTGATGCCGAGGAAGTATTTCGGCTTCCGGGCAATCTGCAGGGAGGCACGGAATGTAATCACCCCGTTGATGTTCGGAGCGACAGCTTCACGCAGGTAGGTATAGCCCGACCACCAACCTTCGCCTTTCCATGTCAGGTCGTAGGCGGCCTTGCAGTCCTGCATGATAGCCGGAATACGGTAGTAATCATCGGTAGGCACGTCGTTGTCGGCGGCGGCTTCTTCTTTGGCCTGTGCCAGTTCCTCCTGCTTCCGGCGCACGACGGAAAGTTCCGTCTCTATCCGGCCAATCTCGTCTTTGTTACGGTTATAGGCTTGCCGAAGCACGGCGGCTTCCTCCACAGTGGCGGAAGCTATCTGCCTGACAAGTTCCGCATTTTCTACCTTAAGTCTGTCTATCCGGGCTTGCAGCACGGCGGCTTCCCCGTTGTATTCCTGTTCCAGTTCATCCAAGCCGGACAAGTCAAGTACCTCGTCTCCCGACACGGACGTTCGCATCACGCATTCCTTCGAGTGGGCATTCAGGCTGCTTCCGCAACTGCGGCATTTGTACTGGGTGATACCGGAAATCAGGCTTACCCCCTCGTGACAGGTTACGCTTATCATTACGCTTTCGCTGCCTTTCAGCTTCGCTTCATCGGTAGCCTGGTAATAGTTTTTCGCATCGGAGCCGATGTAATACACGGTGCCTTCCTCGTTCTCGTTGTATTCCGACAGGCGGGCTTGAAGCTGCCCTTTAAAAGTGTTCAAGTCCATGGTATATGAATCGAACACGTCCTCATACACTTCTTCTGTATGGTTCCAGCTTTTCGTCACCTTGATGCTGTATGCATAGGCTTTCTTAGTCTGCTTGCCTCCTTTGGATATGATATAACTGGAGCGGTAATAGCTGATACTGTAAGTGTTTCCGTCGTTTCGGCGGTTCAGTTGTTCCACCTGCGCCCTTGACCATCCGGCATATCGTTCCGAATTGCTAAGCACCTGTTCGGTCTGGGCGGTATTCGGGTAAAAGTTGGCATCGGAAGTATTGAAGCGTGCCCATTCCCCACCATTGATTACGCTGTTGTCGTCTGTGGCAGGGGAGTAGTCGCAAAGCACCTCCTGGCCGGCATCCTTGCGGTAAATGTACCACCGTTGGGTATAGTATTGCCCCATCGTCTCACGCAGGTAATCGGTCATCCACGCCGTCAGATTGTAATTGTCGAGTTGGAACAGCCCGGCTACGTTCTCCGGTCCTCCGACTAAGGAGAGTAACGTGCTACCTACCGAATTGTCAAGGCTTTGGTACAGGTCGTAGCTGTTTTCCACGGCGTGGGCAATGGCAGTCACGTTTCCTTGCAACAGGTCGTGGAAACTGCTCTCTCCCAAGATACGTCCGCTTAAGTTCTCCGTACCGGCAGTGGCGATACTCACCCCCATGTTATAGAGCTTGTCCAAGTCAGCCTTTAGGTTCTCTTTGGTGAAGTGGTGCGGAACGTCGCCCAAATCGTCAAGGAAGGTTTCCCAGTCGATACCGCCATTCTCCGACAGGGTGAACAGCGAGGCCACCTGCGGATTCAGTTGCAGGAAAGCGATGTCGCTGAACGACAGGCTGCCATTGGTCACTACCGACTCAAACTGCATACAGAGCGTTTTCACTTCCGTGCAGATTTTCATCAGGTAGCTTCCCCAATAAAGGGCGGTCTGGGGCGAGCGGAGCATCATCCCGGCTACCGTCCATATCTTCGGCATGATTTTGACACTTACCAGGTGGTAAATCCTCCGGTAGTATTGGTTCTCCGTGTGGCTGCTCCAGATACCTAGTTCCGTCAATCCCTTGCGGTCAAGGAATTTGGATGTAAAAATTCCGGCGGCGGCGATTTCGGCGGCGTTGTACCGTTCCAGTATGGCTTTCACCTGCTCATTGTAGTAGGCTTCAGCCACCGTTTCCGTCCCATAGGCGGCGACCATGGCGGCCACCGTTTTCTTGTCGTAGTTTACACGCACGTACTGCGCCCTTGTTGGAAAGACAAAGGTGCAGGCTAAGGTCAGAAGCAATAGGATTCTATACATGGCGAGGTGGGGGGGTAAGGGGTTATTTGCCGTTAGCCGTTATCTCTTTCCCTTGTCCTGCTCGTTCCATACACAGGCTGTATTCCCCCGAACACCAGTCCTTTTCCGGTGCCGTGAAGCTGATGTAGTTCCGCTCTTGCAGTTCCTTGCTGGCTGACAGCACATCTTTTACGGTAAATCCGCGTACCTTGCAAAGCAGGCTCGCCGGATGCACATAGAACTTTTCTGGTTTGTTCTCGTTCTTCCAAATATAAATAAGGTAGAAGAACAGTACCGTTGCTTCCTTGGAGAAATTGCTACGTTCGTTGGATTTCCAAAACTCGCTGATAAATTTTTCTTCTTGCATGATAATATGATTTTAGAATTGTTTTTCTTTCAGGTTCAATACTTTGCCTGCCTTATTTACCATTTGTGCAAAAGGCAGCGATTTTTCAATACCCGACCGTTTCCAGTCTCGGCAATAGGCTTCCGTAGCTTCTTGATGGCTGCATTTCAGTTCTGCCTTGTAGAGTTTCAACGCTTCTTTTTCCGCCCGTTCGGTGGTGTAAGTCATGTAGCATTCCCTCGGTTCCTCCACGCCATAGACTTCGCTGGTCGTACCACGCCTGATGAATACTTCCCGGAAGAAACTGCGTCCTTCCTTGTTCTCCAGTCGGTTAATGGTAAAGATTTTCTTGCAGTCCGTTTCCGTCAGTCCGAGAATAGCCTTGATGTTGTCGAAGCGTTCCTTGAACTTGCTTTGGTCAAGAAGCATCACCACATCGGAGTTGTTGATAATGGCCTCTTTTACGATTTCGCTGCCGATGATGTCCTGTATCTCCTGTGTCACCACGCCGACACTTGCCCAAAACTTTCTTGCCGTCTTGTACATAAACTTGATGTACTCGGCCATGAGTGGCGAGGCGATTGCCTTCCATGCTTCCTCTATTACCAGGACTTTTCGCTTCTTTTTCAGACGCATTTTCTGCAAGAACACGTCCATGATGATAAGCGTGACAATAGGAAAAAGTTTCTTATTTTCCTTGATTGCATCCACTTCAAAGACGATAAAGGTCTCTGAGAACAGCGTGGTATCCACATTCTCGTTGAGAATCTTGTCATAGTTGCCGCCTTTGTAGAAAGGCTGAATCATGTATGCGTATTTGTCGTAGTCGATTTCCGTGATGTTGTTCTCTAGGCAGATAAGCTCCAACCGTTCACAAGAGTATTCATAGAAGGTATTGAACGACAGCGAAGCCACCGCCAAAGCTTTTCGCCGTTCCTCCAGCAACTTGATTTTCGCATCAATCTTCTTACCGAGTGTCGCCATTTCCTCCACACTCCACGTACCCTTGCGCTTTTCGGCGGCGGTTAGTGTCTTGCGCAGGGTCTCACGCTGCAACGGGTCATAGCCCTTGAAACCGTGGAAGTAGGCATCGTAGTAGTCTGTCACAATCTGCTCGATGATACGGAACTCCAGTTCCGAAATTTTACTATCCGAACCTTTCCATATCAGCAGAATCAGGTTCTTCAGGAAGTCTATCTTTTCGATGTTCAGTTCCGCCTTCGTGATATTGAAAGGGTTCATCGTAATGGGCTTTTCCTCGGTGTAGCTGATATACTTCCCACCCAAATATTCGCACAATCCCTCGTAGGAATTACCTGTATCCACTATCACCACATCCGTTCCGTGTTCGTGTAGTTGGCGTACCACGCTGTTCATGTGGAACGATTTGCCGCTTCCCGAAGGCCCCAGGCAGAAAAAGTTGGAGTTGTCCGTCAGTTTGTGTTTCCCTTCTTTTCCCGTAATGTCAATGGCCACCGGCACGCCCTGCCTGTCCGTATAGTAAATCTTCAGCGGCGTGTCCTCGCTGTGCTGTATTTTTTCCTTGTACATCAGACAGGCGGCGGCATCGCCCAGCGTCAGGAAGCGGTCATACTCCGCACTCATGCCGTAACAGTTTCCCGGAAACGAATTGACGAACAGTTCCAGTTGGTTGTAAGCCCTCTTGGAGATATGGACGCCCATACGTCCGAACGTGTTTTCCAGATGATTGGTGGGCTTTTGCAGGTCGGCATCACTGTCGCAGCACACCACCAGGTTGTAGTGCGTATAGACTAGTTGCTTTCCCTCCCTGGCCATGACTTCCTGTACCTGCTTGATGTCCTCCACGGCCATTTGGTTGCCCGGATTGGGAATACTTGCGTGGCGGTTTTTCTTCTTTTCCAACAGTGCAAGCTCCCTTTTTTGGTTAGGAATGAAAATCATCTGGTTGTAAACGACCGTCCTCGCTTCCGGGATTTGGTCAATGGCCGCCATCACATCAACAGGCATCTGCGTGTTGTTCACCTCGATGTTGGCAAAGGGACGTACCAAGCTGGGCAGGTTGATGCTGTCCACGTCCACAAGTGAGAATATTTTGCATTTCCGGTCACCCATGCGCACACATTCCTCATCCACCTTGAAATTGTTCATTGAGAGTGTCTTGTGGGTAAAATCCATGGCAAAATAGCGGTCGATATACTCGCTGGCATCTTCCTTTGTCAGAAATTCGGCACGTACACCGGCATCCTTCAATTGGTCTTGCACTTTGCGGATTTTCACCAGGAAGTCACGCCACTTTCTGCCGTCAAAAGAGAAAAGGCGGCTCTTTTGCGCTTCCTGCGTCACGGTCAGATAGGTCTGGCTGTCCGTATATTCCCTGCCATTGAAGTAATGGAAGTAGGATTCGGACAGGTATTCGCGCTTGCTTTCGCTCTCATCACAGAACGGTTTGCGCACGAATATGTCCTGCTTGTGCAGCGCATACCCTTCGCCGAGTGTTTGGGCAATGGCGGTGAACAGCCGGGTGTATTCATAGTACCCGTCTATGTCAGCGGAGTATTTATCCACCGGGTTCTCCATGCGCAGGATAGCCGCATACTCTCCGTTTTTGGTATATACCACGCCGACACCCTCGTTGTCTTCCACGGAGAAGTAAATGTCTTGGAAGATGCGCTTGCGCTTTCCTCCTGTGCCAAAGGCATATACCGATATGGCCATACCCGTGCCTACAGCCGCAAGAATCAGTAGAATATAAATCGTCATGGGCGTTATTGTTTTTGGCTTCCGTCACATCGGGCGAAATAAACCTTTCGGATTCCGAAAGCTAAATCATTCTCCCATTTATCCGAAAACTTGAACAGGTCAAACGTAGGATGCTCATCGTAGCACTCATAAGGCACAATGCCATGTCCCACAAACAGGGCGATGTCTGCCGCAATACAGCGTGCCACCTCCCGACCGATATACAGCCTTTCCTTGTCGGTGAACTGTACATCGGAAAGCTCCTTCCGGTTCGTTTCAATGCACACGGATGCAAAATCCTCTGCACCGTTAATGTCTGTAATCGTCACAGTGGCATCGGTATCGGAGTCCATAACTACCTTTACTTTGAATAAAGGTGGAAGCACGCAGATTTCCACTGAGTTGATTTCCGCTTCGTTGTATATTACCAGATTGTTCATTTGTGTTGTTTTTTAGGTGAATCAAAATAGATAAAATAACCGCAGCCGTAAGCTGGCATATTGTTTTGACAAGGTTCCGGTCACAATACCGTTCTCCATGTCAATCAGATAAAAGGTCTTGTCCGAACTCTCGCTGACGGTCAGGTATTCTCCTCGCATCGGTTCACAGCCGACTGTTTCTCCGAGTTGCCGGTGATGATAGAGCTGTGCCAGTTCCGCAAGTGACGGCACATAGCTTCCCGGATGCTGCTCCACTTCAGCAAGCATTTCTTTCCTGGCGAGCAGCCTCCCGTTCCTTCGGTAGGCATGCTCCGTTTGACGGTACTTGTCAATCAGCCTTTGGGTAAGATCGGCACCGTCTGCATAGCCGAAGGCGCATTGCTCACCGTAGGGCATTCCCGAAGTAAAGATGAGTTTGTTCTCATCGATGATTTCATCCGTTTGCCTGGGATTGACGACTCCCTCTTTACGTTTACCATCAATGGTCTGGAAAGTTTTACCGGAAGTCAAAACTTTTCCCGAATAGCAATACCGACCCTCGCTGTCGCGCAACGCCACCGCTTTGCCGTGCCTCCCGTCCGTTTCCACTACCATGGCAATTGAATTGCTGTCACGTTGAGGACATATCCCACCGTCTTTTTGCAGGTAGTGACCCACTTCCACGGAATCCACACGCTGCACAGGCTGGTAGCGGAGCTTGCGCCGGGTTTCCACCCAACTGCCATTCACCGCCAATCCTTCCTTGCCTTTGCGCAGGTTTAGCCTTACAAGGCTTCCTGCTTGCATGGGAGGCAATGTTGTCCGCACGGCGTATGGGTGTCCGTCAATGGTGGCGGCAATCGTCACCGCGCCTTCCGTATCGGTAGGCACCAGATAAAAGTCATGTTTCCGGCCATTGTTCAACAGGCAGTCCGCATCCGTGGCGTTCAACGTGCCTCCTTTGCCCACAGGTCTCCATTTACCCAAGTAAGGCTGATAGACAGCCTGTCCGCAAAGGTTCTCCCCCGTAAGCGTAAGTTCATCCAGCCGCTCTTGCAACCGGTCACTCTCGCATCCGATGCAGAGTAGCACCATTGAACTGCGCCAATCCATTTCCACGGAAATCTCCTTGCCGATATGCCGGGCCGTTTCCACAGCGTACAGGTTTTCCCCGAAAGGAGCAGCCAGTACAAGACTATCATCTGCGGCAAGTCCTTGCCGATAAGGGAAACAGGCATAGATGGCGGCAAGCGTGTCAGCGGTCACGGTATGATGTTTCTGCGCCACATAACGCCCGTTATCATAAATGAACGGCACTCCGTAAAAGGCGTTCCGTTCCGTGTCTGTGGCGTCCGCAAGATGCATATACACCCCGATGTCCGGCAGTCCTGTTTCCATTCCCTCTGAAGTGATTGTCAACGGACGGCAGGCTGTAGCCCAGCCTTGCCGAATTTTACCGGCTGTCTGTTGCGCTTCTACCGTGGCTGATTTCGTTACCTGTCGTTTTCCACAGGATGCGAGCAGTAGGACACATGGAAGAAACAGCCAAGCAATTTTACTTTTTCTACAAACTACGGTTATTGTCATTTCCTTTTTGAATAAGCATAGATGAATACTCCTTTATCGTTCTTCTTGCTGTGCAGCCCTTTGCGCTGTTTCAGCAGGATAAATCCGGCACCCACGGCGAGAGAGGCCACCAAAGTGAGCAGTCCGGCGAGGAAACCTATCAGGCAGTAGGCAAGGATAAAGCCGAGAATGGCCCCGCCGACAGCTCCGGCCGCCCAATAGATGTACCGCCCCTGAAGTCCCATCAGTTCAAGAGGCCGTTGAAGCCCCTTGAACAGTGGGTACCCCGTGTAGCGGCTGTTGTCCGTTTGGGTTCCCATGCGCCGTTAAGCGGAGATACCGAAAAACAACGGAAGTGCCTGTGCAGCAGCTACCAGGAAGATACAAGCTCCTACAATCATCATGATAGACTTCTTCACGTCCTGTTCCTCGTTGTTCATTTTGATATACACGCTGATTGCTCCCACAACGGCCACAATGCCGGCAATGGCGTAACACAGTTTCACTACATACGGCACGTACTTGGCGATTTCGTCCGTCACCGTGCCGAGGGCGGTCGTTCCGGCGGAGTAGTCACCGGCCGCGTTCTGGGCGAAAGCTGTCACCGTTCCGACCAGCAGCATAAATGAAAGCATCTTGATTCTTTCGGAAGAGCAGATGCCCTTCATCATTTTCTTAATTTTTTGCAACATTCGTTCTTGTTTTTAATTAGACATTATGGTACTCTCTGCGCAGATGAGTATTTTTTAAACTTGATAGCCGAAGAAAGCTGGGAACACGATAGAGGCTCCAATCATGAACATACAGGCTCCCACAACCATGAGTATCTCCTTGACGATACCTTCCTCGCCGGCATTCATCTTGATGAAGATTTGTAGGCTGGCGTAAATAGTAACAAGTGCAGCAATGGCATAGGTCAAATACAGCACATAGAGCATCATGGTCACTACATAGTCGTGCATCAGTGCCAGCGCATCGGCTCCCCAACTGTAATCCACGCCGCCACATTTGGCGAAAACGGACTGCGCCGAAAGGAGGCACGACACCGGCAGGCTATAACGGATAATCTTCTTACAATACATTTCGGATGACATTGATTTCGGGTTTGAACAGCGAAGCTTTCTTGCCTTCCAGTAACTCATGGAGTTCTGGGGCTTTGATGCCGTATTCGCTCGTTACGTCCGCTTCATCCAGATTCTCTTGCAGCGAAGCAATGCGTCTCTCTGTCTCGGCAGTTTCTTTCTTTTCGCTTTCCTTTTCCGGGTCAAGCACTTCCGCAGGTTCTTCCGGTTCGGCATCGCCAATAAAAAAGCCGTCTCCCTGTTCATTCACAGAGACGGCGGTTTCAACTGGAACGTCTTCAATCTCAAACACTTCCTCGTTGGAAGTAAGTTGCTTTCCGGTAGCGTATAAATCCTTGCCGATGTTGGCACCGTAGTAAAGGAGGTAGGCGATGCTCAGGCAAATGGCAAATGTCAAAAATGGACTCATTTCGTATTGTGTTTATGCGTTGATTGTTCGATTGATGCCGCAAAGGAATAATGAAATAGAGGTACACGATGAAAGACAAAGCAACAAAGCCTCCTTTTTTAACCGGGTTTATGATTGCAGTGAAAAATCAGACTGTCAATCATACTCCGATACCACAATTACAGGTATTCCGCTCTCTACCATTTATATACAAGGAGATATGAATCATACACATCTATGCCCTCATTGGGCGGAGGCATTTCTGGCGCAAAGTTCCGGCAGGCTTGCTTTGATTGCTCCAAACTTTTAGGGCGGGAGGCAGCGGATTTTCGGATAATCAGTGCCCCAGTGATTGAAATCTTCCTTTTTCCACACGCGTAAAAAGCGTATTTCAACCAAAAAGTTTGTGCCATACGCACCTGCCAAGTCGGAGCACCATAAATAACTTCCTCACAATAAGGGGCAAAGGCTCCCGATGATAGGGAAATAAATCAAATCAGTTATGAAGTTCACAATTTCAGCAACAGAATTGAACGCCGAGTTAATTGCATTGGCAAAAGTAATGAACAGTAAGGTGGCATTGCCTATCTATTCCACGTTCCTATTGGAACTCAAAGACGGTGTATTGAGAATAACGGCATCCGACATGGATTGTAGCCGATGCAGCACGCTCCCTGTCATAGATATGGACGGAGCTAACGGACACAGCGAAAGTATATGTGTCACAGCGAGTTTTTTGCTTGATTCGTTGAAGAATTTAGGAGACCAGCCTGTCACTTTTGAAGCGGACGAGGAAAATTTGTCGGTAGTTATCCGCTACAACAACGGCCAGTTCGACATGGTGGGATTTCCGGCAAAGGATTACGTCCTTCCTGGCACAATGGAGAAAAACGTGAAGGCCACTATCGAAGCATCTGTCTTGAATGATAGTATCGGCAAATCTTTATATGCCGTTGGCAACGATGACCTTCGTCCTATATTTTGCGGCATCTATTTCACTAAGAAGGGCGATGAATTGCAATGTGCCGCTACCAATGGCTCCATGTTGGTACGGAACATTTACAAGGTTGAGGATGACGGACAAGAGTACAATTTCCTGTTACATTCAAGAGCTGCAAAGATTGTGCGCAGTATGACAAGTAAGTCAGATGAGAAAGTGCAGGTATTCATTACTGACCGTGAAATGGCCTTCCAAACAGAAACAGACTATTTCCGCACACGGCTGATAGAGGGAAGATACCCCAACTACAATGCCGTTATCCCCACGGATAGTGACAAAAAAGCCATTCTCGACAAAAACGAACTGTTGGCGGCCGTCAGACGGGTAAGCGTATTTGCGGACAAGGCACGTTGCGAGGTGGCCATGAACTTTTCGGGATTGTCGTTGGTGCTTTCGGGAAAGGATATTGATTGTTCCACCCATGCTGAAGAAACGGTATTTTGTGCCTATCAAGGCGGCAATTTGCGCATCGGCTTCAAAGCGGAGTTTTTGAAACAAACGCTGGAAAATATCACCACCAAAGAGGTACAGTTCAAGTTAAGCACGCAAGAACGTGCAGGTGTTATCACCCCTGTAACCGACGATGACCAGATGGAAACCGTAGCATTGATTATGCCCATACTGCTATCGGCTTGATACCGGTATTGAAGAAATTCCCCTGCACTTCAATTGCGGCAGGGGATTAATAATAAAATCCTAAAATTGAAATGACATGACATTCAGAGAATTTATGAAAGAAAACGACTACGAGTTGCAGACCACCTTCTGGAACGATTTTACGATAGCCGACCATTTTGGACTTGCAGGTATTCAGGACACCTTCAACCGTGCGTTTGAAGAATGGAAAGATAATTGTAAGTATCTCACGGAGCTAACATTGGTACTCAACCATAAAGTATGGCAACACCATGAAACAAAACCACAATTTTCAGAACTGTATGAAAAACTTTGGGAACAGACCGAACAATATGCAATGGAGAATCTAAAAGGCGACGAGTTGGATTATTTTTGTGAGATAACAGATTAATATACATGAAAGAAGGTATCAGAGTAGATACCTTCTTCCATTTTATATATTCCTGTTTTATAAAGAAATATTAATTTTCCATGCACCTGTTTTTCTGGCACCGATTCTCGATATGACTCTTTTTTCCGCAAGGCTCTTGATACGTCTGGCAACCGTAGCACGATGCAAATTCAACTGTTCGGACAATTCCGTATAGGTGATGTCAGGCTTGGCTTGAATAAGTCTCAACATCTGCAAATCCTCTTCACTTATAGTCGCGTTTATAGTCGCATCAGCATCACTTATAGTCGCATTTATAGTCGCATCTGCCACTTTTATAGTCTCACTTTCAAACTCAACACTTGTACGGAAAATATCCTGTTCAAAAAAATGGGGATGCCCACCTTGATAATACTTGGCGTATTTGAAAATATTACGCACACCGGAACCGAGTTTGTCGGCCAATCCGATATTGCGGAAAAAGGAGGCGATGATTGGATTTTTGGGATTCGGCTCAAAATTTTCCGGGGTTATCTCACCCGACCACGAGGCACGGTTAGCATTTTCCGTGTATATACGGTTATTCTCAATAACGAATTTGGCAGGATAAGAACTTGAAAATTCTCTATGGATGAGTATGTTTGATACCATTTCCCTGCATATTACTCCACGCAGGCTTATCCGTTGTTCATTTTCAAGATAAAACGGATCCGGCAAATGTTTTTGGGCAAATTCCATCAACAGATCATAGCTTTCCACAAGGTTGGTACATACAATCTCCCTGTCGTCATACCGGTCTATATTGATTCGGCGAAGCAAAGCATCCGTTTCATAAGCCGGTGCCACATCTTTTATAACGTCGTCACGACCTAACAGTAATACGGCTGCAAGATTCAGTCCATGCTTTCCTGTCTCATGATTCGTACCGAACAGACCGGCAGAGCGTAACAACTCCATATCATCCGTCTTTTGCCAAATATGCCGACCGTTAGCGGAATTAGCAGCCATTTGTCTGATAGTCGGCAAAAGGTCGAGTCGCAAATCTTCCACTTTTATATATGGAAATACCTTCCGTTCTGTAAAGATACTTTGCTTACGGATATACATCATCGCTATTTGTGAGGTGCTGGTCACGTGTACGTCCGCATCATCCACCCGGTCAAATATCTCCTTTTTATAGGAATGGACTTCTGCACTCGGATTGACATGAATGTGTATCACGGTTTTACCCTCATAGAGAAGCGGTCTGGGCTCCAAATAAACAGTAGGAGTTATCAAATCCGAATTGCTGACACAACTGATAAAATTCTTAATCATTGAAGATACGGAATTTTCAGGTACGCCGACAACACGACCGGAATCCGTCACGCCTAAAAATAGATCACCGCCAAAACGGTTGAGAAAAGAGCATACCGTTTCATAGGTATCGCTTTCAATGCCATTTCCACAGCGTTTAAACTCCACCCGAATGGTTTCTCCTATTTCCAGTATTTCTTTAAATCGTTCTTGTTCCATTGTTCTAATTGTTAGGCAAAAATACAAAATATCCAGCACATAAACTTGTGTAGGACATGATTCTTTTGTTTAAAGTCAATTCACGGCATCCTTTTCTTATCGCGCAACAGGTCATTGACATCCTTATAATAAGGAAACGCCTCCATCACATTATATACCGTAGCCGTATTCATTTCCCGAAGCAGATCCACCGCCTTTCGTCCGGCATCGTCATTGTCGAGGAAGCAATAGATTTTCTTGTATGCTTTCAACCGGGACAGAGCTTTGGACAGGTTGTTCACCGAGTTCAGTACAATTAAATCCGGCTGTCTGCACGGAGGCGGCAACTTTCCTTGTTTTACTAGTGTCAAATAAGAAAGAAAGTCCATAAAGCCTTCAAACAGGCAACATGCCAAAGTGGTCTTTGTGGTGTTGGTCACTGATATGTCTTTAGGTGCAATGCACCCTTTGTAGTACGGACTGCGCATTTCATATCCACCGGCTATATTAGGAAAACCGATAGCGAAGTAGGCTCTTCCACGGCAGGTATAGTGTATCTCCCAGCATTCCCTGATTCCGATTTCCATATCAATGCCCCGTGAAGCCAGATAGGACTTCAAGGCTACCGAAGTCAGCGCACCGATTTGGATGTTCCGCAAGATCTCATTCCTTTCCTCAGAAGAGGGCAGGAATGTTCTTGCCTTGACAGGTACTCCCGGGGTGGCGTTTTCTATCAGTTTCAGTACACGGGATATATCATTGGTATGATAGATAAGAATACCCAAGTCTATGATGTCGCCACTCCGGGCAAGTCCGAAATCATACCAGATATTCCGATTTTTATTGACTTTGAATGAAGGTGTCATATCTTCCCTATACGGGGCACGGAACCATGCCGCACAAGCGGTTTCCCTTGTAGGGAAACAACCGATTGCTTTCAAGAAGTCCACAATATCTATTTGTTTGGTCTGGGCTATGTTCATAATAACTTTTGTGTTTCTATTCGGGTTTAATAAAGTTTATCTTATATATACACCGACGTTAAACTAAACCTCTTTATCGGAGGTACAGCCGCTATACTCCAGCACCTTCGGATTGTAATGGTAGCTCTTATCCTGTTTCACGATAATGCCACGCCCCATCAGATACTTGTTCAGTTCAATGCAGATGTTCCGGCCACGCTTGAAGCCGATTTCGGTATATCCCTGTTGGAGCGCTTTGATAAGCGGTCTGTATCCGGTTATGTCCCCCTCGCTGAATGCCAGCCTGAGAGCCTGGGCGTGTTGTACATCGGAAATGGATTCGCAGAAGCCCTTACGCTCTTGTGTAAACGAGTATTCTCCCACCAGTTCAGGCAAGGCATCGTTATTGATGCGGAAAGCGAACGGCTCAAACTCCTTTTCACGAATGTGCATGGCTTTTACTTCACTGATATTACCGTCAAACTGGCTCTTGGTGATTTGCAGAATGGTTTCCGCTTTGTTATTCAGTTCTGTGCCAATATGTCCTCTCGTATTGTCATCTCCTTTGTTCAGATGTAATACTGTATGGATATGGAGGTCGTGCATACTTGACCAGCGCATGAGGTCGTTTATCAAATCAACAGACTCACTGGGACTGTTGATGTCATACAGGAGGTCACGGATGCCGTCAATGACAACAAAACCGATACCCGGATCGGAAGCCAGCGCATGGTTGATAATCTGTCGGCGTTGTTTGGGGCTGTATTCCCGCAGCATGAAAAATTCGAGGTTGTCCGTTTCACGGTCAGTAGGTAGCCCGGCCAGTCTCAGGATGCGTTCAAGCACCTTGTGGCAATGGCATTTGCTTTGTTCCGTATCTACATAAAGCACCTTGTGCTTGCCTTCCGGCAAATGTGCGTTGTAGCGTAACACGTTTTTGCCCGACAACGCTGCAGCCACAATTGCCGTGATGTTGAAAGTCTTTTTGCTTTTGGGCTTACCGACCGAAGCACTGAAGTTGCCGAGCGTGGCAATGGTTATGTCATCGACACGGACAATTTCCGGCGGAAAAGCGTAGGTCTCGGTGACACGTAGGCGGATGAATTGCAGGATTTGTTCATAAACCGAACGATCTATGTCATTTCCGGTTTGAAGCAGGTGGGTCGGTATCATGGCTTTCCCCCTTTCTTTTTATGGTTGGGCTTGCCGGTGTGGTCATGGGCGGTCATTATAGCAGCCTGTCTTTCCAGTTCCCTTTGTGAAAGGACTGGATTGCGCCGTTTCCATTCATCCAGTTCCTTCCTTTCAAAGAAGATGTTCTTGCCATTCGGTTTGGTGTAGGATATGTCACGGTTGGAGGTAAGCCGGTACATATGCCCTTTGGAGATATTCAGGTATTTGGCGGCTTCATCAATATTCAGCATATCTTTCAGGTAATAGAGTTGATTCTCCACGCTTTCAAAACGCTCTATCAAGGCTTCAAGCGTCCCGAAACGATCAATGAAGGCTTCAATGGTGGTTATCTTGCCCAATACTACGTTTATATCTTCCATTCGGGTCAGGATGACGGCCACATCTTCTACCCGTTTAAGTGTTTCAAGAAATCCGGCTTCTGTCATGATGCAAATTGTTTATCGGGTTCAACACATTCATTCATGCTGTCCGGCATCTCCTTTGGACAGTTTTTTTCGGTTTCTTCCACTTGGTTCCGGCAGAGCCATTCGTCCAATTCCTGCTTGTTAAAATACAACAGTTTACCGGACGGTCTGTAGTGGGGGATATGCCCGTTCTTGGCAAGTTTGTACAACTGGCTTCTCGACAGCCCCATATACAGGCAGGCTTCTTTGAAATTGAGTGTTTTCTTGATGCAAAACAGCATATTTTCAATCTTCTCCGTTTGTTTCTGGAGCATACTAAGCTTCAGGAAACATGATGAACAGGACACCGCTACACAGTTTCTTTCTTCTTGTTGGTTCATTTTGTATTCTTTTTTGAGTTAGACATGGGGGAGTGATACCCCGAAACTTTATCGCTTCGGGGCAAAGGTAGATATGTGTTTTTCAATGCTTGTAAAAAGGAGAGTAACAGTTCGGAAGTGTTATCCGAACTGTTATCCTTTTCTGTGTCACTTGTTATCCGTTGTGTTTCTTTCTGTCATTTCTCTGACAGCTTGTACGCATTGGCTGATTACCTCCTGCATACTGTTTGGATTGCTCTTGGCAAGACTAAGTGCACTGGAATACTGGCCGTGTTTGAGCGGACGGCCGTCTTTGGAACCCAATATGGAACCGGCCTGTTCCAACAGATGTTCCCAACGTCCGAGAATGAGACGGTGGTGACATAACCGGTCGAAAAAGAAAGCTACCAACCGGTTATTGGCAGACTTCAACGGCTGATGCAACGTGCCTTCCAAAAGAGAACGCAGTATGCCTGCATTCACAGGGGTAGTGAAAAGTTGAGCCTCATTAGCACAATGCGCAATGAGGCTCAGTTGATTGTCATTCAAAAAGCTACCCAAAGACAAGGCAGGAAGGTTCGTTTCAGGGCGTGGCTTATCCGGTTCTTCTTTCAGACCGGAGGATGCTTTCGTTGTGTTGAACAGACGAAGCAACTCATCCATGCGGTTAGGAGCAAAAAGTATATTGGAGAAGAATAGCTCCACAAGGTCTTTACGTTTTGTCAGTATTCCTCTGAGAATACCGATGTTTTTCCGATGTCGGTTTTTCCCGGCGGCATCCCGGTGGTCACTATAATAATGACCGTTCAGAAAATCCTCCACATACAGTTCATACAATTTACTCTCACCGATAACTTCCTTCCGATAAGTAAAAGAGGCTTCTTTCAGCAAGGCAAAAAGTTCATCACGTTCATTTCCGACACTCTTGTGCGGCTTGTTTGCCAATCTCTTGTTTTAAAAAAAGGCAATCATTTCTACGGTTACGCTTCATAAATCTATTGTTTTAAGTTATTGGATAAATGCGTCATCCAAAAGGGAGATGGCATGGTCTTTCTTAGAATTGATGATTTGTGCGTACCTCTGAGTGTGTCTGATATTGGCATGACCCAATAATTGACTTGTCGTATAGATGTCAACCCCTGCGGTCAAGGCCAGCGTTGCGAACGTATGCCTCGCCACGTGGAATGAAAATTTCTTTTCTATTCCGGCATCTGTGGCCCAATCGCGAAGTATGCTTTTATACCAAATACTCAACTTGGGAAATACACGGTCTTCAGAAGAAGCATCCCCTTGTTCCGGCATCCATTTCCGTGCATTCATGTTCAATGGCAAATACAACAATGCGCCGGTTTTATACTGCCGTATTTCTACCTGCCACCTGTTCCCGTTTTTACTAATGTGTTTCCAACACAAGTTTTTGATGTCCATAATGCGCAAACCGCAAAAACAGGAAAACAAAAATGCAGCCTTCATATCATCCCGACGGCAAGGAGTTGCAATAAGACGTTTTACTTCCTCTACTGTAAGATATTCACGTTTGGCTTCCGAACCTGAAAGCATATCCCGTTTGATTTTCTTGAATGGGCTTGACTGGAGCAGGTTCTCCTTAACTGCATAATTCAGTGCAGCCCGTATATAAGAGAGGTAGAGGAAAACCGTATTTTTGGCCAGTTGGTTATGGTCACGTGTGAGTGCAGGTCTATCTAGTAAATGGCTGAGAAATCTCATAATATAATCCCTATCTATTTCTGCAAGGGTAACACTGTTATCGTACTTCTCCAATTCATTAGTTACCCGATCTACCCAAATAAGTGCAGATGCCGAAGCCCGTTTTTCCACATCTTGCCGATAAACTCTCATCCAGTCCGTGAAAAGCATATTCGCTTTATACGAACGGTCTGTGATACCTGCTATCTTGTTGGTCAGGTCCAAAATTTTTTCGGTCTTAATGGCATTGGCTATTGCGAGTGTGTTGGCATTTTGGATTTGCGCCGACACATCCGTTTCTGGTACAAGATAGAGTTTCAATGACTGGTAAGTTCTCCGGCCATTGTAGTAAATATCCAAATAGATGGACTTCCTGCCATCTTTGAGTTCATTAAAACGTAAACGGACAGGTTCCTTTACTTTAACTTGCTTTTTCGTACGTGCCATATACCTTTGTTGTACTATTATTCATGAAAAGATTAATTGCATTTTGTTATCTTGATTAATGTTACTATACAATAATGGATAACATAGCTTTCTGAGGAACAGACATAAAGAGGCTGTTTCTACAAAATGCAAATATACACAGTATTTTTAATTAAACAATACATACTGTATAATTT
The DNA here is from genome assembly GCF_948499155.1 of uncultured Phocaeicola sp. NCBI lineage: Bacteria > Pseudomonadati > Bacteroidota > Bacteroidia > Bacteroidales > Bacteroidaceae > Phocaeicola > uncultured Phocaeicola sp. The sequence continues at coordinate 196,192 of NZ_CAOOSE010000002.1, read as the reverse complement.
AAAAATAGAAATAAGATTGTCATGGTCAAACAGAATTGAATTACGAAAAATTTCTTTCTGCTATGACTGATACACAGATAATTGCGACATGCAAAATTTGCAATATATTTCTGTTTGACTATAAATATTAGAATAGAGAATCTATTAGTAATACAGCGGCTTCTTTTTTAGCATCTATGATTTTCGCATAAACTTGTGTTGTTTCCACATCGGCATGACCAAGTAACTGACTAGTTGTGTATAAATCTGCCCCCATGGTAAGCTCCATTGTTGCAAAAGTATGCCGACTCATGTGATAGGTCAGTTTTTTATTGATTCCTGCATTTTGGGCCCACTTCTTCAACTGTAAATCAATGGTAGAAGTGCAAGGCAGAGAAAATACATAATCTTCAGCACTTCTCTTAGTGTGAGGCAGATAGGCTTGCGCTTGCTTGTTGAGTGGCAAGTACAGCATCCGACCAGTTTTCTTTTGTCGCAACTCCATGTGAATATTCCCGTTATCTTCAATGATTTTTTTCCATTGCAAGGCACGGACATCACTTAACCGTAATCCACAGAAACAGGAAAACAAAAATGCAATTTTCACATCTGCTCTTGGTGCATCCGCCTCTATGAGCTTGCGGACTTCATCAATAGTCAGATACTCGCGTGGAGTTTCTTCACCGCAAATGGCTTTCCTGTCAATAGCCAATCCGGGATTTACAGACAACACATCATCATCAACTGCCATATTCAAGGCTGTAATGATAACCCCAAGATAATTGGATATGGTTTTTTGGGCAAAAGGAACTTTGGTACGCCTTGCTTTTTGCCCTTTCATAAATTCAACAAAGCCATCCAAGAAATCCTTATCCACATCGCACAAACGAGCTTTGGCATTGTATTTCCGCAATTGTTTTAAGGCTGAATGCACATGGTTTTCTGATGATGTCTTTCCTTGTTGAATACTTCTGTTCTTATACTCGTTTACCCAATCAACCAGTAAAACCTTTGCCTTTTCTGAAATGGTTACGGGTGTTCTGTTGTTCGATATTTCAAGAATACGTTGTGCCCTTATTGCATCAGCAGCTTTCATTGTATGCTTGTTTTGCTTTCTTGCTTCCGAGGAATTCTCTGGGATAAGGTACAATTTCAGAAACTCATACCGCCTCTTCTTCTCGTAGTAAATATCGAGATAGATAGACTTGTTTCCATTTTCCAGTTCCTTGAACCGGATGCGTACAGGGGTTGATTCTATTTTCTTGGTACGAGCCATATACTTGAATTGCTTATTTTCTTCTACAAAGATAGTGATTTTAATCGAAAACAGGTGCTTTTTTGCACAACAAAATAGTAACATAAAAACTGTAAATAACACTATCGATGGCTAAAATCAACAATAAATGCAATTCTACATTCTTTTTATAAAAACCTGATATACATTGATATATTGTGCAATAATTGCATTTTTCTTGTGTTTTGTTTTTATATTCTATATATCCCGCCACACTTGGGCTTCCATTGCTCGTGAAAATGGTGTTTCACTATCTGTAATAAGTGAAGGAATGGGACATACTTCAGAAAAAACGACACGTATTTATTTGGCTTCTTTGAATCAAGTGATAATGGATGAAGCTAACCGCAAGGTGCTGTCATCAATTAAGTAGTTTTTTTATTTTGCATAACCTCTTACACAGAGGTGGAGCAATGAAAGTCATTAATTCGGCACAAAGTTAATATTTATTTTTTTAGGTAATAGAATTTATGAATGATTTTTTTTCATTTTCTTCTCTTTACCTTTTCTTTGCACTTTTTTATGTCAATTTTTTTATGACTTGATAATCGAACCTTCCTTTCTATGAAATCTAATGTTTTTAGTATTATATTCTTCTTTTTCTGTTTAAAATCCGGGTTATACGTTCTCTGGCTGATGTGTTACCTCTGTGTAAGAGGTGGAACAAAAAGCATGATTCATCTTATTGAATCTTTTATAAAATCGCCTTCTAAAGAGGCGATGACGCGAAGCGTGTTTAACTATGACGACAAACAAGAAAACAGTGCAGCCTATCAAATGGTTTGCAGCAAAAACAAAATATTCTACAGCAAAGAAAATAAAGCAATTATTGGAGCGATTAAAAATAGAGCATTACATTCCTTTTCGTACTGTTATGATAGAAAAAAGAGGGAAGAAAGTCAAAGTGGAAAAACCCGTACTTCCCAATTTTGTATTTATCCGTTCAGATTATGCCACTTGCCTTTCATTGGTCAATGAATACGGCTTATCCATGAGTTATCTTCTGAATCTGGAAACCCGACAACTTTTAGTAGTTCCCGACAAGCAGATGCAGGATTTCATGTTTCTGCTCGACTTCTCGGAAGATGCGGTTCAGGTAATCAATGAAAACCTTCGCCAAGGCGATCGTGTGCGTGTCATAAAGGGAGATTTTGCCGGCATAGAAGGTGAATTGATTCGTATTAAAGGACATAAGCGGGTTGTGATACGCTTGGAAGGAGCGTTTTCTTTAGCTACTACCTATATTCCGGGAGCCTATCTGGAAAAAATATAACCCCTTCTTATATTATTATCATTAAATCATAGAGTTATAATTTGAAGAAAATAAAGTGATATACACAAAAACTAACTGTACAGAATATATAATTTATGAAAAAAAAATTTTTAAGTATGCTTCTAATGGCGATATTGCTGATGTCTTGCAATACTTCCAAGGAGATTCTCTATTTTCAAGACATCAATGTAAATCAGCCTGAGGTTATCAGTGGCGCACGAGATATTACCGTGCAGCCCAAAGACCAGATTTCCATCATTGTGTCAAGTAAGGACCCGCAGTTGGCGGCATTGTTCAATCTGACAAGGGCTCAGGCAAGTATAGGAACAGGAGGGGTAAGCGGTGGAGGAGAGGTATCGGGCTATACGCTGGACGACAAAGGAAACATTGACTTTCCCGTATTGGGCACACTTCATATTGCCGGTATGACCAAGAGTCAGATTGCCGCTTTGGTGAAGCAGAAATTGATAGACGAGAATTTGGTAAAAGACCCTGTTGTGACGGTTGAATTTATGAACCTTTATTTCTCGGTGTTGGGCGAAGTCAAGTCACCGGGTAAATATAGCATTACCAAAGACCAAATCACTTTGCTTGAAGCCATCAGTATGGCAGGTGATTTAAGTATTTACGGAAAGCGTGATGCTGTGTTCGTTATCCGTGAAGAAAACGGAGAGCGTGTCACTCATTGGGCAGATCTTCGTTCGAAAGAGGTGTTTAATTCTCCCGTTTATTATCTGAAACAGAATGATGTGATTTATGTACAGCCCAATAAGGTACGTGCCGGCCAGTCTACTCTGAACGAGAACAGTGTGAAATCTGTTTCGATGTGGATTACCATTGCTTCTTTCCTCACTTCATTGGGCGTGTTGATATTTAAGTAATCTTTTACATTGTATTATATATGATAGAAAAAAAAGCTGCCGCTGGCAAGCCTGCCGACGATTTTATACGGATACAAGACCTGTGGGGACTGTTTGTTCCCAAATGGCGTTGGTTTGTTCTTTCTCTCTTTGTCACCATGTCTGTGGCAGTGCTGCGTCTGATGAGCACTCCTTCCATCTATACCCGCAGTGCGGCAATTTTGGTGAAAGACGATTCTAAAAGCGGTTCTTCGGGTGGAGCCATGAGCGAGTTTTCCGATATGGGTATATTCAGGTCAAATACCAATATCAATAACGAGCTGTTCACGTTAAAGTCTCCCGCATTGATGACCGAAGTGGTTCGCCGGCTGAGGCTGAACGAAACTTACACTGTGCGCAAAGGACTTAAAAATGTAGATTTATATAAGGCAAATCCCGTGGCGGTGACATTTGGTGAGGTGATGGAAAAACCGGTCAGCTTCACCATTCGGATTGATTCCAAGGATGCCTTTACCATTTCCGGTCTGAAGGTTGCCGGAGCGGAATCGGAAAATACCTTTGCCGGCAGGATGGGCGACTCCATACAGACTGCAGCGGGAACTTTGTTCATTTCTCCTACCAAATTCTATAGCGATGCCTGCATCGGCACTTCCATCCGTTATGCCATGGGTAAAGCAGATGGTGCCGCCGACCGTTATCTTCATGCATTGCGTGTCGAATTGGGCAGCAAGGGAGCCACCATCGTTAATCTGAGCATCAACGATACATCCATAGCCAGGGCAGAAGACATCCTGAACACCCTGATAGAGGTGTACAACGAAAAGTGGATACAAGACAAGAACCAGATTGCCGTCAGCACCTCTCAGTTCATAGGTGATCGTTTGAGTGTAATCGAAAGCGAGTTGGGACATGTGGACGAGAATATTTCCAGCTTCAAAAGCGAACACTTGTTACCCGATGTTCAGGCGGCATCCAACCTTTACATGGCTCAGTCGGCAGAGAACAAAAAAGAACTGCTTACGCTGAATACCCGGCTTTCCACCGCTCGGTATATTCTGAAAGAATTGAAAGAAAAGAGTCTGAGTCAGCCGCTGCCTACCAATTCGGGCATTGCCAATTCCAATATTGAGAGTCAGATAAGCGAGTACAACAATATGGTGTTGAACCGCAACCGGTTGATAGATAACAGTAGTGAAAAGAATCCGTTGGTGAAAGATCTTGCCAGTTCTTTGCAGAGTATGCAGCGCACCATTATTCAGTCGGTAGACAATCTGATAGTTTCTCTGAATACCCAGATACGCAGCATCCGTCAGCAGGAAGTAACCACTACCAGCCAGTTGGCTTCCAATCCGAGTCAGGCGAAATACCTGCTCAGTGTGGAGCGTCAGCAAAAGGTAAAAGAGGAGCTTTATCTTTACCTGCTTCAAAAGCGTGAGGAAAACGAACTTTCACAGGCATTCACTGCTTACAACACCCGTGTCATCACTGCTCCCCGCGGTAGCATGGCACCGGTTTCTCCGCAGAAAATGAACATATTGCTGATTGCTTTTGCGCTCGGACTGGCAGTGCCTGCAGGTGTCATCTTTCTGAAAGAAAACATGAACAGCAAGGTGCGCGGACGAAAGGACTTGGAGCATCTGAGTCTGCCGCTGGTCGGTGAAATTCCCTTGTACGGCTGTGAGAAAAAGAGTATTTTCGGACGGAAACCGCTTCACAACAAACATGTTGTTGTGGTGGAAGAAGGAAATCGGAACGTCATTAACGAAGCCTTCCGTGTGTTGCGTTCCAATCTTGATTTTATGGTAGCCAACACTTCGGAAGCTACGGCATTTGCTGTCACATCGTTCAATCCGGGCAGCGGAAAGTCTTATCTGTCGGCAAATATGGCAATCAGTTTTGCCCTCAAAGGGAAAAAAGTACTGCTTATTGACGGCGATTTGCGTCACGGCTCCCTTTCTGCCTATATCAACTCTCCCCAACCGGGACTGAGTGACTACCTGAGCGGACGTGTTGGCAACTGGGAAGAAACTTTGGTTTCACACGATAAATATGCCAATCTGAAGATGATTCCGGTAGGTACCGTGCCTCCCAATCCCACAGAGTTGTTGGAAAACGGAAAGTTTGCCGGACTGCTTGCACAGCTCCGCACCCGCTACGACTATATCTTTGTGGACTGTCCTCCCATAGACATTGTGGCAGATACACAGGTTATCGAGAAAGCGACAGACCGTACCCTCTTTGTGGTTCGTGCCGGCTTACTGGAACGCTCCATGCTTTCCGAACTGGAAAATATTTATCACGAAAAGCGTTTCAAGAATCTTGCCATGATTCTGAATGGAACCGAACGCAGCCACGGTCGTTACAGTTACCGTTACGGCTATCACTACGGTTCTTACTATCATAGCGGTAAATAGTTTTTTATGTGGCCGTTCTCCAGATACATATCCGTATCTTCTAAAGGTATCCTGCAGGGTATGACCGATTGTCACAGCCACCTCCTTCCGGGGGTGGACGACGGTGTGCGCACTGCCGAAGAGTCTCTCCGTATTTTGGAAGAGATGGAACGGCAGGGCATTCGTAAGCTATGGCTCACCCCTCATATCATGGAAGATATTCCCAATACCACCGATGCTTTAAAGACCCGTTTCAGAACGTTGTGCGAAAGTTATCGGGGAAATATCCGGCTGGAACTGGCAGCGGAATATATGCTGGACAATCTTTTTGTCCGGCGTTTGGAGGCAGACGATATTCTTCCTCTGCACGAAGAAAAATGCTACCTGTTGGTGGAAACCTCCTATTTCAATCCTCCTATGAGATTGCTTTCTATGTTGAAGCATATTCGAGAGAAAGGTTATCATCCGTTGCTGGCACATCCCGAACGCTACGAATATATGCAGATGGCAGATTATAAAGCCTTACAGCAGGCAGGAGTAGCATTTCAGTTGAATATACCTTCGTTGGCAGGTATGTATGGCAGGCATGTGCAGAAAAAAGCGGAAGCCTTGCAAGAGGCAGGCATGTATGCTTTGTGTGGTAACGACACTCATTCCTTGGTTTTCTTTCAGAATTTGCTGAATGAGAAAATCAGAAAATAACAATAATTGAAGCAAATGTCAAGCGATATATCTCAAAATAATAAACGTATAGCTAAAAATACCCTTGCTTTGTATTTTCGCACATTCATAACGATGATTGTGGGACTGTATACCGGCCGTGTGATGCTTCAGGCATTGGGTGTTGATAATTATGGTATTAATGCAGTGGTAGGGGGGATAGTGGCAATGAGTTCACTCATTACCTCTACAATGTCAGCAGCTATCGGACGATATATCACTTATGCACTGGGTAAGGGTGATCGTGCTCGGCTGCAAGTGATGTTCTCCACTTCTATCAATGCGCAAATCGTGATGGCAGTCTTGGCAGCTGTAGTGCTTGAGGTGGCAGGGGTCTGGTTTCTCAATAGTGAAGCCAACATTCCCGAAGGGCGTATGATAGCGGCCAATTGGGTGCTCCATTGCTCCATTATCAGTCTGATGATTTCTCTTGTCAGCACTCCGTTTGGTGCTTTAATAGTGGCTCATGAGCGTATGACTATCTATGCTTATATGAGCATTGTGGATGTTACGTTCAAACTTGCCATCTGCTTTTTGATTATGATGTATGGTGGTGACAGATTGATATTGCTTGCACTGTTACAAGTGGCGGTAGCTTTGCTGATGCGTGCGTTCTATGGATGGTATTGTGCACGCCATTTCGAGGAGGCTCATTACAGTCCTACGACGTTTGACAAAGGATTGTTGCGTGAACTCACTGTGTTCAGCGGTTGGAATCTGCTTAATCATGGTGCTTATGTGTTTTCTACGCAAGGGGTTAGTATGCTGGTCAATGTATTTTTTGGCGTAGTTTATAATGCTTCCCGTTCGGTGGCACTGACGGTGAACGGAGTTGTACAGGGTTTTGTGGGTAATTTTACTATGGCATTTTCACCACAAATCACCAAAAGCTATGCAGCGGGTGATAAAGCTTATGCCATTCTTTTGGCAAACAGAGGCACCAAGTTTACTTGGCTGATGATGTATATTTTCATCGTTCCGGTTTGTATGGAAGCCGAAACCTTATTGCAACTTTGGTTGGGGCAGGTACCTGTGCTTGCTCCGTTGTTTCTACGGTTTGCTATGTTTGAGTCTTTAGCCTTCTCGTCCGGACAAAATCTATTTAAGTTGGTGCAGGCAGATGGTAGAGTGAAACAATACAATATTCATGTCACGCTGTTTATGGGAGTGATTTTTCCGTTGACATGGATTGCCTATCGTATGGGGGCTCCGGTGTGGTCGGGTTACCTTATCTATATCATTGATTTTTTTCTGCTCAATTTTGTCCGTTTTTACGTTCTCAAATGCTTGATGACATTTTCAGTGAAGCAACATCTGCGTGATTGCATTTATCCTTGCCTGATAGTCTCTGTCACCTCATTTATTCTGCCTGTTATTCTGGCGCAGTTCATGGAGCAAGGAGGAGTGCGATTCTTTATCATGGTTCCTGTCTCTGTTTTGTGGACGTGTGTGTGTTGTGTTGTTTTTGGCCTTTCGCAGGGCGAACGGCTTTTCTTTTGGAATAAGATGCAGTCAGTGTTGAAGAGTAAAATGCCTAAATGAAAATTTTTATATATGCTTTGGAGATGACTGTAGGCGGAGTAGAAAAAGCTTTGTTGGGACAACTGACCCAATATCCGTCTGAAAGTTGTGATGTGACATTGTTGTTACGGGAGAAGCGTGGTGACTATTTGGCTTTTTTGCCTAAGCACGTCAAGGTAGTGGAACATGAAGAATGGAAGAGAGTGTGCAACTTAGTGCGTAATCCTGTTCATATATCCGCTTTAAATGCTATGAAATCAGGACGATTTTTGCAGGCTTTACGCTTGCTGTTGATATTTATACAGACTAAAGTGCGGAGATCATATCAGCCTCTCCATAATTATGTGCAAACATTACTGAGTGATTATCCCGGTGAATACGATCTTGCCATTGATTATGCCGGACCTACAGCGTTTACCGCCAATTTTGTAGCGAAGAAAGTGAAGGCAAAAGAAAAATGGACGTGGGTTCATTTTGATGTAGATAGGTTTCCGGTTGACCGAAAGGTTGTAGAAAATGTTTATTCTGCTTTCCATAAAATAAATGTGGTTTCGGCGGAAGGTAAGCGTCACTTTGATTTGCAATTTCCAATGTTTGCTCAGCGTACTTCTATTGTCTATAATATTATTGATAGGGAAAGTATAGAGTCTTTAGCTAATGTTATACCCAATCCTTATCAAGATATAAAAGCAAAGATTATCATCTGTACGGTGGGGCGTATAAGTAGCGAAAAAGGGCAGTTAACTGCTATCCATGCGTTGAAAGAACTGGTGGATGGTGGAGCAGATGTATATTGGTGCTTTGTCGGAACGGGTACAGATGTAAAGAGATGCAAAGAGGAGGCAATGAAACTAGGACTGGAAAGTCGTGTTACCTTTGCCGGATTGCAAACCAATCCTTATCCTTGGATGAAACATTGTGATATTTATGTACAACCTTCTGCTCACGAAGGATTTTGCATTACTTTAGCTGAAGCGAAAATCTTTAATCTTCCCATTGTTTCAACTTCATTTACAGGAGCATTTGAGCAGTTACAAGATTATCTTCCTTTGCATGCTGTTGTTGAATATAATGCTCGAGAAATAGCAGGAGGGGTAAAGGGATTGCTTAAATGTTTATCACCTATCTCTTAGATGCGCAAGCAGTGATATGTGCTTTGCTCAATTTACCAGTGGGTATCTTGCTGGCTTATGCTTATCACCGATTATTGAAAGCAACGATATATTCCAAATGAAAAAGAAAGTTCTGTTCATGATAGATAGCCTCACATGTGGTGGGGCAGAGAAAAGTTTAGTCAGCCTGCTCCCGTTGCTCAACTACGACAAGGTGGATGTTACACTGATGCTTGTGGGGCGTGGCGGAGTGTTTGAGAGCTACGTGCCAAGACAGGTGAGGGTGATAACTTATACACCGGGTGCAGAGACATTGCTGCAAAAAGTATGGTTGCGTCTTTGTCGCATGGCATTCTCAATCTTGTTGCGGGTGAACAAGTATCGCCATCAACCGCTAAACTCTCCTACTATGGAGTGGATGACTTGTAGTACTGCCATCCGTCCGCACAAAGAGCATTATGATGTAGCTATTGCTTATCAGCAGGGATTTCCATGTTGGTATGTGTTGGAAAAGGTGAGTGCAGATAAGAAGTATGCTTGGATTAATGTAGATATAACGAAAACCAAGTTTCGGTTAGGTTATGTAAAACGGTTTTATGACCGTTACGATGGAGTGATTGCCGTGAGCAATGCATTGTATGAAATTATACTCAAGATAGGGCTTGTTGATAAAAAACGTCTTCATTGCGTGTATGACATATTAAATCAAGATTTAATTCGCAGGCAAGGTAGTGAGCCTTTCGGGGGTGAGGTGCCCGACAAACATGTGGTGACCATTGTGACAGTGGCACGTTTGATGCTTCAAAATAAAGGTCAAGACCTTTGTATTGAAGCATCGAAAATACTACAAAATAAAGGTTACAGATTCCAGTGGTTTTTTGTGGGAGACGGTCCTAGCCGGCAGGAAATTGAACGGTTGGCAAAAGAGCGCGGAGTAGATAAAGAAATACGTTTGGTAGGTATGCAACCTAATCCTTATCCTTATATTCAAGCAGCGGATGTTTATGTTCAATCTTCACGTTATGAAGGGTTTGGTCTGACTGTTACTGAGGCTAAAATATTGGGGCGTGCCATTGTGTGTACTAATTTTCCTACGGCTTTCAATCAGTTGGAAAATGAAAAAAACGGACTTATCGTAGAGATGACAGCACAGCAGATTGCCGATGGGGTGGAACGCCTAATAAAGGATAAGGCTTTTGCACAACGTTTAGCGCAAGCTGCTGGTAGCGAGGTGAATACCACTGCTGTTACCGAAGCAAAGAAAGTGATGGAGATGATAATGGTTTAGAAAATCAGTTTATGATGAATCCGATAATATCAATTGTAGTGCCGGTGTATAAGGCAGAAGCATTTCTTGACCGCTGTATAGAGAGTGTGCTGATGCAAACGTGGCAAGATTGGGAGTTATTGTTAGTAGACGATGGTTCTCCGGACAGCAGTGGGGTAATCTGTGATGAATATGTTCGAAAGGATACGCGTATCAAAGCTTTTCATCAGTCCAACGGAGGGGTGAGCAGTGCGCGTAACAGAGGGCTGGATGGTGTGACGGGTAAGTGGGTCACGTTTGTGGATGCCGATGACGAGATTCAACCGATGTTTCTGGAAAGTTTCATTCGTGGAATAGGAGCGGATGAATTTCAATTGGCATTTCTTTCCGAAATATTCGTTGAATATCGTGGAATACTGTCTGTTCACCATGAAGGTGATACTGCGTTTTTTAACGAGAAGCGTATGACGGAGTTTCTTAATCAATACGTAGACTCTCCTGTGCTGAAAGGTGTTCATGCTAAATTCTTTCTGATGGAGGTTATTCGTCAGAATGGGGTGAGGTTTAATCATATGGTTCGTGCAGGCGAAGGTCATCTGTTTGTACTCGAATATTTGAAGTACATCCGTGCGGCAAAAGTTATAGAGGGAAACGGATATGTCTACTACAAACCGTATCATTTTTCGCTGAAGTATAGTCAGAAAATTGATGAAATTGTTTGTAAATATGAGTTAATGGAAAAGGAGCTACATTTGTTGGAGCACTGTTTTAATATTGATTTGACGCAGGTGATACACCGTATGTGGCATCGCGGTTTGAGTGGAATAGGGGTGGAACAACTTTATGATATCCAAACGTTTGATAAATATTTGAGCGTATATAAAACTCATATTAATGAAGGAGAGTATACAACAGATTCTGAATGTAATCGTGAAGCATTGGTTGCGAATATGCTTTTGCAAATAGCCGGGAAGAGTGAATTTAGGCGGCAGTATGATATATTGGTTTCATTGCTTTGCTCCAATATTAGGCAGGCTGATTATTCAGTCGATTCCTTTCCCGCTCTACGAAGTGGATACTGGCTGTGGCATCGCTGCGTAGCCAATGGTTGTTAAAGTTGTTTTTATCATGGGTTAGTCGACTTATTTAATCTGAAACAATAAATACAGTTAGTATGACCTTTCTTTCAGTAGTAATTCCCGTTTATAACGTTCGTGATTACCTTGTTCGTTGTATAGACAGCGTAATTGCTGAGTGTGACAATATTACCTATGAAGTATTGTTGGTAGATGACGGTAGCACCGATGGTAGTGGACGTTTGTGCGATGAGATAGCCGAGAGGTTATCTCATGTGATGGTTTTACATAAGCCCAATGGAGGATTATCAGATGCCCGCAACTACGGCGTGGCACATGCTGTCGGTGAATATGTATTCTATCTCGACAGTGACGACTATTTGGTAAAAGATGGTTTGCGAGCGGAAATGGAAGCAGCGAAAGAGCTTGGGAGCGATGTGGTGTGTGGTAACTTTTATTACAACTATTCCGATCATGTTACATTATTTAATGACCAGCCCTATCAGACATTTACCGTAGAAGGGGGCGAAGAGGCTTTACGACTGCTTATCGAGGGTAAATATTATCAAAACTTCGCTTGGGGCAAACTGATAAGGCGCGAGTTGGCGCAGAAGTATCTCTTTCCCAAAGGACGGTTGTTTGAAGATACCTATTGGTTTCATCGTATTTTGCACAGTGCTCGTAAGGTGACTGTTGTAAATGCCCCGGTGGTGTATTACGAACAAAGGGATGGTAGCATTTCATTTCAGTATAAGCTAAAGAACCTTGATATACTGGATGGATATGCCGAACGTCTTGATTTTTTGCTGACGTACTATCCGGTGTTGGCAGATAGTCATAAACGTCTAATGGCTCAGACCTGCATTGATCACGCGTGGATGATATGCCGCTATTTGAAAAATAACGAAAAAAAAACAGCTACAGCCCGATTGCGTTGCGTCATAGCGGACTGTGATTTACAAGAAAACGTCCAGCTGAACAGCATACAGAAAAGAAAGCTGAGAATAATAGTGAAGAGTATGTTGCTGTATAAATGGTATTATGTATTAGAAAGAATAAAGAAAAAATTATGCTTGTGAAGGAGTTGCTCAAGAAGTGTGTTTATTGGATTTTCCGTACTTTTTGCCCTATTGATAACTATAAAATATTATTTGAAAGCTATTACGGAGCACAATATGGTTGTAATCCAAAATATTTAAGCGAATATATTGTAAAAAATGCTTCCCAATTGAAAGTTACATGGGCTTTTGTCGGGAATTATCCAACGGTAGGGAATGTAAAAACGGTGAAATATAACTCATTGCGTTATTTTTACGAGTTGGCAACAGCGCATTTTTTTGTCACTAATTATCGTACAGTAGCAAGTTTTAAAAAGCGTAGAGGTCAATTGTATTTTCAAACTTGGCATAGCTCGTTACGCTTGAAAATGATAGAAAAGGATGCGGAAAAATCCTTAAATCCTGAATACATAGAAATGGCTAAAGCTGATTCGAAGCGTATAGATTATCTGATTTCAGGATGCAAAGCAAGTACTGCAATTTTTAAACAGGCTTTTTGGTATGATGGTACTATTTTAGAAGTAGGTACGCCGCGTATTGATTTCTTATTGCAGCCATTGGATAAAGCAAAAATTGTTCAAGTAAGAGGTGCATTAGGTATTCCGATAGGAGCGAAGATTGTGATGTATGCTCCTACGTTTCGTAAAAATTATTCGATGGAATGCTACGAAATAGATTTTGAAAGACTACTGAAATCACTGGAAGCTAAATATGAAAATACAAATTGGGTGGTGGTGGTGCGGCTGCATCCCCATTTACGCAATTATTCATCTCAATTAACAGACTCCAATCCTTTTCTTATAGATGCGACAACCTATCCTGACATCCAAGAGCTGCTTTTTGTGTCTGATGTGTTAATCACTGATTATTCTTCTTTAATGTTTGACTATCTATTTATGAAACGTCCTTGTTTCATCTTTGCAAGAGATTTGGATTCTTATACTCAAAATGACCGTGGGTTGTATTTTAAGATATCAGAGTTACCTTTTAGTGTATCTACGGATGACGAGGAATTATGCAGACAGGTAGCTGCATTTGATAGGGAAAAGGCGATAGCAAGGTATGAAGCTTTTATAGAGAATGTTGGCTCGTTTGAAGACGGAAGAGCAAGCGAAAGAATAACGAACATAATATTGAATAGTTTATGATAATAGGTTATACAACAGGGGTGTTTGATATGTTTCATATCGGGCATCTAAACATATTGAAACGTGCTAAAGAGCAGTGTGATTACCTTATCGTGGGAGTTAGTACCGATGAATTAGTTCAAAGCTACAAGAATAAACTTCCTATTATTCCTTATGCGGAGCGCTCTGCGATAGTAGAGGCAATAAAGTATGTTGATAAGGTTGTTCCACAAAAGAACCGTGATAAAATTGCTGCTTTCAACGAATTTAAATTCAATAAAATGTTTGTTGGTGATGATTGGAAGGGTAAACCGCTGTTTGTTGAAGTGGAGGAATATTTAAATAAAAATGGTGCCGAAGTGGTATATTTTCCATATACGCAAGGAACGTCTTCTAGTATTCTTCGCGAAAAAGTACTCAATCAAAAGTAATGTCAAAAAGAGATAGATTTCCATAGATAGCATTTTTGTTTCCTTTTATCAGGAGAAAACTATAAATAAAAAGGAATTTGTCAATAATAATATATTTCCTGTTGGAAAAATAAAATAATGAAGTAACGCATCCTATATCTTGATGTTATCCATGTAGTAGCTTGTTTGATGGTTATTGTCATGCATGCTCCTGTATCTGGAGATAGAGCAGTGGTGATTTATGTTCCCCTTTCTTGTGCACACTTGTTATATGACAATATTCTGTGTATTTTTTATGGTAAACGGAGCTTTGTTGTAGCCGTGTAGAAGGGGATAATGGCGAAGTGTGATAGGGAGTATAGTAGTCTCTACAATATGTTTCTCGCCGTTTTTATGGATTGAATATAATTAAATGGGTAGTAAATATACTAAATTTATTGGTAATAACTGCTAGGGAATATTTGTTTATATCCATTTTCTCTCCTTGGATAAGATGAGAGTCTAAGGTGGAACAAGTTGTTTATTATTTACAAGTTTCTGTTATAATAGTACTCATGTTTATGGGGTTGTTTGTAATTGTTTATTTACTATTTCAGTTGTCACTGTTGCAATACATCATTGGTTATACTGTACGAAGAAAAGAATAATAAAACATAAATGAAGAAACGAATATTCATTAATATTCACTATTTGGAGATTGGAGGAGCAGAACGTGCTCTGCTGGGTTTACTCTCGTCTCTCAATCCTGATAAAGTAGATATAGACCTGTTTGTCAATCAGCATACCGGTGAGTTTATGCCACTTATTCCTGAATGGGTGAATTTGCTGCCCGAAATTTCGGAATATACTTGTATTGAGCGTCCTATTACTACCATTGTCAAAGAAGGACATGTGGGGATTGCTTTGCGCCGTATATGGGCAAAGTATAAGCACAAACAATATCTTAACACTTTGACTGTCGAACAGCGGCAACATGATGCCAGTGTATTCCAGTATGTGGCAGATGCGGTGGAAGGGGCTTTGCCTTCTTTGGCTCATTTGGGTGAATATGATTTGGCGATAAGCTTTTTGCAGCCTCACAACATTGTTCTCAATAAAGTAAAGGCTAAAAAGAAGATATGCTGGATACATACTGATTATTCTACCATCCATGTAAATCATGATTTGGAGTTACCTGTGTGGAATGCTTTCGACTATGTGGTTTCCATCAGTGATGACTGCACTCATACTTTTGTACAGACATTTCCTGAATTGAAGGATAAGATAGTGTTGATAGAAAATATTCTCTCGCCACTGTTTGTGCGTCAGCAGGGAGATTTGGACGAGGTGAAAGCAGAAATGCCTGACGAACCGGGCGTAGTGAAAATACTCACGATAGGTCGCTTTTCTCCTCAAAAAAAAATAGAAGGTATTCCACACATTTGTGCCGAGATGGAACGGTTGGGATCTGATTTCCGATGGTACGTCATTGGTTACGGTCCCGACAGAGAAATTCAGGAGGCTCTTGACAAGTACGGCATGCGTCACCGCATGAAGCTGTTGGGTAAGAAAAGCAACCCCTATCCTTATATCAAGGCATGCGACATTTATGTGCAGCCTAGTATTTATGAGGGGAAAAGTGTCACCGTGCGTGAGGCACAAATGCTTTGCAAGCCGGTGGTCATCACTGACTATCCCACCGCCAAAAGTCAGATAACCCATGGTATGGATGGAGTGATTGTGCCGCTTGATGAGGTACAGACAGCTATGGGGATAGTGGATTTTATAAACAACAGCGAGCTGAGAAATAAGATTGTGTCGCATCTTCGCATACATGATTTCGGTAATGAAGCGGAGGTGGAGAAGATTTATTCGTTGATAAATGATAAGTGAAAAATATGGTTCCCGCATTTTTATATAAGTATATCTACTTTCTGATTATTACTGTTTTGACGCTGTCGGAAGTGCAGCGTTTAAGAAGTTTAAACGAAAAAGAGGGAAGTTTGGGTAGTATGTTTCTATGTTTTTTTATGGTGCTTTTTATAGGATTTCGTCCTGTATCAGTGCTTTTTGTGGATATGGTTAATTACGCTAATTGGTGGGGAGGTGCTTGGTGGGGATTTGATTGGAAAACGACAAACTTGTTGTTTGATAACCTTTATCAATACATGGGTAGTGTGTTTCCTGACGCAACCTTTTTCTTTGGCTTGATGGCTGCCATTTATTTTATAGGAATGTTTGTTACTTGTCGTAAACTGTTTCCATCTAATACATTAATTGTATTCTTGGTTTGCTTGGCTGCATTTTCTACTTTTTCGTATGGTACGAATGGTATTAAGGCAGGGGCAGCTGCTTCTTTATTTTTGGTAGCATTGGCATATCGGAAACAGCTTGTGGTTTCTATTTTGTTTTTGCTTTTGTCATTGGGTTTTCACCATTCCATGCAAATGCCGGTAGCTGCTTATTTGCTGACATTGGTTTTTAAGAATGAAAAATGGTATTT
This sequence comes from uncultured Phocaeicola sp., assembly GCF_948499155.1. NCBI lineage: Bacteria > Pseudomonadati > Bacteroidota > Bacteroidia > Bacteroidales > Bacteroidaceae > Phocaeicola > uncultured Phocaeicola sp. The sequence goes on along the minus strand of NZ_CAOOSE010000002.1, from coordinate 179,620 downwards.
CTATGGGTGGTTGTTCTGTCTGTTAATGGCTGTCGGGCATGTCTCTTTCTTTCAGAATTTGTTTGCCGGGATGACAGATGAATCGGGTGCAGGCTATCTCAATTGGAATCCTAACGAGGATTGGGGAGGAAAAAGCGGTTTCCGTTTAGACTTTGTGATATATAGTGCAATGCCTGTTATTATGGGCTACTATGTGAAATTTAAATATCAACTGGAGGATAAACTATATGATACAATGTTAAACATATATTTAACTTGTAATGGAATATGGATGCTTTGCATGTATGCACAGTTTACTAATCGTATTGCTTATTTGTCGTGGTTCATGTATCCCATATTGTTGGTTTATCCTTGTTATGCTATTGGAGATGAAACTCATCCATTGGTGTTGATACGAAAAAAAGTGGTATTGCTACATTTGGCTTTCACCTTGTTTATGGCTTTTATTTATTATGCTTAATATGATACCTAAAATAATTCATTATTGTTGGTTGGGCGGTAATCCCCTTCCCGAAGATGCACAAAAATGTATTGCATCATGGAAAAAGTATTTGCCCGGATATGAGATAAAAGAGTGGAATGAGAGTAATTTTGATGTGAATTGTTGTCCTTATGTGCGTGAGGCGTATCAAGCAAAGAAATATGCATTTGTAAGTGACTATGCACGCTTTGAGGTGCTTTATCGCGAAGGAGGATTATACTTTGATACAGATGTGGAAGTTATCCGAAATATGGATCATATCGTAGCTGCCGGAAACTTTATGGCATTTGAGAAGAGTTTGGCTACTAAGTTGCAGGAAGAAGGTTCTGTATCGACTGTGAAAGCAGTAGGTGTAAAATCGGGGCTTGCTCTTGGGGTTGCTCCGGGTCTTGGCCTCGGGGTTGCCCCGGGCCTTGGCCTGCTGCATGAATTGCTCGAGTTTTATCAGGCGAAAGAGCATTTTTCAGTGGAAGACGGCACGGTGGTGGATTACACCACAGCTCTGCTTCGGAAGCATGGATTAGTGGAAGAACATCGGTTGCAACAGGTGGCGGGTGTGACGATATATCCCGTAGATTACTTTTGCCCGATGGATTCAACTACGGGAATTATCACTCTGACAGACAATACAGTTTCTATTCATCATTATTCCTGCTCTTGGATAGACCATAATACTTTCAGTTGGCGTTTACATATACTTAAAAACAAGCTGATAGGTTTATTTGGTGAGAAATGGATAATGAAAATAAGTCGTATTTTAAAAAGATGCTTATGAGTGAATTACCTCGTATAACTGTAATTATGGGCATATACAATTGTGCCGACACTTTAATAGAAGCTCTTGAATCATTGGAGTCTCAAACGTATAAAAGATTTAAAGTTGTGCTTTGTGATGATGGATCAAAGGATAATACGCTAGAAGTTGCACTAAAATGGGCGGAGACGCATCCTAATTATGTTGTGATACAGAATGAACGGAATATTAAACTTGCCGCTACGCTCAATCATTGTTTAAAATATGCTGATACAGAGTATGTAGCTCGTATGGATGGTGATGATATTTCTTTGCCAACACGTTTTGAGAAGGAAATTGCTTTTTTGGATTTGCATCCAGAATTTGCTTTTGTTAGTACTCCTATGGCACATTTTGATGAACATGGCATTTGGCGCAAAGGAAAAGCCATTGAGTATCCTCAAAATTGTGATTTTAGGGATTGTGCTCCATTCTGTCACGCTCCTTGTATGGTTAGGAAATCAGCATATGATCTAGTTAATGGTTATACAACTGGTGAAAAAGTTGAACGAGCAGAAGATTTTTATCTTTGGTATAAAATGTATCGTTCTGGATTAAAGGGATATAATATTCAGGAGATACTTTATATGATGCGTGATGATAAGAATGCTATAGCTCGACGTAGAGTTAAAGATCGCTTGAGAGGAGTAAAGATGCATTGGGAAATTCTCAAGGGATTGAACGTTAAGTATCCTTATTTGATAATTTTGAAGAGTTTATCTAAGATATTGGTTCCACCATTTTTGATTCCCACATTAAGGAAATTAAAGAAATAGTCAAGTGTGAATTTGATGATATATGTGCATCAGAAGTCCGTTAATATAAGCTATTTAATATGAGAGAGGCGAAAGTAACAGTAATAATACCTGTATATAATGTTGCTGGTTATATAGAAAAGTGTGCGACATCATTGTTTGAACAGACACTTGATGGCTTAGAAATTTTATTTATCGATGATTGTAGTCCAGATAATTCTGTAGAAGTTATAAAGAAAACGCTTAAAAAATATCCGGCAAGAAATACGTTGACGAGAATTATTAGGATACCGTCTAATAGTGGCTTGTCCGCCGTTAGACGGTGTGGGATAATTGAGGCTACAGGACAATATGTTATTCATTGTGATGGTGATGATTGGGTAGATCCTGATTTATATGAAATTATGTATAATAAAGCTGTTAAGGATAATGCAGATGTAGTAGTATGTGGTTTTGTATATGAGAATTTGAAAGGGAATGAAATTTGTAAAAATGAATTACATAATATAGATGGTAAATCATTATTATGTTCTTGGTATAAATCAACTTGTCATATGTCTACATGTAATAAGTTAGTGCGTCGTAGTATATATACGAAATATGACATTTTACCTTGGGTTGGTTTGAATATGTGGGAAGACAATGGTTTATTAACACGTGTGTTTTATTATGCAAAGACAATAGCATATGCAAATGACTGCTATTATCATTATAATAGAACGAATATAAATGCTATGACTTCAGGATATGGAATTAAACAGGTAGAACAGATGATAAGCATTGCAGAGCATTTAACTGATTTTTTCGAGTCTAAGCCTGATGCAAAAGATTTTGATAAAACTGTAAAAGCTTTCCAATTTTTGGCGAAAATAAATCTTGTGACAGATAGTTTTGCTAATTTACGTCGATATAATAATACTTTTAAAGATTCAGAGTCTATTATTCATGAACTTGACTTGAATGCATTTTCGGCAAAAGGTCGTTTTCGCTTCCGTATGGTAAAGTATCATTTGGGATGGCTTTTTGTGTTAATGTTTAAAATGAAAAAGTTCTTATACAAATAAGGATGAATAAACAAAAAATAATTCGTGCCTGTACAGTGCCTCAGTCTTTAGGTTTTGTTGCAGGTATGCTTTCCGATTTGCAAAAGAAATATGAAGTAGTTTTATTGTCATCTCCCGGTCCCGAATGGGAAAGAATATATAAGTCCCATCCCGATATAAAGTGTATAGAAGTGAATATGGAACGCCATATTTCACCGATTAAAGATATAAAGTCTTTGTGGCAGTTATGGCGTACATTCCGTAGGGAAAAACCACAGATGGTACATTCCATGACTCCCAAAGCGGGGTTGCTCTGTATGATGGCTGCGTGGATGGCGGGTGTGCCTGTACGTGTGCATACCTTTACCGGATTGGTGTTTCCTACGGCTGTTGGAGGGAAAAGGAAGATTCTTATGATGACAGACCGGCTTACTTGTGCCTGTGCCACACATATTATTCCTGAAGGAGAAGGAGTAAAAAACGATCTTTTGAATAATGGAATTACAAAGAAGCCAATTAAAGTATTGGGCTACGGAAACTGTCGCGGAATAGATTTGAAACGTTTTGACAGGACACCGGAGGTTATGGAACAGGCCGGTCGGTTGCGTAAAGAGGGTGTTTGTACTTTTATTGCTGTAGGTCGTATAGTGGGAGATAAGGGTATCAATGAATTGGTGGAAGCTTTTGTCAAATTGAACAGGGAAAATGCTGATACACGTTTGATTCTTGTGGGTGGTTATGAGGAAAAGCTTGATCCTCTTAAACCTGAAACTCTCTCTCTCATTAAAAATAATGATGCCATTGAAAGTGTAGGTTCTCAGAGTGATGTGCGTCCTTGGTTTGCTGCATCCGATGTGGCTGTACTTGCTTCGTACCGCGAGGGTTTTCCGAATGTGGTCATTGAAGCCGGAGCAATGGGGCTCCCACAGGTTGTGACTGATATTAATGGTGCTAACGAGATAATCGTAGAAGGTGTAAATGGTACGATTGTTCCATCAAAAGATGCGAATGCTCTTTATGATGCCATGAAGCGTATGCTTGATGCCGGCTATCGCGATATCCTTGCAAGGAATGCCCGTAAGTGGATTGCTTCAAGGTATGAGCAGGGATTTGTGCACAAGTGTTTATATGATTTTTACGACACTTGCCTTTAAAAAATAAAGGCTCCCGGCATGCACCGGAAGCCTTATAAGGATAGAAACAGTTATTTAGATGCTGACTGTGAAGCTCTTTTGATTAAAAAATGTTGTTGTGATAGGAAATCTGAAAAGGAATTCGTTTCTTTGTTGCAAAGAATAAAGCTATAATGAAAACATTACCGGAATACATTACCTTATTGCATAGCTATATGCAGCAAAATGCGTCAAAATATGGTATTTTGCGTATGGGAATTTTTGGCTCGGTAGCTCGCAATGAACATACACCCACAAGTGATGTTGATATTTATGTAGAAGGAAAGCTCCACGGATTTTTCGCTTTGGCAGGTATAAAGCAAGAATTAGAAGAATTGCTTGATTGTAAAGTAGACATAGTGCGGTTACGCGATAAGATGGATTCTTTTTTACGTGAAAAGATACAAAAGGAGGGGGTTTATGTATGATACGTTGATTGCTTTCCATACGCTAGAGCTAATACAGGAATCTTTATTATTTTGATGTAGATGCTGATGAAATTTATCGTATTTGCCAAGAAGACATCCCACAATTACATCAAGTGATAACGCGGATGATGGATGATTTAAAGATAGTCTAAATATACTTGTTTTGTTGACGAGTCCGCAGAAGTGGAATTTATGGCAAGTAATCATAAAAGGCTCCCGGCATACACCGGAAGCCTTCCACTAATAGAAACAATTTTATAAATCCTTATATTCCCGGCTTGCCTTGAAACAAGGGCATGCCTTGTGAACATTCGTAGAGAGTTCGTTGTGTCCTGCAATGCGGGCTTCGGGATAATCCAGCCGAAGTTGCCGCAACAGTGCTATCAGCGCGATTTTCTGTTCCATGGTCCGTGTGTCGGCAGGTTGTCCCTGTTCGTCCAGACCGCCTTCGTAACACACTCCGATGCTGTGGTCGTTGAAACAGCGGGCATGGGCGCCGATATGGTCTATCGGGCGGCAGACATGGGTGATACCGTCGCGGGTGATGTAGAAGTGATAGCCGATATCGGCAAATCCGCGTTCCTGCACGTGACAACGGCGGAGAGCTTCCACCGGGAAGCTGCGGTCGGCGCGCGTGGCAGAACAGTGAACTACTATCAAGGCAATGCGCCGGTAGTTTTGATACTGTGAACTGATGTTGTCGTAAGTCATTTTTATTAAGGATTAAAAATCAGATACAACTTTGAATACCCAGCACACCGCCTATGGCGGTGGCTACTGCAATAATTACTTTGATAATGATGCTCCAGGTTGATTTTCCTTTTGGTTTTTCCATAACAGTGGGGTTTAAAATGATACATAATTTTTTGTATTAGGGCGGACACACGGGTCCGCCCCTACGGTCTAGACAGCCGGTTCTTCCTTGGACTTGAGCAGGTCTTCCACCACTTTGCCTTCTTTCTCGGCACGCAGTGCGGCTGCTTGTGCGGAACGGCTGGCAACGGGCTGGAATTCCAGATTGCCGAAAATGGTCTTCAGGTCTTCTCCGGGGACGTACTGGATGTTGATGCCGGTGATACACGAGGCGGTAAACTTCTCCAGACTGTCGGCTCCGCGACTGGTGATTTGAAGACGGAACTTGCCTAAATCGCCGAAGTCTACCTGTTTGCCTTCTTTCAGGGCTTCCAGCAGATTGTCTACGGTGGCAGTAAGAACTGCCACTACATCGGCGCGGCTCACGGTGGTCTGTGAGGACACACGTCTGCTGAGCTGTTTCAACGAAAGTTCACCGTTCATCTGAGCTGTGGCGTAAGCCTTTGGAGATGCTTCCCTTTCCAACGGATTGGGGCGTAATGAAACACTGTAATTTAATGCCATAATGTTACTGTTTTTAAAAGATTAATATTAATTGAACATGACAAAGATAGCATTGCGGAGGAACGGAAAAATGAAAAGCTATGAATGCCTGTGAAGTGCTGTGGCAAAGTATGACAGAGTATGAATTAAGATGAATTAAAGCACTTTATATAGTTGGCTATATGGTTGATTTTCATTACATTTGTTCTATTAATCAAATAGAAAAATGATATGAATCAGAGAGAAGACGAGAGGGAAGGATGGCCGGTGAAACCTTATTACAAACGAGACTTGGCGGTGGCATACGCTCCCGATATCACTCCGGTGGCTGCACTTAACCGTCTGTCGTCATGGGTGCATCACCACAAGGTGCTTTACCGTGCTTTGGCGGATTCGGGGTATACCGACCGGCAGCGGATGTTCAATTCGGTACAGGTGGAGCTGATTTTCCGGTATTTGGGAAGGCCGTAGGGACAGACCCGGTGTCTGTCTGTTGGCATCCCCGTATGGTTGGAAACGCGGACGTATGCATGGGCTTACACGTATATACGTGCAGCCTCACGCATATATATGCGCAGCCCCACACATACGTTCGCATGAGGCGATGCATACGTTCGTGTGGACGGCCTTTATTCCGCGCGGCATTCCTCTTCGCTTTCGTGCTCTTCATAGCGTCCGCAGGGACGGCGGGTGTAATACACGGTTCCTGTGCGGCAAAGTTCCTGGTCGCGTACCTTCAGCATGTCTATGCGCGTAAAGGCGCGGTCGGGCTCCGATATACGCGAGACGGTGAGGATGAAATCTGCCAGATTTGCCCAGTTCGCACTGCCCGATATGGTGTACATATTGATGGCTTCCAGTTCGTTCCGGCCGTTCACGGTCTTCAGTCCGCGCGGATGCGCCACGATGACCACCCAGATGTGATTTACACGTCCCCATGTCTGAAACTTGGTGAGCATTGCCTTGATGCTCTGCGTTTCGGTTTCGCCGTTGCCGCTTTGTGTTTCGATGAAAAGATAGGGGTCTACCACCAGATATTTCAACGGATGTGTGCGGCGCACCCGGTCGGCACGGTTCAGGATGTTTTCGGGCGTGGGCGGTACTTCGTGCATATCCAGATGAATCATGTGGGTATCCAGAAAGTCAAGATAGGGCGTCAGTTGTCCGTCGGTATAGGCGGTGGTGTTGGCTTTGCCCAGCATCAGGCTCACCAGCCGGGCGATGTGCTTGTTCTTGTCGGGAACCTCAAAGGAAAGATAGCATACAAACCGGTCGGTCTGCTGCATGATGCGGCAGGTCAGGTCGTTCAGAAAATCGGTCTTGCCGCTGTTGGGCATGCCGGTTACGATGATGAGCCCGCCGATGTCGGTGGGATGGAAGATGCGGTCGGTCAGCGGGCCGTAGCCCACGCTGTAACCGTGGTCGTATTCGCCGTGGAGCACACGGATGACTTCATCCCTTCGCTCCGCCACGGTGATGATATCGGTGGTGTGGCGTACGCTTGCTCCGTCGATGACACTGCGCACCACTTCGATGCCGTATTGCAGCATCACGTCGCCTATGTCCTTGCATCCGCCGGGCAGGGTGACGAAGAGGCAGCGGGCGTTGAAGTAGTCCGACAGCCGCTTGGTGAGTATGCGGCCGGGCAGGTCGGTGTCACCGCAGACCACGATGTGGTCCACCTGTTCCAGCCATGGGAGAAACGCTTCGAAGGATTTGCCCAAGTCGCTTGCGGCTCCCGACGGTACGCTGATGACATATCGGTAGCCGGCTTCTGCCAGCACCAGCGTGTCTTTTTCGCCTTCCACCACGATGACCCGCGGAATGGTTTCTTCCTCCACGAGCAGCGGATTGAGGCAGTCGATGTTGTAAGGGGCGCAAGGCGTGGTGGGTGAGTCCTGTCCCCAGAACTTGCTGTAGACGGTGGGTTTTCCCTCTTCCTGCCTGGCCGAGGGCGATGGACTGCACGAGCGGTACTTGGCGTTGACGGGGTGTCCGTCCACATAGTTCACGTAGGCGATGCAGGGAAATACGTTGGATGCCTGTTCGCTCTTGTTCTCGCTGTCCTTGGTGATGCAGTAATGGCGCAGGCAGCCTATCCGGGCTGTGATGGCGGTGGCGAGGGAGATGCCCTGGTCCAGGAGGTAGCGGCGCGCGGCGAGCTGGTCGGGGTCGGTACAGTCGGGCGAGTCGGTGAGGGGTTTGATTTTCTGCACCACTTCGGCGGTCAGGGGCTTGTAGTCCGAGGGCAGCATGGGCACTTCGCCCAACGTGCTTTGAGCATCGTTTCGGGCAGTCTTGTATCTGTTGCCGCTGCGGGTCGGGGCATATCCGGCAGCTCCCGCGGCATATTGCGGGAACATGGGGCGGTCTGCCTTGCAGAAGTCGGTCAGTATGCCGTTGAAGTTACATCCTGCGTAGAAGCAGTGGTACACACCTTTTGCTTTGGAGATGGACAGATGGGGTGTTCCGCATTTGGGGCATACGGCAACAAAATTCTTTCCCGCGCTTTTGCGGTCGGGGAAGTCTGAAAGAGAATAATAAGGCTTCATATCAATTTTAAAATTAGAATGTAAAAAATAAAAAATCATGGTTGACAGGGAACTGCTTCAGGACCCGGAGTGTTGACCGTCGGTGTCCACCCATTTTTGTGAGAGGACGTTCCAGATGGCTTCATCGGAGGACCGTGGCGGTGCATCCGCCGGTATTTCCACTTTTCCGTCTATGGGGTCGTCATAGTATCGGATGTCTTTGTCGGCATCCTTCCATTCGAATGGCGAGACGGGACGGAATTCACGGAGTTTTTTGCGTTGTTCTTCCAGTTCCTTCAGCAGTGTTTCGCCCAGTTTTTGTGTGGCTTGCTGTATCAGGTTCTCCCCGTGGCGGGTCTTGATAAGGTTTTGCAGCCAGATGATGCGTCCGTTGTGCGGTGTTTTGGCAAAATTGGACTGGGCATCGAAGTGAGGAATCAGGAATTCGTTCACCAGAACGACCAACGCATCCAGTGCGCGCGGTCGGGTGTAGCGGTAACCGGCAACGATACGGTCGATAATCGGCACCAGTACTGCCTGCTTCTCTTCGGGAGTGGCGTTGAGCTTGTGAAAGAACTCTTTGGCAGATGAAGAAGCTTTTGGAGCTTCATCGCCGTGAGGCGTTCCGGCAGGATTTTCAGAAGGAATATTTGGCTGCTTTTGGACGATATCTTCGCAAGATAATCCCTTATGGGAATCCTTCGGAGAATATATATTATTATAATATATTACTATTAAAAAAAGCAGAATCCTGCGCAGAATCCTGCGGTGTTTTCTGCGCAGAATCCTGCTGCACATTTTTTGTTTCTTTGTCACTCTTATGATACCATAAAGGAGAGTAGAATGCGATGATTTTTGTGTGCCCTTCATCCCAAATAAGTCCGAATGTGTGGCAGTCTGTCACTGCCGTTATCAGTGCAGTAGTATATGAGAATTTGAGTGCGATTCTAATGTAGTAGAAATTGCAGAGTGGATAGATACCGCTTTCGTTCATATAAGCCGGCATTCCCAAATGGAGGTCCAGTAGTTTGGTTACAGTAGGATCGTTTATTCCCCTGTTTTTCCATTGGTGAATCATTTTCTGTATTTCACAGATGGATACGTTTTGTTTCAGTGCTTTTATAGCCATAAGAGATATTGTTTTAAGTTAATTCTTGCGAAGTTAGGAAAGAATAAGTTGGTATTACTTCCCGCTAGGGAGAAGTAAAGACACGTTTGTTGTATATAATTAACAATTAATAAAAGAAAGCAAGATGAAGAACAGACAGTTCGACACAGAGAAGTTGGCGGCGAGCATCAAGGTGCTTGTTAAAGCTGCCGGATTACGTAATTCAGAGGTTTGTAAGGAGGTTCGCATGAGTCCCTCTTGTTACTACAAAACTCTTAAAGGCAAACAGATGATTTGAGTTTTTATGCTGTTATTATTCATTTTCTGATTCTCAACTGCCGTGATTGCGGTGTGGAAATTCAGATGGAAGCGGTGAAGCGTGAATGGTGGAATGTGGTCATGGAAAATGAATGGGAGTTGAAAACGGTAGATAAAAATAAGAAAGACCATGTATCGTAAGTATTTAAAGCGTTGGCTTGATTTTGTCATTGTGCTGTGTGCCGGCTGTCATTTGTTCGATATTGGTTTTAGTCACCTTGTGTGGTATAAAAATAATAAATAACATATTAAAGAATGAAAACAGTAATAGTTTTTGGAGCGACTGGTAACTTGGGTGCTTATGTTGCGCTCCACCTGAAAGCTGTAGGATATGACGTAATTGCTGTGGGGCATCGTAAGAATGATAATGGCTTTTTCGCTTCAAAAGGTATGAAATATTATTCGGTGGATATAATGAATCCGGAAGAGTTTAAGCAATTGCCTTCAGAACACATTGATTGTGTGGCTCATTTCGCGGGAGAATTGCCTTCTCGTTACTCTTTCGATGCAGCCGGATTAGTGAAATCAATCACCATTGGAACGCTCAATGTACTCGAATATATGCGTTCGTGTGGTTGCAAGAAAATCATTTTTCCGCAAACACCTTCGGATATGTGCAAATATCATAATAATGGTTCTGTGATACCGGTGGATGCTCCTCGTCATTTTCCGCTTACCGGTGACCATAGTGTATATACCATTGCTAAAAATGCAGCGGTGGATCTCATCGAGCATTATCATGCCGAGTATGGATTCAGCCGTTTCATATTGCGTTTTTTCACCATCTATCAGTATCATCCCAACGCTTACCACTATCGTGATTTCCAGTTTCATCTAATGCCCTATCGTATGCTTATGGACAGGGCTTCAAAAAGTCTTCCGATTGAAGTGTGGGGAAACTGCAAAAAGGCCAAAGAGATGGTTTATATCAAAGACTTTGTACGGGTGGTAGAAAAGTGTGTGTCATCTCCGCTTGAAGGCGGTATGTACAATGTGGGTAATGGATGGCAGGTATCGCTTGAGGAACAGATAAAGGGTATCATCGAGGTATTTTCTCCCAAAGACAAACCTTCCCAGATGATTTATTGCCCTGAGAAATCCGACCCTTTGGAGAATGCTTTCGATGTGAGCAAAACGTTCAGCGAACTTGATTATAAGCCAGAGTTCAGCTATATTGACCAACTTCGCGACTTTAAGAAAGAAATGGAAGAGGAGCCTATGGCTCAATTGTGGGGTGTAAAGACCGATTATCCCAAGAACTGTAAAAAATAGATGAGATGTATGCGCATTTTTTTAAACGTATTATAGATTTTTCGATAGCATTGATGGTTCTTTTGGCCATTAGTCCTGTCTTGTTGGTAATCACCATTCTTCTTTATGTTTTCAATGAGGGAGCCGGAGCATTTTTCTTACAGGAACGTCCCGGTTTGCATGGAAAGATATTTAAGATTATAAAATTCAAGACGATGAACGAGCGCAAGGATGCATCGGGCAGACTTCTTCCGGATGTGCAGCGTATCACGAAATTTGGTCGGTTTGTACGTAATACTTCTATCGATGAGCTTCCACAGCTGTTCAATGTGCTGAAAGGCGACATGGCATTGATTGGTCCACGTCCGTTGTTGGTAAAATATCTCCCTCTTTACAGTAAAGAGCAGATGCGTCGTCACGATGTTCGTCCCGGCATTTCTGGTTGGGCGCAGTGCCACGGACGTAATAATTTGTCATGGACAAAGAAGTTTGAGTTGGATGTGTGGTATGTGGATCATATAAGTCTGAAAACAGATTTGGTGGTAATCTTTACTACTATTAAGAAAGTGCTTTTGAAAGAGGATATCAATTCTGATGGTCAGAATGTTAACGATGAAAACCAGCAGGTGACAATTCCGGAATTTAATGGTGATAACTAAATAATACTAACAATGAGAGCAAAACAAGTATTCAATTATTTGTCCAAGTGTAATAGAAGAATAAAAGAGTTAGCAAAAGCTAATAGGGAGGGATATTTCTCAATATGGTTTGATTATATAAGTGCATTTGTGAGTCATGGCTGTTTAATAGATCATTATGTAGATGGGAGATTCTATATGTATAGGAGAAATGTTCGTAAGCGGATAATGACTTATCGTCGTTTATGTGAATTCATCCGTATATGCAATAAGCCCGAAGAGGTGAAATTGCTGAATAATAAAACTGAATTTAATCGGAAATTCTCAAAATGGATCAGTCGTAAATGGCTTCATTCAACCGAAATGAGTCGTAACCAGTTTGAAAATTTGTATAATCACTGTGATAGATTGATTGTAAAGCCCTTAGACAAATGCGAAGGTAAGGGAATATATGCCTTAGATTTAAAGCATACAGAGGAAGAATGTAATCAGGTCTATGAAGAATTTTCAAAACAAGATTTATTGATTGAAGAGTGCTTAGTACAGCATCCTGCTTTATTTTTCTCGAATGTGTCGGTAAATACGATTCGCGTTAATTCTTTATTGGATAAGGAAGGTAATGTACATCTTTTTAAAGCTGTATTAAGAGTAGGTATTGGAGACTCTGTTGTAGATAATTATAATGCGGGTGGTGTCGAATATCCGATAGATATTGAGACTGGTATTATTTCATCCTTGGGCTTCCATGATAATAAACTACAGTGTATATATCATCCATTGTCAGATAAAATAATGCCGGGATTTAATATTCCTTATTGGGATAAGGTAGTCTTCTGTATAACAGAAGCGTCGAAACAACTTCCATTATGTCGTTTCGTTGGTTGGGATATTGCGATTACAAAGGATGGAGTGGAGTTAATTGAAGGTAATCATAATCCGGGATATGTGAGTATGGAGTATTTCGGGGAAATTGGTTGGTATGGTAATCTTAAAAAGTATTTATAGATATGATACATAGCTTTATATATAAGTCAAAGGACGCTTTTCATCAGATTCTCTCGAAACGTATGGGAGAGGCTGCAACTCGAGCTGAGTTGTATAGTAAGTCAAAAGGTATGGAATTGCCAGAATTGACTGCATCCGAGAAAGAAGCTGTTAGTACATTTTGGAAAGGTTACCCTATAAATTGGAGTTATTGGAAATTCTATAAAAAGGCAGGTTTCTTTAGTGCGGATTTAGTGCCGGATGATCTTTATACAAGGTTTATATTGCGAGTATTGAACCCTTTATGTTACTCTCAAAGCTTGCATGTAAAGAATATATATCCAATATTCTTTACAGAATTAAGGCAACCTAAAGTGTTGATAAATAGAATAAGAGGAGTTTCATATGATAGTGAACAAAATATATTATCCGAGAAAGAAGCTCTGAATATTATTAAATCAGTCGACAAACTAATTATCAAACCAACGAGTGGAAGCTGTGGCGGAGATGGCATAAAAATAATTTCTCCTTATAGTTGCTCCATGGAGGATATTTCCAAGATCTTGAAAGATTATGGGCATTCTTATATCTGTCAAGAAGTATTGGAGCAGAGTAAACTGACAGCTCAATTTAATAAGACTTCCTTGAATACATTTAGAATTAATACGCTGAATCTTAATGGTAAGATTACTGTAGAGAACATTATGTTTCGTCACGGTCGTAATAATTCGATTGTAGATAATTTTGGTTTGGGCGGAGTTTGCTGTGGTGTCAATAACGATGGAACTTTTATAGGTCGGGCAATAGATGCATCTTTAAATAATTATGATAAATCTCCTTTTGGAGTTTCCTATTGCGACATTGTTATTCCGGAAACGTCCATGATTGTTGATTACGCAATAAGGGCACATCGGCGGTATTTACCAATGATAGGTCATGCCGCATGGGATTTTGCACTGTCTGAAACGAATACTCCGGTTTTTATTGAGGTAAATTTAGGATGGCCTGGACTTGTTTCAGAACAGCTATCATCCGGACGTTCTATCTTTAATGGTAGAGCAGACGAAGTGTTAGCTTACGCTCAAAAATACTACAGCAATCTTAGATTTACAGACTTCTTAGGTAATTGGCTTTAATCTTATCTAACAATGAAATATATAGAATTAAATAATGGCGTGCAAATGCCACAAGTTGGTTTTGGTACCTATCGCATAGATAATAAAATTCTTCCTCGAGTATTAAATGAGGCATATCAATTGGGATACAGACAGTTTGATACTGCTTGGAAATATGGTAATGAATCTGTTATTGCCGATTGGTTGCGCGATTATAATGTCAAAAGAGAAGATGTTTTTATTACGACAAAGATTAATTTGGACTCTCTCTATTTTTGGGGTTATCATTATGGTATTGATAGACTGAAGAATTGGCGTAATTTTAAGTCAATAAAGAAGGCTGTTCAGGAGTCTTTTGATAATCTGCGAATGGATTATATAGATTTGTTCCTAATTCATCATCCATACCATAACTTCATGGAAATGTATGAGGTTCTGACGGACTTCTACAAGCAGGGAAGAATAAGGGCAATTGGTGTTAGTTCATTTTTGCCTTGTCATCTTAAGGCTCTGCATGAAGTTTCTGATGTTGTTCCTGCTGTAAATCAGTTTGAAATCAGCCCCTTAAATACCCAAAAGGAACTGATAAAATACTGTCAAGATAATGGTGTAGCTGTTGAGGCAATGTCTACCTTCAGCCACTTTAGATCTAACGAACCTCGTAAGGAAATAACAGAAAGTGAACTGATTAAACCTATTGCGCAGAAGTACAATAAGTCTATTGTTCAAGTTGTCCTTAGATGGCTGATACAGCAGAATATCATTGTGATTCCCAAAACATGGTATTCTCAACACATGAAAGAGAATATATCTGTCTTTGATTTTGAACTGACAACCGAGGAAATGACGATAATAGATACTATGAATCAAGGACGTTATCTTAATTATGACCCTACAGCTATGACTAAATATGCTCCTAAAAAATATCGTTAAAACAATATACTAATGTCTGAAGGTTTAAATTTGCTAAGAATACAATCCCCTTGTTTCGTCCTAAATGAACAAGAATTTAAGCAGGGAGTTCATGAGTTTGACGCAGCATTGAGCCATCATTTTCTTCATCATATTATTAGTTATTCAGTAAAGACAAATTCTCTGCCGTATGCTGTAGCAAAGGCAAAGGATTTCGGTTGCTTTGCTGAGGTCGTTTCGGATGATGAATTGGAACTTGCTTTGGCGTGCGGCTATGGGATGAAAGAGATTATCTTTAATGGACCGATGAAATCGAAATCCCGGTTTCTTGAAGCTGTAACGAACGGTGCGGTGGTTAATGTTGAAACTCATCGAGAAATAGCTTGGCTGAAGGAACTGCCGGCTGATGGACATTATAAGGTTGGTATCCGGCTCAGTGTGAATATTTCGGATATTTCCCCTGAAGATGCTGAAGGTGAGAATGATTTTAGTCGTTTTGGTTTTAATGATGTAACGGAAGAGTTTTCTAATGCTCTTGAAGCAATAAGAAGTATTCCTCAGGTAAGATTGGCAGGATTGCATATTCATCGAACCAGTCATAGCAGAAGTGTCCGATTTTATCAAAACATTGTTGCCTATGCTGCAAGTGTAATCAAGAAGTATCAATTGGAGCTTGATTATCTTGATGTAGGCGGTGGCTATTATGGTATTTTTCACAATGCTCCCACCTTCGATGAGTACGCAGAAGCTATCTATGAATCTCTACAGAAGCAAGGATTGGAGAAACTGACTATTATCGTAGAGCCGGGTAATGCGCTGACTGCTGCTGCTTTCAGCTATTATTCGAGGGTAATTGACACAAAGCATTTGCCCGATTGTATTCTACTTACGACAGATGGCAGTCGCAATGATGTAGATCCTTTTTTTCGAAAAGAACGGTATATGACAGAAATACACAGGGAAAAAGAGGAAGCGGAAGTTGTGCCGTTACAAATAGTGGCGGGTGCGACCTGCTTGGAGTACGACCAATTGTTCCGATTGGAAAACCAACCGGAGCTGTGTGTAGGCGATATGATTGAATATAAGAATGTGGGTGCCTATACCTTAACGCTGACACCGATGTTTATCAACTATTTCCCAAGGGTGTATTCGCTTTCTTCCGATGGTATGAAGCTGATTCGTGATAAATGGACAGCAAAAGAATATATGCAAAAATCAAATATATAAATTCAATGAAACCTAGTATTTTGTTTTGTAGTGCAGGGCGACGTGGTCGCTTGCTTCGTAATGCACAAGAATCAATCGGCTCAAAATGTGATATCAATGCAACCGATAATAATGCAACAGCCCCCGCACTTTATTTTGCGACAAATGAATATGTTGTTCCGCGCATTAATGCTCCCGAGTATGTTGACACGGTAATCGACATCTGTAAAAAAGCCAATGTAAAGGCTATAACCACGCTCATTGATCCCGAGATTGAGATTCTCTCTGCAAACCGTGAGAGATTTCTGAAGGAGGGTGTACTGCCTCTTTGTCCTGCTGACGAGATTACTGCCCGTTGCTGTTTTGATAAGTATGAAATGTTTAAATATCTTACAGAGAAAGGTATTCCTACTCCACTGACTTATCATGATTTTGATGAGTTTAAGAAGGGGGTGGATGAGGGTAAAATCTCTTTTCCTGTGTTTATGAAACCCGTGTGTGGCAGTGGCAGTGTAGGGGCTCATAAAGTGAATACAATGGAGCAAGCTGAGGCTGATTGGTTTTCCGGTGAACATGATTATATCATTCAGGAACTGATGACCGGGGGAGATTGTGATGCAGATGTGTATGTAGATGCTATCAGTCATAAAGCTGTCGCAGCTTTTTCTAAACGTAAGATTGAAACCCGCATTGGTGGAGCAAGTAAGACAATTTCCTATAAAGACCCAAAATTGTTTGCTTTTATTGAGAAAATAGCATCGGTGTTCAAATTCTGTGGTCCGCTTGATATGGACTTTTTCATAAAAGACGGTCAGTATTATTTATCAGAAGTGAATCCGCGTTTCGGTGGTGCCTATCTGCATGCATATGGGGCGGGTGTCGATTTCTTCCCTCTGATCTGGAACAATATGAATGGGATAGAAAATAACTCGCAGATAGGACAGTATGATGAAGATGTACTGATGTTGATGTATGATGATGTGGTGATACGAAAGAAATCGGACTTGGTTAATGATGATTTCTCTATACTGTAATGTCTATTCTTTTTCCCTCACGATATAATAGGAGTGTTCATTAGTAATTCTGCTATTATTGGAAAAAGTATGGTAAACTATTATATAAATAGATTAAATAAAAATTATGAGTTACATTCCTGAAAAAACAATTTACCTCTGTCTTGCTCACATGAGTGAAGATGGAATAGAGCAGAAATATGTGAAGGAAGCATTCGATACCAACTGGGTAGTGCCTTTGGGTCCCAATGTAAATGCTTTTGAGGAAGACCTCAAGAACTTTGTCGGAGGAAAGAATGAAGTTGTCGCACTTTCGGCGGGAACGGCAGCGGTGCATCTTGCATTGATTGGCTGTGGCGTTCAGGCGGGTGATGAAGTTTTGGTACAAAGCTTTACCTTTTGTGCTTCGTCGCATCCGGTTACTTATCTGGGTGCAAAGCCTGTGTTTGTCGGCTCTGAAAAAGATACGTGGAATATGGACCCGGTGTTGCTGGAGGAAGCTATCAAAGACCGTATGGAGAAAACGGGAAAGAAGCCCAAGGCGATTGTTCCGGTGGCGCTCTACGGTATGCCATACGATTGTGAGAGAATTATGGAGATTGCAAACCGCTATGACATTCCTGTGGTGGAGGATGCGGCGGAAGGGTTCGGTTCCAAGTTCGACGGCAGGGTGCTGGGCACTTTCGGCAAGTTTGGCGTGTTGTCATTCAACGGCAATAAGATGATTACCACTTCGGGCGGCGGTGCTTTGATTTGCCGGAATGCCGAAGATAAAAATACCATTATGTGGTATGCTACTCAGGCACGCGATGCTTATCCTTATTATCAGCATACGGCAATCGGCTACAATTATCGTATGAGTAATATTTGTGCCGGTATCGGTCGCGGACAGATGACCGTGGCGGAGGCGCACATTGCTCATCATAAGCATGTGCAGGCTTTGTATGAAGAACTGTTGAAGGATGTGAAGGGCATACGTATGCATAAGCAGCCTGAGGATGCGCGTTATGATGCCAACTTCTGGCTGTGTACGGCTACCATCGATCCTGATGTAAAGGTTGTCGGTCAGGAGAATGCGTATAAGGAAGTGGTCAAGACTGCGGTGGGAGGAGCTGCCGGGGTGATTAAGGCGGTGGACAGTGCCACCACGGATTGCCAGCCTAATGAGAATGTGGAAGCAATGCGTGTTTTCATGCTTGCCGGAAAGATAGAAGTACGACCTGTGTGGAAGCCGATGCACAAGCAGCCGGTGTATGCGGATGCGCCTGTTTATACCAACGGGGTGGAAGAGGAAATCTTCAGGACCGGACTGTGTCTTCCTGCGGGCCCTTGTGTAAGTGACGAGGATGTGGCATACATTGTGCAGACAATAAAGGATTGTATAAAAGGATAATGGATTATTATCGGTATTTGGATATGATTTGGAAATTATCAAACTGGTATTTTTCGAAAGATGCGCTGCCGTATTGGTGTATATTCGTTTTGGATTGCCTGATAGTGCTGGGCGCGGATGTGTTGGTTTATGCTTTGAATAACGGAACACTTTCTTTTTTGCAGAACTTTGTACAACTGACAGGGGCTTTCTGCTTTTATTTGTTGTTCTATGTTGTGAGCTTTCGGATGTTTCACACGTATTCGGGAGTGGTTCGTTATTCTTCGTTTATCGATTTGCAGCGGATAGGATTTGCCATGATTACGGGTTTGCTGATGATTATAGGCGTCAGGTATCTGCTGAATGAGGATTGTTGGGTGATGGCAGTCGGTATGAGGGATATCGGAATTGCCGCATTGCTGGCTGTCATGATTATGTGGAGCGTGCGGGTTTTTGTGAAATATCTGTATGACTCTACTTTTAACAGACGACGCGGAAAACGTGTGTTTATCTACGGGGTGAAAGCCGGCGGAGTGGGACTGGCGAAGAGTATCCACAATCAGGTTGACTCCCGATATGTCGTGAGCGGTTTCGTTTCGGACAGGCAGGATATGCAGGGCCGCTTCCTGATGGGGAAGCGGGTTTATTCCAACGATGAACATTTGGTGGAGAAGATGGAGGACTTCGGAGTGCATACTTTGCTGGTTTCTCCCTTGAAGAATGAGGCGATTCGGAATAATCCCGAAATGGTGGAGAGACTGATAAAGGCAGGTATACGAATCTATATGATTCCTGCCGCGCAGGAGTGGGACGGTAAGAGTGATCTTGACCATCGTCAGCTTAAGGAGGTGGATATTGAAGATTTGCTGCCTCGCGACAAGATAGAGATCGACTTGAAAGCGGTGGAGGAATTGCTTACCGGCAAAAGTATTCTGATAACGGGAGCTGCCGGCAGCATCGGAAGCGAGATAGTGCGCCAGATTGCCCAATTTACTCCGCAAAAACTTATTCTGATAGACCAGGCGGAAACGCCTTTGCATGATGTGCGTCTGATGATGGCGCGCAAATGGCCTGACATCAAGGCGGAAACCATCGTGAGTGATATTTGCATGAAGGAACGTATGGAGGAGATTTTTGATATATATCGTCCCGATTATGTGTTTCATGCAGCGGCGTATAAGCATGTGCCTATGATGGAGAATAATCCGGGAGAGAGTGTGCGTAATAATGTGGAGGGTACGCGTATCATTGCGGATCTGGCCGTGAAGTATCGGGCGAAGAAGTTTGTGATGGTGTCTACGGACAAGGCCGTGAATCCCACCAACGTGATGGGCTGCTCCAAGCGTATCTGTGAAATTTATGTGCAGAGTCTGGACAAGGCGGTGAAGAATGGCAAGGTGGAGGGTATCACCCAGTTTGTCACTACGCGTTTCGGTAATGTGCTGGGCTCGAACGGTTCGGTTATTCCGCTGTTTAAGGAACAAATCAAGCAGGGCGGACCGGTAACGGTGACGCATCCCGATATTATCCGTTTCTTTATGTTGATTCCCGAAGCTTGTAAACTGGTGCTTGAGGCGGGAACGATGGGCAATGGCGGTGAGATTTTCGTGTTCGATATGGGTAAGCCGGTGAAGATTGTGGATCTTGCCCGACGTATGATTCAGTTAAGCGGAGCCAAGAATGTGGAGATTAAGTTTACAGGATTGCGCGACGGTGAGAAACTGTATGAGGAAGTACTGAATGAGGAAGAGACGACCAAGCCTACTTTCCATCCTAAAATCAAGATTGCGCAGGTGCGTGAGTATGATTATGCCGATGTGTGTCGGCAGGTGGATGAGCTGGTGGCTTCCAGCGTGAAAGAGGATGATATGGGTATTGTAAGACGTATGAAGGAAATGGTTCCCGAGTTCAAGAGTAAACATTCGGTGTATGAAGTCTTGGATAAGTAGAACCATGCACCGGTGGATTTTGCCGTTATGTCTGTCAGCGCTGTTTGTTTGTACCGGAAGGGCGCAATCGGCAGAGAACACGCGGGTGGATGTGTTTATGGGAGCCGAACTGCATTACCGTGATATTTTTCACAATAAGATATATGAGGTGCTGGTGAACCTGACTCCCGGAGTGAAGTGGTATATGGGAAACCGCTGGCAGTTGGCGGGACAGGCCATCGTGCCTGTTTATAATGATTATGGCGACCGTTATAAGAAAGTCCGCCTGAACATGGCTGTGCTTAGCAAGGAATGGGACTGGCACCGGAAGCATTTTCTGAAAGTGAGCGGAGGACTGTTTGCGATGGAACGCTACGGACTGGATGCGAAGTGGATGTATGCGGCTACGGACTGGCTTGCCTTGGACGCGCAGGCGGGATGGACGGGGTTTTGCTCCATGGCGGCAGGATGGGAGTGCAGCCCGATGGAGCGTTTGACGGCTCTTGCTGGGGTGCGCGCCTATCTGAAGGGGGTGAATACGGAACTCCGGGTGCGAGGCGGTCGTTTTCTGTACGAGGACTGCGGTGTGCAGGGGGAGGCGATGAGGCATTTCCGACATTGCACAGTGGGGGTATTTGCCCAATATACCGATGAGGGAAAAGAGAATTTTGGTTTTAAGGTGGTGATGATGATTCCTCCCTATAAACGGAGCAATAGAAGGGTGCGTTTCCGTCCTGCCTCTAATTTCCGCCTGACGTATAATCAGGAGGCGGATGCCTACGCGGGTAAAATGTACACGACTGATCCTGAAGAGAATGAACGCGAAGGATGGTTTGACCGCAGTCGGTCGGACTGGGGTGCGAATGGCATGACTCCTGATTTTACTGTTTGGCAGAAAGGAGGCACTGAATGAAAATGAGATATATAATGGGGTGCTTTATGGCATTGCTGTTTTCGGTGCCGGCCGTGGCACAGCAGTATACGGGCATGAGCGGTCTGATACATGTCCCTTCGGCGGATATGGGAGAAGAGGGGGAGGCACGCGTAGGGGGGCATTTCCTGAACCGGGAGTTTACCCCGAACGTGCTGACGTATGGAGAGGATAAATATCATACGATGGATTATTATCTGAGTGTCACGCCGTTCCGGTGGATGGAAATCGCGTATACCTGTACGCTTTTGAAATCGACGAGGATTATTGACGGTGTGGAAGATAAGGAGCATTCGGGGTTGCACCGCAAGGATCGCTATTTCTCGCTCAAGTTACAGCCGCTCCGTGAAAAGCCGGGCAGGTGGTGGCCGAGTGTGGCGATAGGGGTCAATGACCTTGATCTCCGTGTAAACTGGCTGAAGACACAGCATGAGGAGAAGGTGTCACGTGTGGTGAACAGTTATTTTTCCAATTATTACATAGCCCTGTCCAAGCATTTCCGGCTGAAAGGAAATGTGGTGGGAGTGCACATGGCTTACCGCCACTGGAGATGGAGTCTGAACTCGAAATGGAACGGACCGGTGGGCGGCATCACGTTCAGCCCTTCGTTTCAGAGGAATTTCCGGCTGATAGCGGAATATACGGGCGATGAGGTGAACGTGGGCTTTGACTGGAAGTTGTGGCGGCACTTGCTGATACAGTCTTCGCTGCAGGACGGCAAGTACTTTTCGGGCGGGGTGTGCTTCTGCATCAATCTGTTGTAAAGAAGAAAATCAATATCATTTTTTAATTTAATAAATTTACTATGTACAATTTTGTAAAAAGAGGAGTTTATATGCTCCTGATTGCCGGTTTGACCATGGGTGCAGCCGGTTGTAGTGATGACGATCCTGATTATGAAAATGTGACTCCTCCTGTAGTTGAGGTTGCTTCCAATACGTTGACCGGAGTTATCACAAGTCTGAACGGTGAGGGAGTCTCAGGTGCGAAGGTTTTATTGGGTGCAGACAATTCTGCCACGACTGATGCCAACGGTGTTTATCTGTTTAAGGATGTCAAGGCAGGTACTTACTAGGTGAAAGCGGAAGCTGAAGGCAAGTTGCCGTACGAAGGCACACTGACCGTTGTTGATGAGAAAAAGAGCCAGAATCTGGTGTGGAATGCGGTACTTATCTCTGACGTGAAGAAGGAAGTGACCGTATCTGCTGAGGAGGCAAGTGAAGGAAAAGTGGAGACAGAGCACTTGAAAGGCAATGACGAAGCGAAGGTGGAAGTGAAGGCTAAAATCGCTGCCGGTGCTGTGGAAGCAGATACCGAGGAGGAAGTGAAGGTCGTTATCTCTCCGCTTTATAAGAAGGAAGATGTGGTGGCACGTGCCGCACGCGCTACGGATGAAACGATGCTGGTGGGGGCCAGTCTTTCTTGTAACTTGGAGGGCGTTTCCTTGAAAAAAGCGATAGATCTGGGCTTTGAACTGGATTCCGAATTGGCAAGCAAGGTGGAGGCCAAACAGTACAAGAACGGTGAATGGGTGAAGGTAGACAGCCGTATCGAAGACGGCCGTGTGATTGTTGTCGCAACTGAGTTCGCCTCTTACGGTCTGTTCCTCGGTGTGGAATTCTCTGAGCAGAAGAGCACGGAAGCGGTTTCGTTTACACAAGGCAAATGGGATAACCTGTATGGTTCAAAGGATATGTCTGTGGGTGAGGCTGCCTATACTTATAAGGCAGGTACTGAAATCACTACCAAAGGTACAAGTAAACTGACTGCTCTCTTGGTAGAGAAGCTGGCGCAACGTTTTGGAGCAACGGTGGCTACTGTCAACGGCTCTTATCCCATCAATGTTACATTGCCTATCGGTACGATGCTGGAGATTAGTGGTGTGCAGACAAAATGGAGCGTATCGGCGAGTGCATTCGGCAAGTCGGCTTCCGGAACACGTTACGGTAATGTGACGGTTGCGGTTGTTACGTCCAATCGTCAGCACACAGGTGGTGGTAACTAGACTTATACTATATATGCCATTTCCGCGGCCGGTCGGAAAACAAATATAGCCGGTCAATTATATGTTAGAATAATTCACCCTTGTTCTTTGTGAAAAGCGCAAGGGCTATATTAGGGAGGCAATAGCGATTGTCTTCCTAATATTTTTTTTATACCAACCGTTGTCGGTGTTCATATAATTGCGGGCGCTTGAAAAGTTTAAAATAAAAAAAGGTTGTGCCAGCATTATGACACAACCTCATTCAATTTTTTTTCTTGTATACTTTAATCGACTATGCGTTTGTTCAAGACGATATAAACAATTAGTCCAATAACGATAAGGGCAGCTGAACAACCTAAAACTGCATTATCATTAATAGCAGAACTTCCTGCACAGAAGATACCAACCAAAATAGCGGCACCAATGATCATAAGTATCAGACCTAAATTCTTAAGTAAGCTTTTCATGTGTGTATTTTATTAATAGATTATTTTTCTTGTGCACAAATTAAAGCATAATTCTCTTATGAAGGAAATTATTTTAGGAAAAAAAGATGAAAATGAAGAAATTCTTTAATCTTTGGTGTTCGTAAATATCTTCCTTAGTACATCTTGGCTCACTTTCAGTTCTTCCAACGTTAGTCCCTGCAAAGCTTCTTTCAATGTTTTATTGGCAATGAACCGTGCTTTTTCCTCCAGTTCACGTCCTGTCTTGGTTAAATGAATCAGGTTTGTGCGGCGGTCTTTCTTGTCCGATATACGGACCACCAGATGCTGACGTTCCATATTGTCGATAAGACGAGTCATGCTGGGCTTGTCTTTGAAAGTGGCATTACACAGTTCTTGCTGGGTTACTCCGTCCCGTTCCCACAAAAACAGAAGCACAGTCCATTGTTCGGGAGTAATGTCTACTCCGTTTTGACGGAAGTTGCGGCTCAGTTTCCTATTGATGGCTGCCGACACTTTTCCGTTCAGAATAGCGAATATCAGTTGGATGTCAAAACTAAATTGTTCTATCATATAATTATTGTTTAAACAACTTTGCAAAGATACGATTCTTATGGAAATAACGCAGAATTTAAGGACGAAAAAATACTAAAAGGCAAGGTTGATTGTAAAACGAAACTATATTTTTTGAAGAAAATACTTGCAACTCTTTGTGGATTAAGATAAAATGTCTACCTTTGCACTCGCAATTTAAAATTTTAATTTAATAATTTAATTAACGTAGTATGAATCAATACGAAACCGTTTTCATTTTGACTCCCGTTTTATCTGATGTTCAGATGAAGGAAGCGGTAGAGAAATTCAAAGGTATTCTGACTGCAGAAGGTGCAGAGATTATCAATGAAGAAAACTGGGGCTTGAAAAAATTGGCTTACCCCATCCAGAAAAAATCAACTGGTTTCTATCAGCTGATTGAGTTCAAAGCAGAACCGCAGGTAATTGAAAAGTTAGAAGTAAACTACCGTCGTGACGAACGTGTTATTCGTTTCCTGACTTTCAGAATGGATAAATACGCTGCTGAATACGCTGCTAAGAGAAGAAATGTTAAATCAACTAAAAAGGAGGATTAATCATGGCACAGCAACAATCAGAAATCAGATATTTAACTCCGCCCTCAGTAGACGTTAAAAAGAAAAAATACTGCCGTTTCAAAAAAAGTGGTATTAAGTATATCGATTACAAAGATCCTGAATTCTTGAAGAAATTCTTGAACGAACAGGGTAAAATCCTTCCTCGCCGTATTACCGGTACTTCTTTGAAGTTCCAACGTCGTATTGCGCAGGCTGTTAAGAGAGCACGTCACTTGGCGTTACTTCCATTTGTAACTGACATGATGAAATAATAAGGAGGAATAAGTATGGAAATAATTTTGAAAGAAGACGTAGTAAACTTAGGCTACAAGAATGATATTGTAACTGTAAAGTCAGGTTACGGCCGTAACTATCTTATTCCGACCGGTAAAGCTGTGATTGCTTCACCTGCTGCTAAGAAAATGTTGGCAGAAGAGTTGAAACAACGCGCTCACAAATTGGAAAAGATTAAGAAGGATGCTGAAGCTATGGCAGAACAGTTGAAGGATGTAACTTTGACTATTGCTACTAAAGTTAGTGCTACTGGTACTATCTTTGGTTCGGTTAGCAACATCCAGATTGCTGAAGAATTGGAAAAATTAGGCCACAAGGTCGACAGAAAGATTATCGTTGTGAAAGAGGCTGTGAAAGAAGTTGGTTCTTACAAAGCTATCGTTAAACTTCACAAGGAAGTTTCTGTAGAAATTCCGTTCGAAGTAGTTGCTGAATAATCTGTAAATACTTTAAGTATATGTTGAAGAAGCCCGGTTCGAAAGAGCCGGGCTTCTTCTGTTTAAACTAATTTGTCCTTGGGAGGAGATTTTGAAGAGTTTAGCTTGCTGGATGCATAAATTTCGCTACCTTTAGCACGTATTTTTATATAAGTAAACTATGAAAACAAACCTGACAGACAAGATGAAGTACATAAGTACAGAGTATAAATGCGGTGACTTCTTTCGCAATTTTATTGCCGTAGTGCTAGGTATTGTTATCACTTTTGCCGGTACTGACTTTATAAACACTGCCTCGCAAGAGAAGCAGATAAAGGAAAGCATGCAGATGATAAAAATAGAGCTGAGTGAGAATCTGAAAAGTATCAATTGGGCGGAGGATGTCTATTTGGATGAAATCAACTTCTTTCGGCTGTTGATACAAAAGCAGGATTCGCTTCAAACCATCGAGGCCTCTATCTTGGAAGACAATATCACTGCACCTTTTGTTTTACGGGGCATTGAGTATTCGGAAGATGCACTGGAAGTCTTGAAAAACTCGGCACTCATGCAACAAATATCCGACAAAGGCTTTATCTTAAAGCTTTTGCAGGCCTATAAAGGTTGTAGAAAAATACATGGGATTAATGAAGATTATTATAAGAATAAGCAAGAGTATATTGCCCGGTTTATGTCTCATCCCACCGTTTACAATCCCCAAAAGAACTATAAGAACATTTATGAGATATGGAAACTGAGACTACAGGAAGCTGAAATAAAGCAACTAATTCTGTCTATGCCAAAGATCTTTGATAAAAATCCTTTTACTGCTCCCAAAAAAGCGATAAAAGACATGATTGAATTGATAGATCAGACGTATAGGTGACGGATGCAGGTAGTGGACATAAAAAAAGTCTGTTATGCTTTCGCATGGCAGACTTTCAATTCTCTCTAATGTTCGTTCTGAATATTATTCAGCTACAACTGCAGAGTCAGCAGCTACGCTATCAGCAGCAGCTACAGTGTCAACTACTTCAACAACAGCAGTTTCAACTGTTTCAACTGCAGTAGAGTCTGCGTTTTCAGCTTCATTGTTAGCAGCCTTGTTTCCGCAAGATGCGAAAGAAACAGCTGCAAATGCTACGAACAAAAATACTAATTTTTTCATTTTCTTTGCTTTTTAAATCTGTAATACTAAATAGTTGCTTTATTAAAACGTTGCAAAGGTATACACTTTTTCAATACGTTGTACTCCTGAGGCCAACTTTTTTTCTATGTTTTTATGTTATGCAACCTAAATTACTGATTTATAGTATGTTTTAAAACATGATTCTATTCCTCTGCAATGCTGTTGTAGAGAAAGCGTTTTATACTCTTTTTGGGAGTCTTTTCAAATTCGGTAGGATAAAGCTGGATGGTACTGACCTGTTCGTAGTTACCTACCAGTTTATTCAGATTTTTCAGATTCTCGTCCATTACTGTTTTTAGATTGTCAGGGGTGTTCAGTCCCAGAGAATCAAGGCTGTCGTAATCCGGATAAACCAAAGCCACAAGTTTCTTATTGCGCTCTATAATCAGACTTTCCAAAACGAAGGGCATGTTATTTAATTTCGCTTCAATTTCCTCGGGAAAGATATTCTGTCCGTTGGAACTTAACAGCATCGTTTTGCTGCGGCCGCGGATATATATGAAGCCGTTTGCGTCAATGGTTCCCAAGTCACCGGTCTTCAACCAGCCGTCTTCGGTAAATACTTCGCGGGTTGCTTCTTCGTTTTTATAATATCCTTTCATCACGTTTTCTCCGCGTACCTGAATTTCGCCTGTCGTATTGTAGGGGTCATCCGACTCGATGCGCGCTTCCATGATGTCGAGGATTTTTCCTGCAGAACCGGGGATGAAAGCACTCCATGGGGCATAGCTGATGAGCGGCCCGCATTCTGTCATGCCATATCCGATGGTAAAGGGGAATTTTATTTTGTAGAAGAAGTCTGTTACTTCAGGATTCATGGCTGCACCGCCAATGATAACTTCCTTGAACCGGCCGCCTAACGCATCAATCAGCTTTTTGCGGATTTGTGCATATATCTGATTGTCCAGCAAAGGAATATTCAGCGCCCATTTCATGCTGCGCTTGTTGATAAGCGGCTGGATGACATTCTTGTATATCTTTTCTATCACCAGGGGGACTGTAATAATCAGGTTGGGCTTCACTTCTTCGAATGCTTTCATCAGGATTTTCGGAGAGGGGGTTTTGCCTAACAGCGTGACGTGGGTTCCTACGGCTGTGGCGGTCAGAAAATCGAAGGCGCAACCATAAGCATGGGCCAATGGTAAGAAAGAAAGTACTTTTTCTCCTTTTTTCAACAGCTCTGTCCGGATGCCAAAGGTGACATTGCCTGCCAGGTTGTTGCCTGTCAGCATCACTCCTTTGCTGAAGCCGGTGGTGCCCGATGTATAGTTAAGCAACATCACTTTGTCATTGGACAGTTCGGTATAGATGATGTTTTCCTTCTGGAATCCTTTGGGATAGGCTTTTCTCATAGCCGTACCCATATTGCGCATGAATTTCTGAATCGTTTCTCCGTCACGTTGGTGCAGACAACGGTAGTCGGTCAATGAAAAGACTGCACGCAGGTTGCCCAATGCTTCTTCTTCCAGGTTTTCCCATATATTATCACTGACAAACAGGAAAGTGGATTCGGAATGATTGACAATATGATGAACGTCATTCGGCTTGAAATCTTGAAGAATGGGCACAACGATGGCTCCATAGGTGATGGTTGCCATATATGCTATGCACCAGCGAGAAGTATTCTTGCCTATGATTGAGATTTTGTCACCGCGCCGGAGGCTGCAATGTTGAAATAGCAAGTGTAATTTGGCTATTTCTTCCGCCACTTGTCCATACGTAAAGGTGTTGTCCTCACCATAATCTGTGTAACATGGTAAATCCCAGTTTTCCTTAAAGCTATTCTCGTATAGCTTGATAAAGTTCTCTTTTATCATTGCACATTTTTTGATGTAATGTGCAAAAATAAGCATAATTATTGGTATTCTAAAAGAATTAAGGAGAATTATGCGTAACTTTGTCGCCTAAACAGATAAATTAGGTATGATTGATACGACGATATTCCAAAATAAAACAGCCGTTTATTATACATTGGGCTGCAAATTGAATTTCTCAGAAACCTCAACGATTGGCAAAACTCTGAAAGAAGCCGGTATCCGTACTGCGCGTAAAGGAGAAAAAGCTGATATTTGTGTCATAAATACGTGTTCGGTTACCGAAGTTGCCGACAAAAAGTGCCGTCAGGCTATTCACCGGCTGACTAAGCAGCATCCGGGTGCTTTTGTCGTTGTGACCGGATGTTATGCCCAGCTGAAACCGGAACAGGTGGCGAAGATTGAGGGGGTAGACGTTGTTCTCGGTGCAGAGCAGAAAGGGGAATTGATGAGTTATCTTGGAAATCTGGAAAAGCACGAGAAGGGAGAAGCCATTACAACGGCTACCAAGGATATTCGCAGTTTCTCTCCTTCGTGTTCGCGGGGAGACCGCACCCGTTATTTTTTGAAGGTACAGGACGGTTGCGACTACTTCTGTTCTTATTGTACGATTCCGTTTGCACGTGGGCGCAGCCGTAATGGACGGGTGGAAGAAATAGTGGCGCAAGCTCGTCAGGCTGCAGCCGAAGGGGGAAAGGAAATTGTGATTACCGGGGTAAATATCGGGGACTTTGGAAAGACGACCGGTGAAACATTCTTTGATTTGGTGAAGGAGCTGGATAAAGTAGAGGGGATTGAACGCTATCGTATCTCTTCCATCGAACCTAATTTGCTGACGGATGAGATTATCGAGTATGTCTCTCGTTCGCGTGCCTTTATGCCTCATTTCCATATCCCTTTGCAGAGTGGCAGTGATGATGTGCTGAAGTTGATGCGGCGTCGTTATGATACGGCATTGTTTGCTTCCAAAATTCATAAAATCAAGGATATCATGCCGGATGCGTTTATCGGTGTGGATGTGATTGTAGGGACTCGGGGTGAGACGGAGGAGTATTTTGAAGACGCATACCGTTTTATCGAGGGGCTGGAGGTGACCCAACTTCATGTGTTCAGTTATTCTGAACGTCCTGGCACTCAGGCGTTGAAAATAGAGCACGTGGTTTCTCCCGAAGAGAAACATAAGCGCAGCCAGCGTCTATTGGCACTTTCGGATGAAAAGACAAAGGCCTTTTATGCCAAGCATATAGGCAAAGAGGCTGTCGTGCTGGCTGAAAAGTCGAAGGCGGGAATGCCGATGCATGGCTTTACGGATAATTATATCCGTGTGGAATTGGAACACGATGATGCGCTTGACAATCGACTGGTGCGGGTGAAGTTAGGTGATTTTAATGAAGACGGCACTGCCTTGAAAGGTACAATTATATGAAAAAGATATCAGTGGTCATATTGAATTGGAATGGGGAAGCCATGCTTCGCCAATTTCTTCCTTCGGTGGTGGAATATTCTGAAGCGGAAGGAGTGGAGGTGTGTGTAGCTGATAATGCTTCGTCGGATGCGTCGTGTGATGTGGTGAGGAAAGAATTTCCTTCTGTGCGCCTGATTGAACTGGAAGAAAACTATGGCTTTGCCGAAGGGTATAACCGTGCCTTGCAGCAGGTGGATGCGGAATATGCGGTTCTTTTGAACAGTGATGTAGAAGTGACGCCCCATTGGTTGGAGCCTTTGCTGCATTTTATGGAGGCTCATCCCGAAGTGGCTGCTTGCCAGCCCAAACTTCTGAGCCGGCGCAATAAAGAGTTTTTTGAGTATGCCGGTGCTGCAGGAGGGTATATCGACCGTTATGGTTACCCTTTTTGTCGCGGACGGATTTTTGAAACGGTAGAGAAGGATGATGGCCAGTATGATACGGTAATGCCTGTGTTCTGGGTGAGTGGGGCTGCCTTTTTTGTCCGTTTGAAAGATTATCGCGAGGCAGGGGGATTGGATGGGAGCTTTTTTGCCCACATGGAGGAAATCGACCTTTGCTGGCGTTTTCGCAGCCGTGGAAGGGGATTGGTGTGTATTCCGCAAAGTGTGGTGTATCATGTAGGTGCAGCTACGTTGAAAAAAGAAAGTCCCCGGAAAACATATCTGAACTTTCGCAATAATTTATTGATGCTTTACAAGAATTTGCCCGAAAAGGAATTAAATCACGTGCTTCGCGTGCGTAGTTTGCTGGATAGGATTGCGGTGGTGGTTTTTTATCTTAAGAAGGATAAAGAGAATGCTAAGGCTGTTCTTCAGGCAAGGAAAGATTTTGAGAGCACCCGTTATGGTTTTGCTTCTGCCCGCGTAGAGAATATGATGAAGGCTGTCGACGGGCCTATTCCCGAAAGAGTGGGGTATAGCATTTTATGGAAATATCATGCGTTGGGCAAGAAAAGGTTCTCACAACTGCGTAATTTTGTGAAAGGACTGACTGCCTGAATGTAATGCAGTTGACATAAAAACTTTGACTTATATCAATGAAATCCGTTTCTTTCGTGAGAAAAAACGGATTTCATTTGTTTTAATATATAGAGTAATTAACTTTGTTTTCATCTCGGCAGACGAGGGGTAAACAAAATATTGTATATTAAAAAATGCGACTATGGACAAGTTGGTTAGAAAGATTGGTTTGGTGGCACATGATGCCATGAAGAAAGACCTGATAGAATGGGTTCTTTGGAACTCGGAACGGTTGATGGGTCATAAGTTTTATTGCACGGGAACTACAGGGACACTTATTCGGGAAGCATTGAAGGAGAAACATCCGGATGTGGAATGGGATATCACTATCTTGAAATCAGGACCGCTGGGTGGTGACCAGCAGATTGGGTCACGCATTGTGGAAGGGGAAATAGATTATCTTTTTTTCTTTACCGACCCGATGACTCTCCAGCCGCATGATACGGATGTAAAGGCATTGACCCGTTTGGCGGGCGTGGAGAATATTGTTTTCTGCTGTAATCGTTCTACGGCTGACCATATCATAACCAGCCCTCTGTTTCTTGACCGGGAATATGAGCGTACCCATCCGGATTATACCGGATATACTCAGCGTTTTGCCAATAAACCGGTGGTGTCTGAGGCAGTGGAGCAGGTCAAGAAGCGAAAAGGCAGAAGGAACAAATAATGGAGGATGAATGTCAAAACAAAAATGACCCTTCCGAAAAGTTATAGATTGTAACTACCCAATTTAAAAGAGCCGTATCGAACTCTGTTTCGAGTAATGATACGGCTCTTTCTCTTGCTTTTTAGGATGCTCAAGTCTCAGACTAAAAGTTCTTCTTTGGTTTAATTCAATTTTGACACACCTCGTAAGGTGTATCTTATCGGTCGTAGTGCACGGCGACTCCTACTTTTTGACAATCCGCCCCCATAGGCGGATTTTCTTTGAATAGACGGATATCTATTTCCTCGATAGCGGAAAAGTCATGGAACAGCCGCTCCGCTATGCGTTCACACACGTGTTCTAATAATCGGGAAGGGGTTTTCATCACTTCCTTTACTGCGGTATGCACGTCGGCATAGCTCACGGTTCCCTCCAGTCTGTCTGTTTGGGCAGCATGGATAAAGTTTGTTTTTAATTTTAAGTCAATAGTAAAATTGGCTCCCACAACCGTTTCTTGCGGGTCTACTCCGTGGCGGGCAAAGAATTTGATACCTTCCAGGCATATATACATCGATGTTGCTTTCATACTTCCGGTTTAATGAATGGACAAATATAAGGTACTTTTTTCTTGTGGGAAAGAACTGATAAGAGATTTTTGTGGAAAGACCGGATAAAAAGGCTCAGCTTGAAATCTTGGGGAGTAGCATATCATATCGCTAACCAAAGGAAGAGTAAGCCGTTTCTTAGGGTCAGCCAAGTCCTTTTAAACGGAAGATTATTACAGTCTACTACAGCAGACTGTACAGACCGTTACGGTGGACTGTACGGTCTACAGCAACGGACTATACAGTTCATTGCCGAAGACTGTAGCAATTCGACTGATAGACAGGCATAATCGAAAGGACGAAGATGCTTCGTCCGGCTAATGAAACGACTTAGGGAAGTTCAAAACCTATGCAGAGTTTGAATACCCCATGATTTCAAAGAAGAAGTGCTAAAAGAAAGAGGAACTGCCTGTATCGAATGGCAGTTCCTCTTTTCTTCTCTTTTTGTGATTACATTATATAATAAACCATTATCCGCATCTTGACGCTCCACATGTCTTACAGATAAGGCATCCCTCCTGGTAAACGAGAGTCTCATGTCCGCAATTCGGACACTTCTGACCGTCGGCTTTGGTTCCGTCGGTAACGTACTTTTTCAAGGCACGTTCTACACCGTTCTTCCATGTATTGATACTTTCGCTGTCCAATTGCAGTGAGTCCACCAACTTAATGACACGGTCGATAGGCATACGCCAGCGGAGCACACCTGAAATCAGTTTGGCATAGTTCCAGTATTCTTTGTTAAATTTCTCGGACAAGCCTTCGATAGTCGTCTTGTATCCGCGCTTGTTTTCAAACTGGAAGTCGTAGTGTTTGTTGCCGTCTTCGTCTACATTTTTAATGATTCGTCCGCTAGTGACGGATTTCGGCAATAAGATACCTTCTTCATCGTCTTGCAGACCGGTGAATATCTCGTATGGATGACCGTCCAGCAGACCGACAAAGGCTACCCATTTTTCTTTATTGTTCTGGAAACGGATTACATCGGCTTCCAATACTTTCGGACGGACCTCGACTACCGTAGGCGGCTTGCAAGGTGGCATCTCTTCTTTCTTATCCTTCTTCTTGTTGGAAATCAATACGCCGGAACGTGAACCGTCACGATATACGGTACAGCCTTTGCAACCCGAGCGCCATGCTTCTACGTAAAGACGGTTTACGAGGTCTTCGTCCACATCGTTTGGCAAGTTGATAGTGACACTGATGGAATGGTCTACCCATTTCTGGATGCGGCCTTGCATCTTGACTTTCATCAGCCAGTCTACATCATTTGATGTGGCCTTATAATATGGTGATTTCTCAACTAATTGGTCTATCTCTTCCTGTGTATAACGTTTGGCAGGGTCGTAGCCGTTTATTTCCATCCATGTTACGAACTTATGGTGGAATACCACATATTCTTCGAAGGCGTCACCTGTTTCATCCACAAAATCAACATGCACTTGCGGGTCATTCGGGTTGACTTTTCTTCTACGCTTGTAAACAGGCATAAACACAGGTTCAATGCCCGAAGTAGTCTGAGTCATCAAGCTGGTGGTGCCTGTCGGTGCAATGGTCAGACAGGCAATGTTACGGCGTCCGTATTTGAGCATGTCTTCATACAATTTCGGATCGGCTTCTTTCAAGCGGTTGATGAAGGGATTGTTTTTCTCTCTTTCGCTGTCATAGATGGCGAAGGCACCGCGTTCTTTTGCCATTTCTACAGAAGAACGATATGCTTCCAAGGCAACGGTCTTATGTACTTTTTCCGAAAATTCGGTTGCCTCTTCTGTTCCATAGCGTAATCCCATAGCGGCCAGCATATCTCCTTCGGCAGTAATACCTACACCGGTGCGGCGTCCCTGACCGCTTTTTTTGTATATTTTCTCCCACAGATGTCTTTCTGCCCCTTTCACTTCTTCATTTTCAGGGTCAGATTCTATCTTGGTCATAATTCTTTCGATTTTCTCCAGCTCCAAATCGATAATGTCGTCCATGATACGCTGTGCCAAAGCAACGTGCTTTTTGAACAGTTCAAAATCGAAATAGGCATCCTTGGTGAATGGATTGACTACATAAGAATATAGATTGATAGCCAGCAGGCGGCATGAGTCATAAGGACATAATGGAATCTCGCCGCAAGGATTGGTAGACACCGTGCGGTAGCCTAAGTCTGCATAACAGTCGGGGACGGATTCACGTATGATGGTATCCCAGAACAGCACGCCCGGTTCTGCCGATTTCCACGCATTGTGTACAATCTTTTTCCATAATGCCGAAGCGTCTATTTCTTTGGTTGTCGAAGGAGTGGCAGCATCGATAGGATATTGTTGTGTATACGGAGTACCGTCAATGGCTGCCTGCATGAAAGCATCGTCCAATTTTACAGAAACATTGGCTCCTGTAACTTTGCCTTCTGTCATCTTGGCGTCAATAAATGCTTCTGAATCGGGATGCTTGATAGATACACTTAGCATCAATGCACCGCGACGACCGTCCTGGGCCACTTCGCGGGTGGAGTTTGAATAACGCTCCATAAAAGGAACCAATCCTGTAGAAGTCAATGCTGAGTTCTTGACCGGTGAACCTTTCGGACGGATGTGGGACAAATCATGACCTACTCCTCCACGGCGTTTCATCAGCTGAACCTGTTCTTCATCAATACGGATAATGGCGCCGTAAGAATCAGCCGCACCTTCCATTCCGATAACAAAACAATTGGACAATGATGCTACTTGATAATCATTGCCGATACCTGTCATCGGGCTTCCTTGTGGAACGATGTACTTAAAATGGTCCAATAACTCGTAAAGTTGTTGTGCGTCCAGCCCGTTTTTATATTTGCTTTCAATGCGGGCCACTTCATTGGCAATACGCCAATGCATGTCTTCCGGTGACTTTTCGTAAATATTGCCGAAAGAGTCCTTTACTGCGTATTTGTTTACCCAAACCCTTGCAGCAAGTTCATCACCTTTAAAGTATTGTAAAGATGCTTCAAAGGCTTCATCGTAGGAATAAGTTTGTTTTTCCACTTTTATATTCAGATTTACTATATTTATCAATAAGTTTAAAGATGTAGAAGTCCTAACTCATTATAACAAAAGCTTCGGCAAAGCTATAGATGTTTTCTGAATAAACAAAATAAATATCGAATAAGTTTTCAACAATTTGAAAGTTATCCAAACTCGCTTGTTAATTGTTTGATTTTCAGTACTGATTGTAAAATCATTGGTCGGCGAAGTTTTCTATTTGGAAAATTCAATTAAACAATGAGGTAATGAAATAATTGAAAACTCCAAATGTTTGAAGTGGATTATTTTGCGAAAAAGGTGATTGAATACGCTTTTCTTTTCTTATCTTTGCAAGAAAAAGAATATGGATTCAATAAAGAACAGACGGTCTATCCGTAAATACAAACAGGATGAAATCCCCGCATCTTTGTTAAATGATTTGCTTGAAGAGGCTTTTCGTGCTTCTACCATGGGGAATATGCAACTGTATAGTGTTGTAGTCACTCGTGATAAACGAATGAAGGAAAAGTTGGCACCGGCTCATTTTAATCAGCCTATGGTAACAGGTGCACCGGTGGTTCTTACCTTTTGTGCCGACTTTAACCGCTTTAGCAAGTGGTGCCGGGCACGTAAGGCGGAGCCGGGATATGATAATCCTATTTCTTTTCTGAATGCGGCAACGGATGCATTGTTGGTAACACAAAATTTCTGTACATTGGCAGAAGCGCACGGATTGGGTATTTGTTATTTGGGTACTACAATCTATAACCCGGATCAGATTGTTGAGATACTCCAATTGCCGGAATTGGTGATGCCGGTGGCTACCATAACAGTGGGCTATCCTGACGAATGTCCTTCACAGGTGGACCGCCTTCCTATTCAGGGGATATTGCATGATGAAGTTTACCATGATTACTCGGTCGAAGATATTGACCGTATTTATGCTTATAAGGAATCATTGCCTGAGAATCATCAATTTATAAAGGAGAATCATAAAGAGACATTGGCCCAGGTGTTTACTGATGTGCGCTATAAGAAGTCTGATAATGAATATATGTCGGGTGTTCTGAAGGAAACATTGAAGAAACAGGGGTTTGAAAAATAATCCGGCCGAATAGTTGTAGTTTAGGCACGAATGACACAGATTAAACACGGATTTTTCATCTTTTCCGTCAATTGTGTGTTATTCGTGCCTAAAAAGTATTCTCCGGAGAATGAAACGTTTTATTTTCTTCTTAGCAAAGCTTCAATTTCTTCTATATCAGCTTTGAATGATTTATCCACTTCTACCTGATCTTTCACGATTTTGCAAGCATGCAGCACGGTAGCATGGTCTTTATTCCCGATGAGCTGACCGATTTTGGAAGAGGAGGCATCCGTATGCTTTTTGGCAAGGAACATGGCCACCTGACGTACCTGCACGACTTCTCTTTTACGTGTTTTGGTGTGGATGGCTGATTCTTCTATTTCATAATGGCTGCATACTTTGGCAATAATGTCTTCAATGGTAATCGGTTTGCTTTCGCAACGGACTGCTTTGCGGACAATGCGTTCTGCCAAATCGATGTCTACATCACGCTTAAAGATGATGGACTGTGCCAACAGAGAGTTGATGATACCTTCCAGTTCGCGTACGCTTTCGTTGACATTCTCGGCAATGTAGTTTACCACAGACTCAGGAATATTCAATCCGTCACGGCGAATCTTGTTGCGGAGAATGTTCTTCCTCAATTCCACATCAGGTTTTTCCAGTTCAGCTACCAATCCCCATTTAAAACGGGTCAGAAGGCGTTCTTCCATACCTTGCAGCATCACCGGTGCACGGTCGGAAGTCAGAATAAGTTGCTTGCCGTTCTGGTGCAGGTGGTTAAAGATGTGGAAGAAGGTGTTCTGGGTTTTAGTTACACCGGCAAATTCCTGAATATCATCGATAATCAGTACATCTATTGTCTGATAGAAAGTGATGAAATCATTGAAATGGTTTGTACGCACAGAATCAGTATATTGTACCTGGAACAAATGTGCCGATACATATAATACTCGTTTTTCCGGATAAAGTTCCTTGATGCGTGTACCTATGGCATTGATTAAGTGAGTCTTTCCCACCCCTGACGGTCCGTACAAAAACAACGGATTGAATGTTCGGGCAGGATTCTTTGCTACGGTTTCTCCTACAGTGCGCGAAAACTCGTTGCTGTTTCCTTTAATAAAGTTTTCGAAATTGTAGTTTGGGTTCAAATGCGGATCCAAATCCTGCGGAGCCGGAGCCTGCATCGGGTTGGGAGCCTTATTGCCATCTTTTATAACTGTTTGTGCGGGTAACGCCGAAGAACGCTTCGTTCCCTCTATATTCACAGTTATATGATTGGTCTTGTCTGTCAATATGCAATACATCAACTGCGTACCTTCCCCTATTTCTTTATAAAGGGCTGCACGCAATAAATCCACGAACTTTTCTTCCAGAAACTCATAGAAGAAGGGGCTCGGGACTCCAATGGTCAAGGCGTGGTCTTCGTACTTCAGAGGTACGATAGGCTCAAACCAAGTTTTATAGGTCGTGTCAGGAACATTATCTCTGATGATATTGAGACATCGGTTCCATAAAACGACGTGATCGTTTTCAATCATATAAGACATTTATTATAAAAAGCGAAACTTCTACAATGCAAATTTCGAAATGAAATTCTAGAAAAACAAATCGCTTTTTTCTTGCTTTTTATGTTTAAAAAGTAATCTCTTTAGTTTCAATGACTTATAAAAATCGCTTTAAAGTCTGTCTAGAACAAAAGTTGCACATTTGTAAACTCTTGATTATTAGCTTCCTATTGAGATTTTATTGTGGAGCTATCCTGGTGATTAACTCCGTTTCTTTAAACCTTTCTTCCCTGTTGACAGCCTTTTACTAATCAACAGTGAAAAAAAGGAAATAGGGCTCTATTTAGAATATTTCTATTTTAAGCAGAGGCGTTACTTATCTTTCTTGCCGAACAGCGAGAAGTGTACGTACCGTTTGGGATGTGCCTTCAGGTCTTCAAGCAGGGAAGCTGCATTGGCTGTCGTTGTATTCAAGTTATGGTAGAACGTCGGGTCGTTGAACAGTAAGCCGATGGTATTATCTTTACGGTTGAGCTTTTCGGTCAGTAGTTGTACATTATATAATGTAGAGTCCACTTTGCTGAAAGTGCTTGCATAGTCAATGCCTTTTAAGTTTTCACTGATGACAGAGAAGTTGTCGGTAATGGTAACTAATCGGCCGGTAATCTGCGGCAACTCATTATTCATTAATGAGTTTAGCTGGCGTGTAGTGACATCCAGGTTGGTTGTCAGCTTCTCGGCATTGTGTATGGTTGCTGTCAGTGCCGGGTCTGCCAGAAGTTTGTTCAATGATTGAAGAATGGAATCCATCTTGGGAAGAAGCTGTTCTACTTGGGGGACCAACTTTTCTTCGGCTACTCCCATCAGGCCATTGTTGGTTATTCCGGGTAAAGTATCCCCCGGCTGGAAGAACTCGTTGTTTTTATCGTCCAAGAGGAGGTTCATTTTTACTGTTCCCAGCATTTCGGTAACCAATTCTCCTCTACTTCCTTTGGGGATGCGCATTTCCTTATCTACCTCCACTTCTACCGTCACGTGTCCCGGTTTCTTATAATTGTAGTTGATACTTCTCACAGTACCTACTTTAAAACCATTGGCGAATACGGGACTGGAGCCGGCCAAACCGTTGATGTTGGTATATTCTACATAATAATAGTTTGCTGATTGGAACATATTGATTCCTTTCAGGTAATTGATACCATAGATGAGCATGGCTAAAGCAGCAATGCCTATTAATCCTATTTTTACCTCTTTCGTCATTTCTGTTATCTCTTTTATATTATTTATCTGTTTTTCTTAAATTCTTTGATGGCTTCGTTGATATTCATCTTTTTCCCGTTTTTGAAGGCAATGATGAATGCGTCTTTAAATTTGGCAGTAACTTCGCGCTTCATGCGTAATACCTTATTATAGTCGGTGTTTTCGCCATAGGTGTATTTATAGAGTCCTTTTTCTTTATAATAGCTTACCGGAGAAAGTCCTTTTAACTGTCTGCTGCCTTTGGGCAATACCTTGTCGGATACCAATATCTGTATCTTGAATACCGGTTTATGGATGACTGCCGGTTCGGATGCACTGTCTGGTTCATCAGTCGGTGTTTCTGCTATAGCTTCCTCCGGTTTCTCTTCCGGTTCAGGCAGTTCCTGTTGCTGCACTTTGCTACGGCTGATGGGTGCGTCGTGTTCGCGCTTATAGTTTAAGAAAGCTTTGTAAATGCTGTTTGCCAAAGCTTCGCTACCCGCTTCAGACAGAAGATATTGTTCTTCATCGGGAGTAGAGATGTAGCCAAGCTCTACCAAAACGCTGGGCATGGATGTCTCACGAAGTACAAGAAATCCCGCCTGGTGTACGCCTTTGTCTATGCGGCGTGCCGAAGTCTTGAATTGTTTTTGTATCAGAGTGGCCAGTTTTACACTCTTCTCCATGTTCTTGTCCTGCAGGAATTCAAAGATGATGTAACTTTCCGAAGAGTTCGGATTAAAACCGGCATAGCGTTGCTGATAATCATCCTCTATTAAAATAACAGAGTTTTCCTTTTTAGCGACTTCCAGATTTTCTTCCGTTCGATGTAGACCGAGGGTATAAGTTTCCGCACCTCTGACGGTACGCCCGCGGGCTACCGAATTGGTATGAATGGAAATAAATAAGTCTGCTTTGGCGTTATTGGCTATTTGTGCGCGGCAGTCCAAAGGAATAAACACATCGGTGCGACGTGTGAATATGACTTTTACATCTTTACAGTTGTTCTGTATCAGGCGTCCTACTTTCAGCGCCACATTCAGATTGATATTCTTTTCCTTTCCGCGTCTGCCGATAGCACCGGGGTCATGGCCGCCGTGACCGGGGTCAATGACAACAGTGAAGTCCTTTCCTTTGGCTGTCAGACAAAGAAAAGGCAAGACTAGCGCAAGGCTACACAACAGAATTATTATTTTAAGTCTATCGGTTCTCATATTAATTAAGGTGCAAATGTAGCGATTTTTAATGAAAACTCGGCTTTTACCCTCAAGTTTTGTGTTTTTTAGTAGAAAGATGCCATAAAACCCGAAAAACAGACGAGTATTTGGTTGATTTTCTATTACTTTGCATCCCCAAATAATCTATAATATGCTTAAGTTTCTGAAAAATTGGACGTTGCCGTTGGCAATGCTTGCCGGAGCTATCGGATATTTCCTATTAGCTAACGTCACTATTTTGGAGCCGGTAAAACCTTTTGTGAATGGGCTGATTGTGGTCTTGACTCCTTTTCTTATCTTCGCACAGTTGTTGCTCACTTTCTGTAAAATTGAGCCTAAGGAGCTCATACCCAAGGCATGGCATGCGTGGTTGTTGTCTATTCAGGCAGTGTCGAGCGGCATTATTGCTTTGTTGCTGATTCTTTGTCCGATGGCGGAGGCTTACAGAGATATTTTTGAGGGGGCAATGGTGTGTCTGATTTGTCCTACAGCTACAGCGGCGGCTGTCATTACAGGAAAATTGGGAGGAAGTGCTTCTACGCTTACTACTTATACATTACTTTCGAATATATTGGCGGCAATAGCGGTGCCGCTTGTGTTTCCGCTTGTAGAGCCTCATGCCGACATTACCTTCGTGATTGCCTTTCTTAAGATTCTGAGCAAAGTGTTCCCCTTATTACTTGCTCCTTTCTTTGTGGCATTGTTGCTTCGTTATTATATCCCGTCTTTGCATCGACTGTTATTGAAGTATCATGGGGTTGCTTTTTATTTGTGGGCGGTTGCGCTGACCATTGTAACGGGGCAAACTGTGCGCTCGCTAGTTACCAGTACCGCCGATGTTTCCATCGAGATAATGATTGCTTTGGCGGGACTTGTCACTTGCTGTCTGCAATTTTATTTCGGTAAAAGGATTGGCAGCGCCTATCATGACCGAATCAGCGCAGGGCAGGCATTGGGACAGAAAAACACAGTGCTTGCCATCTGGATGGCAGTGACTTATCTTAATCCTTTATCCTCTGTCGGTCCCGGTAGCTATGTCGTGTGGCAAAACACGATTAATAGTTATCAGTTGTGGAAAAAGAGAAAAAATGAGATGAAATAACAAGTGTAAGATATGGATATTCTATGATAACTACAAAAGAAGAAAGGTAGGAGGTAATACTATGAAGACAGAATTTACAATCAGGCAAGCTCAACAGCCAGATGCGGTTGAACTGAGAGAGTTATTTCAAAATACAGTTCTTGTGATAAACAGGCGTGATTACTCACAAGCGGAAGTTGAAGATTGGGCATCGTGCGGAGATAATCTTTCTAAAATAGAAGATATGATAAAGACCCACTATTTTATTGTAGCTGTTAATCAACAGTCACAAATCGTTGGTTTTTCATCTATTACGTCCCAAGGCTATTTACATTCTATGTTTGTCCACAAGGATTTTCAAGGTAAAGGTATTGCTACGATGCTTTTGGAAGAAATAGAACGGTATGCAATTACATCCGGGATTATGCGGATTACATCCGAAGTGAGTTTAACTGCC
Source organism: uncultured Phocaeicola sp. (assembly GCF_948499155.1). Classification (NCBI taxonomy): domain Bacteria; kingdom Pseudomonadati; phylum Bacteroidota; class Bacteroidia; order Bacteroidales; family Bacteroidaceae; genus Phocaeicola; species uncultured Phocaeicola sp. The sequence continues at coordinate 137,695 of NZ_CAOOSE010000002.1, read as the reverse complement.
CGCCCTTTCTTTGAAAAAAAAGGTTATGTAGTAGAGGAAGAACAAAAGCGCAAGGCGAATCAGCTTTCTCTTACTAATTTCTGGATGGCAAAGGGAGTAGCTAAAGTCAAGCCTTTGTAAGGTCGTATTCCTGCTTGTGGTGTCTTTGTGGAGATGTCCCCTATATACAAAAGAAAAAGACCTTGCGAAGGAGTCGGGTTAATCAGAAACGGTTGAGTGAGATAGACGAAGGGGTATTTGGGGGAGTACTATAACAAAAAGGTTACAGATTAAGTGTAGTACGTTCCTTTACTATATATCCAAAACTGACAGCCGACAGAAAGCACGCTTCTGCACGTACGTCCTCGTAGGGCTACACGTATATACGCGCAGGCCGATGCATACGTACGTGTAGGTCAATGCATACGTACGCGCAGGCTTGTGCCGCCGTATGTAACCTTCTTGGCCCAATCCGTTTCCATTCTCATTTTTTATTTCTATCTTTGTCCTGCAAAAGAAAAACAAAACTTACATTTTACACAATATCTAAAAAAATAGTTTATGAAATCAGTTAACCGAATCTATTTAATGATGATTCTTTGTTGCGTATGTTGTATAAACATAGCACAAGCTGCCATTAATCCCAAACCTTTTGTCATCCCTGAGCTGAAAGAATGGAAAGGAAACGAAGGCAAATTTATTCCTACAGAACAAACTCGTATTGTCTATCCCAAAGGAAACGCTGAATTGCAGCGCATCGCCCGTATGCTGGCAGATGACTGCAATACTTTATTTAATCATACTCCGCAGATAGTGGAAGGGAAAGGAAAGAAAGGCGACCTCATTCTTTCACTTAAAAAAGACAAATCATTAGGGGAGGAAGGATACACCATCCGCGTTACCGACCGAATTGAGCTGACTGCCCCCAAAGCAATCGGTGTATATTGGGGAACACGTACGCTGCTGCAGATAGCCGAACAAAACAAAGAAAATCTGGCTCTTCCCAAAGGTGAAATCCGTGATTATCCCGACTATGCCATGCGTGGATTTATGATTGATTGCGGACGAAAATTCATTCCTTTGTCTTATTTGCGCGATTATGTGAAAATCATGGCATACTACAAAATGAACACGCTGCAAATCCATCTGAATGATAATGGGTTTAAACAGTATTTTGAACAGGACTGGGACAAGACGTATGCAGCTTTCCGCCTGGAATCGGATACTTATCCCGGACTTACGGCACGTGACGGATTCTATACCAAAAAAGAATTTATCGATTTGCAGAAGTTGGCAGAAGATTGTTTCGTCGAAATTATCCCGGAAATAGATGCACCTGCCCACACATTGGCATTCAGCCATTATAAACCCGAGATAGGAAGTAAAGAGTATGGAATGGATCATCTGGATTTGTTCAATCCCGAAACATATAAATTCATGGACGGACTCTTTAAAGAGTATTTGGAAGGAGAAGAACCAGTCTTCCGTGGCCCACGCGTACATATCGGCACAGATGAATACTCAAATAAAGACAAGAAAGTAGTAGAAAAATTCCGTGAGTTTACAGACCATTATATTCGTTATGTAGAAGGCTTCGGAAAACAAGCTTGTGTATGGGGAGCATTGACACATGCCCAAGGAGAAACTCCCGTGAAAGCAGAAAATGTAATCATGAGCGCCTGGTATAACGGATATGCAGATCCCAAAGAAATGGTCAAGCAAGGATACAAACTGATTTCCATTCCCGACGGATTTCTTTATATCGTACCTGCCGCCGGTTATTATTATGATTATCTGAACACGGAAGAACTATATAACTCCTGGACTCCTGCCCATGTAGGTAAAGCCGTTTTCGACGAAAAAGACCCTGCCATTCTGGGAGGTATGTTTGCAGTATGGAATGACCATGTAGGAAATGGTATCTCTACCAAAGATATTCATCACCGCACTTTCCCTGCTTTGCAAACTTTAGCCGTAAAAATGTGGACAGGAACAGCAACTTCACTTCCGTATAATGAATTCGACCGCATGCGCGAGGCATTGAGCGAAGCACCGGGAGTAAACCAAATGGGACGCATCGGCTGTGCTCCGGGACTGGTATACGAACAAGCTAATGTCGCTCCTAAAAGCCGCACGCCACATCGTGAAATCGGTTATGACTATCGTGTGACATTTGATGTGGAAGGCGCAGCAGAAACTTTGGGAACCGAACTGTTCCGTTCGCCGGATGCCGTATTCTATCTGTCCGACCCCATACGTGGAATGTTAGGTTTTGCACGTGACGGATACTTAAACACATTCAGTTACAATATCCAACCGGGCCAACGTTTAAATATCGGTATAGAAGGAGATAACAAGGCTACACGTCTGTTCATCAATGGAAAATTAGTAGAAGAATTGAACACCCAGCAACGCTTTTTCGATAAAGAAGGAAAAACAAAAATGAACTATGTTCGCACACTGGTATTCCCATTAGAACAGGCAGGAGCGTTCAAGAGTAAAATATCCAACTTGAAAGTTTACAGGAAATAAGCTAAAATCGACCGTCTATTATTGTTCAGACACGGATTTTACGGATTCAAAAGATTCGCTCTTTATTGTCCGTAAAATCCGTGTCATTTATTCATGAAGAACAGGAGTTATTTCTTAGCGCCACGATTATTATTATTCTTCTTCATTCCTTGCCTTTTACCCATTTCCTTTTTCATTTTATCACCGGTTCTTTTTTCCATATTATACATTTTCTGTATTTGTTTCGGTGATAGGAATTTACGGAATTCATTGTAATACTTCTCACGAATGTCCAGCATCTTACGGCTTTGGGCAAAACGAGCCTTTATTGCCTGGTCTACTTCTGCATCCGTAAGTTCAGAACGGGAAGTACGCGGATTCATATTGCGGGTAGCACGCATTTCCTCCATATATTTGGTGTATACAGGTTTAAACTTAGCGGTCTCCGCATCATCCAATGCCAGTGCATTTATAATGTGATTACATTGCATTTCCTGCAACTGTTCTTGGCTGAACTGCTTTCTCTCCGTCTTTCCTTCTTTCTTACCCTGTGCAAAAATTGCCACTTGACTACCCATAAAGAGGGCTACCAACACCATAAAAAACTTTTTTGTCTTCATAATCTGTTACTTTTTAAATAAATAATTAATTCATAAATATATCATACTCTGATAATTCCACCCATTCCTCCAACTCATCATCCGGCATTTCGGCGATAAAATTATCCATTGCATCCGAATATGAGCAATCAATATCGGTCGCAACAAGTAAAGGGTTGGAAGATACTTGTCCCGCTTCCGGATTCGCAGCCGGGAAGAAAACCAATCCTAACACCATCGCTGCCGCCGCCAGTGTAGCCGCAATCACCAACTTCATCCGAGGTTGTTTTTTACGGCTCTCCACTTTTATACGTGTCGACACCTGTGTCTGCATCCGGTCAAAGAAACCATCCGGTGTGCGATAAGGCATCTGCTTTCCAATGTTTTTAAAATCAAATTCTTTCTCCATCCTGTCCTTAATTATTAGTCATATATTCTTTTATTTTCTCTTTGGCATAATGATAGTTCACCTTCAACGTTTCTGCCCGCGTATCAGTTATCCGGCTAATTTCCTCATAATCCAGTTCATCATAATAACGCAGGTTGAACACGATACGTTGCTTTTCAGGTAACGAAAGAATGGCTTGTTGAAATTTCACTGCCATTGCATTATCGTAATCCACATAATCGGATGCCATCAATTTATTCATCAATTCCTCTTGCACTTCCTCGGCCGAAACAGCCTGCTCTTTCCGGTTGTTCAAGAAACGGAGGCATTCATTGGTTGCAATCCGATACATCCATGTGCCCAGCGAGCTCTCTTCCCTAAACCGGTCAAGGTGACGAAAGACACGGATAAATACTTCTTGAAGGATATCCTCCGCATCTTCGTGGGCTACCACCAACCGTCGGATGTGCCAATATATAGGCTGTTGGAAATGCTCCATCAGCAATTTGAATCCACGTTCCTTATCAGAAGCGCAAGCTTCTCGGATTTTATCTTCATTTATCATCTGTTTCTTGCAATGTTTATCGGTTAGAACCTTTAAATGTGACGAAGTTAAATGTGTAACGACGGATTTTGCATTAATTAAGTATCCGATGCATATTTCTTCCAAACAATAACAATTGTAGGGAAATCCCTATCGTCAAATAGGGAAAAGAATCCAATTATATCGAATTTCCCTTTCTATCTTTGCCTACACATAAAAACAACAGTATATGAAAAGAGTAAAAGAAACACTAGCTATTTTCTTGTTAAGCCTTGTTCTCGGAAGTTGCGGGAGCTTAATGGACAATAACATATTACTATCCATTCACAAAGGTATGACACAGGAAGAAGTGACTAAACTGCTGGGACGCCCCGATTATCGTCGGTTCGACGAACAAGGAGAGCAATGGGAATACAGGAAGGGAGAAGGACTAGGACACTATGGAACCACCATCCTGATTGATTTCAAGAACAGCCTGGTTAGCAATTTGGATTCTTTTGAGAGTGTCCCCACTCCTCCTGCGGTGGCAGTATGTCCTCCCGCTCAAGTGGAATCGACAATTGCTCCGCCTCGTCCGCCGCATCACGATGGATACCGCCCTGGTTATCCCCAAATAATGGGTGACAATGATTTCCAACAATTATACAATAAGGTAAAGCAGAAACCTTTCAAAGACGACCAATTGGATATATTGTCATTGGCTGCCGAGCGCCGCTGGTTCAGCTGCCGACAGTGTGTGAGACTTATGTCTATCTATACCTTTGACGATGACAAATTGAAAGTGCTGAAAATATTGGCAACCCGCATTGTAGACAGAGAGAATTATGATGAGATTATCAACTCACTTGACTTTCTATCCAGTGAAAACAAAGCCAAAGAAATGCTTGGCATTTCAAAAAGACGATAGTCATTTTTTTCATCCGTATATAATAAAAAAGTCCTGCCATAATCTACTTAAAACAAATAGTAGCTATGGCAGGCATTCTTCAGAAAAGGCAAAGGGAATATGCCCTATCATCAAAGATTACTTTATGCCCTGATAATACGGATTGGGTTGGGTAGGAACAGGCGCATTTGTATCATCAATCCACTTCATAAGCTTGTTATAAAGTTCTTCTTTTTTTTGAGGATTGAGTTCTGCCATATTCCTTGTCTCTCCTAAATCTTCTTTCAGGTTATACAATTCCATTGACTTGTCCTCGTAATTATAAATCAATTTCCAATCACCCGAACGAATACTCGAATAAGGTCGGGCTCTGAAGTCCTTACCGCCATTGAGATACGATTCCAGATATGCCGGAAAATGCCAAAATAAATCCCGCTCCGTCTCCTCATTTTCCACAACTTCAAAGATATCTTTTCCATCCAGATTTCCCGATGTCTCTCCCTTGGCAAGGTGGACAAAAGTAGGATAAAAATCTACTCCGATGACCGGAACAGAAGTGCGTGTGCCGGCCGGTATCTTTCCGGGCCATCTGATAATCAAAGGAACACGCGAGCCCCCCTCGTATGGCATCCCCTTTCCGCCATGAAGCGGATAATTATCAGTCACCGGTTCGGAACCGCCATTGTCGGAATAGAATATAATAATGGTATTCTCTTCTATTCCCATCTCTTGAATGGCACGACATATTTTTCCTACTCCATCATCCAGTTTTTCAATCATCGCAGCATATACAGGATTAGTATGGTACTTTCCTACAGGTTTGTTCTTGTATTTATCAACAACCGCTGCAGGAGCCTGCAAAGCCGTATGGACCGCATGGTGAGAGAGGTGAAGAAAGAACGGACCTTCTTTGTGGGATTTTATAAAAGAAACAGCCTCATCCGTCAAACGGTCGGTAAGGTATTCTCCCGGTGTTCCTTCCTCCAATCCCAAATGGCACTTTTTTTTATCGGGCAGACAATAAGGATAAAAATAAGAATAAGGTGATCCGGCACGGTTTCCTCCTACATTCCAAATAAATCCTTGAGAAAGAGGCCCTGTCCCGTCTGCATCATCTCCCAAATGCCACTTACCGATATGACCACATCGGTATCCCTGTTGCCGGAGTGCTTCGGCCATTGTCACAAAATCGGCACGTACATCATCTGTATTGGCGATTGGGACCAATTTTCTCAGCCTACGGTCGCCTCGGTCGGGAGGACTAACGGTATATACACCGTGACGGGGTGTGTACATGCCTGTCATCATACAGGCCCGGCTAGGTGCAGAGTTTGCCGCAGCAGCATAGGCGTTATCGAAAAGCAATCCTTCCGCGGCCAAGCGGTCTATATTCGGAGTTTCATAATAGTCACTTCCCATCACTCCCAAATCAGTCCAGCCCAAATCATCTGCAAGAATGAACACGATATTAGGTTGGGTTCCCTTTACACTTTCTGCCGCAAGGAGTTGCTGCATTCCTACTGTACATAAGAGAGTGGCACTAAACCACATTTTCCGGTTTCCCATTTTTACTTCTGTTTTTAAAGAAAAGAGGCCACCTCTTACTAATTGCTTAGTTGAGCCGGCCTCCCATCTGCTTGTTTTTTATATACTATTCAAATTACCAGCCCGGATTCTGTTCCAGAGCAGGATTCAATAATATTTCGGTAGTCGGCACCTGATATAAGTAGTATTTTTCCAACCAGCCTTTTCCTTCTTTCAGAGGGTCATTGAAAAGATAAAGATAGCCTTCGGACATTGTACCTGATGTACCATCAGAATAACCCGTTTCAGGATTATACAATGTCATACTGTTATCCATCGCAACCTTTTTACTTATCCAGATTCCGGTTGCCGGTCTGTTCAAGAACCAGGGAGCCATACGCCAACGGCGAATATCGTAGAATCCGAATCCTTCACCCATCAGCTCAATGATACGCTCGCGACGAATTTCCCACAATACAGGATCAACCAAGATACCGGTATCATTATTCTTAGGATAGTACTTACCACGATTGGGGTCAAAGTTTGCATCAATTTCGGCAACTACCATTTTGGCAACCTCTGCACGTTCGCGCAATTTGTTTATTGTCTTGTCGGCTACGCCCTGATCAAAATTTCCGAGTTCAAATTTGGCCTCAGCCTCATTCAACAACACTTCTTCAATCTTGAAAATAGGTTTGTCTGCCGTATTCAAACTACCATTATTAAAGTTGGTTTCCCAGTTATCCCAGTTCTTCCAAACATAATAACCGGAACGGCAAGTAACAAAAGCTCCCGTACCCAGTCTGGGAATTTCGGGAACCAAGGATGCACTCCAGTTCTGTCCCGGCAAACGCTTCATGCCAATACCCGGATTGCTGCAACTGGTATTTGCTCCCATGATATCAATATACTCACGGTCGGCCTCATTGTCGGTATACGACCAAGTACGGTAAGTACCTTCACCAGCTTTCACTTTATAAGGAGGCATGATGGTGTGATACATACGTGGGTCGCGGTCACGGAAAGTGGCATACATATCTTTATCTCCATGATACTCGGATTCTGCATTTAAGATAGGTTTACCGTTCTTCATCAGATATAAATCTACCGTTTTTTGATTCATCTCTACATAATGTGAAGACGTATGTTCGATATAAGAAGTACCTATCGGATTTATATCAGTCACATATTCTTTATATAAAATAATGCCGGGAACGGTACTTAAGTCCTCCGTAGTCCACATTTCACCATATCCTGCCGCCGGCTGTCCGTCTGTTCCGGTATAAAGAGTAGGATAAGCGCTCATCAACAGCTCCGAAGCGCGGACGCATTCTTGCAGGTACTTCTCATAATCTCCCAGTTCATGATATTTCCTCCATGTACCTTCGCGCAAGCCAAAACGTGAAATAGCCGCCAATATACAATCCTTGTTTATGGTGTTCTTTCCATCTTCCGAGGTAAAATTGCCTATATTTTCTTCAGCCCATTTCAAACGTTCCAACACATTGTCTGCCACCGTTTTTCTGTCAATACGCGGGCCGTAAGCTTCAGGCGAATTTTCTTGCAGCACCTGGTCTACCCAAGGCACAGCACCAAAGCGGTCTATCAACTCCATATACCAGAAGGAATGAAAGAAGTAACCTACCGCACGCCAATGGTTTTTCTGTGCTTCAGTCATACTGGAATCATCGATATGGGAAAGCATGATATTAATCCGTCGAATAAATGAACTGAAATTCCAACCATTGCCCGATGCTACGCTGGCAACAGTCTGGTAAGCGAAATCATTATACCCGCTTTCGTATTTCTGTTCAAAATAACCGGCATCCATATCACCTCTATAGGGACCGTTTTGTGCCCATCCGTTCAAAGAAGTACGGATGGTATTATTCGTAAACATTTCATAGCAAGGCCACATAAAAGCCTTGAAGTTATCGTAGGAATTAAATGCGTTTTCTTCTGTCAAGTCCGTAACAGGAGATTTTTCCAGAAAGCTATCATTACAACCGGAGAGGCTGATTCCTGCGATGATAGCCAAACTTATAAATAGTTTCTTCATATACTCGTACTAATTTTAGGTTTATAATGTAACATTAAGCCCGAAAGATACGGTACGGAATGCCGGATAGTTCCATGACAATGTTTCCGGGTCAATACCTTTCGGCAATGATGAGAATGTAGCCAGATTTTCAATGCTGACAAAGGCCTTCAACTGTGACAAAGATGCTTTTGCTATCCATGCTTTCGGGAAAGTATAGGACAATGTAACATTCTTGATACGGAAATAGGAAGCATCTGACAAATATTTATCTGATTGACGGTAGTTAGAGCCTTGATTACCATAGTTACCATAAATGCGCGGGAACTCGGCATTAGGATTAGCAGCCGTATAATCTCCGTTCGCAGCATCTACCGGTTTCCAATAATTACTCAAGTCTTTGTACAAAGCGATAAACTTGAAGTCTGAATACAAGGGGAACTTCAGGTTATTAGCAATCCATGTGTCACGTTTGCCTGTACCCTGCATAAATACATTCAAATCAAATCCTTTAAAATTTGCTCCCAGTGTAATACCATAAAGATAACGCGGCGTATTATTACCAATCACTTTGCGGTCACCCGGATTACTAACCGTATTATCACCACTAGAAATCATATTGGTTCCACGGTCGTCATCCATCAGATTCTTAAACTTCACGTCGCCCGGACGAGGATTATAACCATCAATACTAGGTACACCATCTTTCAACTTCCATGAGGATGTATCGGTAAAATCATCTACTGTATAGAAACCATCGTATTCATATCCCCAAATTTCTCCTAAATCTTTTCCTTCATAATAGTTCCAGAAAGTAGAGCCATTGCTCAAAGTACTGGTTAATATGCCGGATTCATTAGAATTATACTTCACAATTTTTGATTGACTGTCTGACAGGTTGAAACCTACACGGTAACCCACCTTTCCGATTTGGTCACGCCAATTCATGCTCAATTCCCAACCACGTGTACGCATATCTGCTGTATTCTGATAAGGAGCGCTCGCACCCACTACAGCCGGCAACTGCATACCCGGAGCCAACATTCCGTTTGTATTACGTTGATACCAGTCGAATGTACCGGTGAAACGATTACTGAACATAGAAAAATCAAGACCTATATCAAAAGTACCCACCTTTTCCCAAGTAAAATTACTACTTACCAAAGAAGGAAGAGAAGTTATAGCTGTCACATAATTACCACCAGACAACCATCCATTGTATTTATTATTCACTGTCATGGTAGGAATGAAGGAATAAGCCGGCACATTCTGATTACCAATCATACCATAAGAAGCACGCAACTTCAATGAGCCCAACCAGTTTTGTGTAGGTTCCATAAACTTTTCCTGAGCAATATTCCAACCCACAGAAACTGATGGGAAGAAGCCATAACGAGAATCTTTGGGGAATTTGGAAGAACCGTCATAACGTCCGTTCACTTCCAATAAATATCGGTCCAGATAATTGTAGTTCACACGGAAGAAGCCGCCACGTACCGAATACTCATTGTAGCTATCAGTAGCCTTCAGCGTAGAAGTACCCGAACCCAACGAAGGAACTTCAATTACCGCTTGTCCGTATGAATAAGCTTCCATCGTCTCTCGATAACTTGACTCCTGGTTAAAACCACCCATCACCTTAAACTTATGGTCACCTAAATTAAAATCATAAGTGGCATATAAGTTTATTGAATTATAATCGGTATATCTTTTTGTCTTTTGTAAATAGTCGTTTGTCGGAGTAGTGTCTTTACCTCCCTGAACAGTGGTATAAGCTACACTTCCCGTGTACCAATTATAATCATATATTTTCTTATCAAAGGTATATTCAAATGCCACTTCAAGTCCTTTAAGCGGTTTCAATATGGACTTTAAGAAGATACGAGGGTTGTCATTCAATGTCTTTGAGGGGTTGGACCAACGTATCTGGTTGGCAGGAGTAAAGAAAGGCAAGCCTTCTGCCTCATCCGAAATTCCGGCCGGCATATTTCCTTCAGGATAGAAAGAAGCCAGACGGGTAGAATAGATAGCACCCAAGGCTGAGCTTGGCAATGTTTTTTTGCTATGGGCATAACTAAGAGTAGCTTCCTGAGTAAACCATTTCGTGATATTGGCTGAGATAAATCCGCTTACATTCATTCGTCTATACTGGTCTTTGTCCGTAATCAACACACCGTTATTGTCAATATAACCTGCAGAAAGACGAAAACGAAGTTTCTCCGTACCACCGGTCATCGATATATTATGACTCTGCTGGAAACTGGTTTCAAGCATATTCTTTGTCAAATCCTTTTCATTCATATAATATACGGCACCATCTGCATCTTTAAAAATACCATCACCTACCGTAGGAATGGAAGAAGGATTGTTGCGATATTGTTCCAGATAGCCCATCCATTTGCTTACACTCGGCGAGCCCATTGTCCAGAACTGGTCACCGGCAGCATCCTGATACGCTTGCAAATACTCCATCAGGGGTGCCTGTTCGGGCAGATTCATAGCTGAAGCAAACGCAAAGTTATTATTATAATTAAGTTGGAAAGTGGTTTCCCCTTTCGGACGTTTGGTTGTTACCAAAATTACACCACCGGCTGCACGTGCACCATATATGGCTCCCGAAGCGGCATCCTTCAATACGGTAATGGTTTCAATATCCTCAGGATTAACCATATCCAGGTCGCCTTCTACATTATCAATCAAAACCAAAGGGGTGATGGTATTACCATACGAACCATCGCTATTTTTCACACCTACTGAATAAGCACCACGAATTTGGAAAGATTTGCCTTGACCGGGGGCATTTCCGCTGCTAGAAACAAGCAGACCGGGAACGGTACCTTGTAACGCATCGGCAGCTTGTGTCAACGGACGGCTTCCCATCACTTCGTCCATCTTTACAGAAGCGACAGCACCGGTCAGATTAGCTTTTTTCTGAGAGCCATAACCGACAACCACCACTTCATCCAATGTCTCCGTGTCTTCATGAAGAACAATCTGAGCCGTTTTGGAATCACTGATTGTCACCACTTGCGGTTTATAACCGATATAAGTGATTTGTACTTTCACCGGTAATTGCGACACCTCCAAAGAGAATTTTCCGTCAAGGTCTGTAATACAACCATTGGTTGTGTTTACCACCACAACAGAAGCTCCGATAATCGGTTCCTGAGCGGCATCTACAACAATTCCGGAAACAGTAGTCTGTTTAGCCTGTTGTGGTTTATAAACAGAAATACGTTCTCCTTCTACTTCATAACGTATATTCTTACCGGCAAATAAAATCTCCAGGACTTCCTTGACACTTTTGTTCTTCACATCGATGGAAACCTTCTGATTCGTATTGACATCATTGTTACGAATCAAAAAAGAATAACCCGTTTGTCTTTCAATTTCATTGAATACTTGATTCAAGGATACAGAACGATGTTGCATGGAAAATCTTGCCTCTTGAATAGGCAATGCAGCAAAAGCGACATTTCCCCATAAAAGGAATGAAGCTGCCCATGCCAGAGGGACCCAATGCCCCCTGCGAGTCTTGCAAAAAGTTTTTTTCATACTTAGAATTATTAGTTAACAACAATATTTAAGGTGTACCTATAGGTACGGTTTTACATACTATCTATCAGCAATAACCACGGTTTTCCCCTTCCTTCTCCAGACAAATTTATTATCTACATCCAGATAAGAAAGAACCTCATCCAAAGTCAGGTCTGCATCTATACTACCGGAAAAATATTCCGTATTCATCTTTTGGGATTGGATTAGAATCTGAACATCATATTTTTTTCCGACAGTTTTCAAGATATGATATAAGGTTTCGTTTACAAAGACAAGACGTCCTGTTTTCCACATCACTTGAGAACCGGCATCTACACCCCTTACAGACAAGATATTTTTTGCCTTGTCATACACAGCTTGTTCATTGGGCAAGAGGTAAAACTTATCAGTCTCATCCGAAGCCACGGACACCTTGACCCTTCCTTCCAAAAGACTGACTTTTATGTTGGGCTCGTCCAGGTAAGACGATACATTAAATTTGGTGCCAAGTACCTTGATATTCAAATCCGCCGCATGAACGATAAAGGGCTTTTCCGCATCTTTTGCCACTTCAAAGTACGCTTCCCCATTCAGATAAACCTCACGTTCAGTCTTATTCTGAAATGATGCATCATACTTTATGATTGTACCTCCGTTGAGGTAAACCAATGTGCTGTCCGGCAATATCAGTTTAGATTGCGCACCCTGAGGTATTTCTATTTGGCAGTAGGAAACAGGCGGGGCAACCACTTCTGCCGAATGATTATTCAAATAAATGAAACTAATGCTAAAGCCAATCAGTAATGTGACCATTGCAGCAAAGCTACCAACTCTCATCCTTCTAAATAAAGTACGCTGTGGAGAGGAACGAAGACCTAACTTTTCACGCAAAGATTCAAGGTTCTGCTCCTTCCTCCGTTCAAACCAAGGCACAGAAGCAATGGCATAAGCACGTGACATTTCACGATACTTCTCCCGGCAGGAAGCATCTGTATGTAATAATTCGGTCATCTTCTGCATATCTTCAGGCGTTATATCCCCTTTCAGATAATCCAGCATCAAGCCATCAAACTCATGTATTGAATTGCTCATTCTGTTGGTTTTGTATTACTAACTATTAATAATACACGCGCCACCTTAAAAGCATTTAATAAAATACGGACTTTTTTTTATTATCTATTTAAAAAAGAAAAAATAAGAGAATTCCGACCCGTGAACCCAACTTCTCCTTCAGCTTGTCCATCGCATTTTTAATATGTACGCGCACAGTGTTGACAGAGATTCCATTCTTTTCAGCAATCTCCTGCGGAGTAAGTTCAGAATAAAGATATTGTTCAAAAATAGTTTTGCACTTATCGGGAAGGGAAGTAATTACAGCTTGTACCTGACGCTCCAAGTCGGCCTGTTCCATTTCTTTTAAAGGACTACATTCACTCATGCAATATTCTTCCTGATATTCAAGTAACGTTTCACGATATTCATCCACCACGCGCTCACGGCTATGGAGTGAACGCAAATAATTCAAACATCCGTTTTGCACACTGCGCACTAAATAAGAATGAATAGGAAATAATAAATCACCACGTTTATACCACAATTTCATAAAGACTTCATTCACTATATCCTGAGCCTCCTGAGAATTGAAGATATAAGAATTAGCACAAGCACATAAATAAACGAAATAGTCATTATAAAGACGCTCGAAAGCCTTTACATCGCCTTTATTTATTCTGTCAATTACTGCTTGATTTATCATTTTCCGTTCTTCGTTTTCTATCACGAAGCACAAATATACAGCTTTTTTAATGACTTTTAATCATATACGGTGATTATTTTACGAAAAGAAGAAGTGCAATGAACAGCATTTGCAAGAAATTGGAAATTAATGAAAAGAAAGAAATTGGAAATCAAAAACAAAAGATTACATTTGCATATAAACCAAGGCTTAAACACCATGAAAGAAATCAAACTGGAAATCAATATCGAAGCACGTAATTATGACGAATTAACGGAAGAAGACCGTAAATTGGTGGATGCAGCGTGCGAAGCAACACAAAGGAGTTATGCACCTTATTCGCATTTTTCGGTAGGAGCCGCCGCCCTGCTGGAAAACGGCGTTGTGGTAACGGGAACCAATCAGGAAAATGCGGCCTATCCTTCCGGACTATGTGCCGAACGCACTACTCTATTTTATGCCAATTCCCAATACCCCGACCAAGCGGTAAAAGTGCTTGCCATTGCCGCACGTACCGAACATGACTTCCTTGACACTCCTATTCCTCCTTGCGGTGCCTGCCGGCAAGTGTTACTGGAAACTGAAAAGCGGTTTGGATACCCAATGCGCATCTTACTTTACAGCAAATCAGACATTTATATCATGAAAGGGGTAAGTGCTTTGTTGCCTTTGTCCTTCGACGGAGATTATTTAACAACGGATTAGATACCTGTCCGCCAATATATTTTTTTGTATTAGCATTTTTCATAAAAGACATGCGTACGCATAAGCCTGTGCGGACGTATGGGCTCTGCTGTATGCTGTCCAACCGGACAGATACAAAAAAGTTTTTTATCCGCCGTAAAGAGAATGAATAATCCTTTCATCATTCTTGAAAAAAAGAAAGATTCTTTCCGAGTGTCGACTCTTTTTTGTATGTTTGCGAGAACAAAACCAAAATGAATTCAATAATCTAAAAAGAAAACCATGAAAGTCAAGAAAATAACTACATCTGTTAATGATGCACAAGCTGTGCCCCAAGTGCTGGACAATGAAGGCGTATCATTTCAAAAGATAGATACTGTAAATTGGAAAGAATATCCTTATCACCCTGAAGCTGCTTTTCGCATTGCGCATACGGCTGATTCCATTTTAATACATTATAAAGTGACCGAAGGCAGTGTTCGTGCCAAATATGGCGAAGATAACGGAGCGGTCTGGACTGATTCATGCATGGAGTTTTTTTCTATTCCTGCAGACGATGGTGTGTATTACAATATGGAGTGTAGCTGTATCGGTACATTTCTGGTTGGGGCAGGAGCAGGGCGGAATAATCGGGAACATGCACCGCGTGAAGTGATGGAAAAAGTGTCCCGTTGGTCGAGCTTGGGCCGTACACCTTTTGAAGAACGGATAGGGGAATGTACGTGGGAAGTGGCTTTGGTCATTCCTTATGCCGTATTCTTTAAGCACCGGATTACTTCATTGGACGGACATACGGTGAAGGCTAACTTTTACAAATGCGGTGATGAATTGCAAACTCCACATTTCTTGTCGTGGAACCCCATTAATATAGAAAAACCGGATTTCCACAGACCCGATTTCTTTGGTTCCTTGGAATTTGAGTAAAAACGTGAATTATTTGAAAAAGAATACATACTGCCGGATAAAATCAGTATGTTTGCGAGTAACAATTTAAAATGAGAAAATTATGACAGCAATTATCGTGATTGTACTAGTCGTTATCTTGGTGGCCTGGTTGGTTTCCATGTATAATTCATTGGTTAAAATGCGTAATAACCGCGAGAATGCGTTTGCAGACATCGATGTTCAGCTAAAGCAGCGCCATGACTTGGTCCCTCAGTTGGTGGAAACTGTAAAAGGATATGCGGCTCACGAAAAAGATACGTTGGAACGGGTTATCAATGCTCGCAACGGGGCTATCGGTGCCAAAACCATTGATGAGAAAATTGTAGCAGAGAATGCCTTGTCTTCTGCTTTGAGTGGATTGAAAATAACATTGGAAGCCTATCCGGACCTGAAAGCAAACCAAAACTTTCTTCAGTTGCAGGAAGAAATAGCCGATTTGGAAAATAAGCTTTCTTCCGTGCGCCGTTATTTTAATTCTGCTACAAAAGAATATAATAATGCAGTAGAGACATTCCCTTCCAATATTTTGGCAGGTATGTTCGGTTTCCGTAAAGAAGTGATGTTTGACTTGGGAGAGCAACGCGCTACTTTGGAGGAAGCTCCTAAAATTAAATTTTAAGGACGATGCAATATGTTGGCATACACACACAGCAGAGCAGGAATAACCTTCGTTCGCTGCTTCTGCTCTGTTTGTTTCCCTGCCTGGTAGTGGGGCTTTTGTTTGTGTTTTGTTATTTGCTGGTTTATTTGACACAAGGTGATGCCCCCCATTATTATCAGGTGAGTGTCACCGACCGGTCAATGGCTTTATTTATAGAAATGGCTCCTTATGTATTGGGAGGCGTATTCATTTGGTTTCTGATAGCCTACTTTGCCAATACTTCCATCATCAATGCTGCTACGGGCGCTCGTCCTTTGGAGCGGAAAGAAAATAAACGTGTTTATAATCTGGTGGAAAATCTTTGTATGAGTCAGGGGATGCTGATGCCTAAAATCAACATTATAAATGATGATTCACTGAATGCCTATGCCAGTGGTATAAATAAGAAAAGCTACACCGTAACATTGTCTAAAGGCATCATTGAGAAACTGAATGATGAAGAACTGGAAGCTGTTATCGCCCATGAATTGTCCCATATCCGTAATCATGATGTACGTTTGCTTATCATTTCCATCGTGTTTGTGGGAATTTTCTCGATGTTGGCACAGATAGCATTGCGCTCCGCTTATTATTCTTCTTTTACACGTAAACGTGATGACAAAGGAGGGGCGGCCTTGATTATTCTGTTGACTATGCTGGTTGCGGCTGTCGGATATTTCTTTGCCATATTGATGCGCTTTGCCATTTCGCGCAAACGCGAGTATTTGGCAGATGCAGGTTCGGCGGAGATGACGAAGAATCCTTTGGCTTTGGCAAGTGCTTTGCGTAAGATATCGGCCGATCCTGATATAGAAGCGGTGAAGCGTGAAGATGTGGCCCAGCTCTTTATTCAGCATCCGGGAAAGCAGGCGGAGAGTGCATTGAGTGGGCTGAGCGGACTGTTTGCGACACATCCTCCTATCGAAAAACGAATACAAATATTGGAACAATTCTAAAAGATGAAAACGACGTTTGGATATATTATTCTTATGGTGCTGTGCGGATGCTGTTTCTTTACGGCACAGGCTCAGACGCGTAACCGCCAATACGAAGAATACATTCATAAGTATAAGGATATAGCTATTGAGGAAATGAAACGTTATCGCATCCCTGCCAGTATCACACTGGCACAGGGGCTGTTGGAATCGGGGGCCGGAAAAAGTACTTTATCCCGTAAGTCGAACAATCATTTTGGTATTAAGTGCGGGGGAGATTGGACGGGACGTACGGTGCGTTATGATGATGATGCCCGTAATGAATGTTTCCGTGCTTACAAGCATCCGCGTGAGTCATACGAAGACCATTCCAAATTTTTGAAAGGGCGTTCGCGTTATGCTTCTTTGTTTAAGTTGAAGATAACGGATTATAAAGGTTGGGCGCATGGACTGAAAAAAGCCGGATATGCAACAGATCCCCGCTATGCCTATCGTTTGATTGACATTATCGAATTGTATGATTTGCATAAATTCGATACTCGTGACGGTATCAAGTGGATGAAAGAATTTCCAAACCCACACCAGCCTTATTTGGCAAATGATTTGCTATATATTGTGGTGCGTAGCGGGGATACTTTTAAAAGCCTGTCGAAAGAGTTTGGTATCAGCCAGCGTAAACTTAGAAAGTATAATGACTTGTATAAAGGATATGTATTGAAACCGGGAGATATTATCTATTTGGATAAGAAACACCGTCGTGCCGACAAAGAGCATATTGTCCATGTGGTACGCCGTGGAGACTCCATGTATTCCATCGCACAGAAATATGGAATCCGTCTGAAGAATCTATATAAAATGAATAAAATGAAGCCTGAGGATGCAGCGCCGAAGGTGGGGGAAATATTGCGTCTGCGATGAAACGGAACCGGGAGGATGTCCGTTTGCAGAAGTTTAAAAACGTACAGGGTGTTCGATATCGGACACCCTTTCTTTTTTGTTTGGTGTTGATAATCAAACTATTGTTCCTTTGGCATGAATGTTGCTTCATATTTGATACGGAAAAAAATAATAAAACAACAATAGAATTATGGACAGAGAAATTCCAAAAGAGGTACGTGATAAAGAGCGTAAGAAAATGTTGGTTAAATATGGTGCGATAGGCATTGCTGGCGTTGTATGCATAGCTTTGCTGATTTCTTTTATGCGGAGCAGTGTGAACCGGAAGGATCTGGTATTCTCGGAAGTGGATAGCGGGATAATAGAAGTAAGTGTGAGTGCTTCCGGTAAGGTGGTTCCGGCTTTTGAGGAAATTATCAATTCGCCTATCAATACCCGTATTGTAGAAATCTACCGGAAGGGGGGGGACAGTGTGGATGTGGGAACACCGATTCTTAAGCTGGATCTTCAGAGTACGGAGACGGAATATAAGAAATTGCTGGATGAGGAGCAGATGAAGCGTTATCAGTTGGAGCAGTTGAAGGTGAACAACAATACTTATCTGAGTGATTTGGCAATGCAGGTGAAGATTTCTGCCATGAAATTGAACCGTATGGAAGTGGAACTTCGTAATGAAAGATATTTGGATAGTCTGGGGTCAGGAACTACGGATAAAGTGCGTCAGGCTGAATTGAACTTTAATACGGGAAAGTTGGAGCTGGAACAGCTCCGCCAGCAGTATGCGAATGAAAAAGAAGTCAAGGCAGCCGACCTCAAAGTGAAGGAATTGGAATTTAATATCTTTACAAAGAGCCTGGCCGAAATGAAGCGGACATTGGATGACGCCCAAATTCGTTCGCCGCGCAAAGCCATTCTTACTTATATTAATAATCAGGTCGGTGCACAGGTCCCGCAAGGTACACAGGTGGCTGTCATCTCAGATTTGAGCCATTTTAAGGTGGAAGGTGAAATAGCCGATACGTATGGCGACCGTGTAGCGGCAGGAGGACGAGCCATTGTTAAAATCGGTAATGAAAAACTCGAAGGTACCGTGAGCAGTGTCACACCGCTGTCAAAGAATGGTGTAATTTCGTTTACCGTTCAGTTGGTGGAAGACAATAACAAGCGTCTCCGTTCAGGACTGAAAACGGATGTATATGTGATGAATGCTGTGAAAGAGGATGTGATGAGAATAGCAAATGCTTCTTATTATGTAGGCCGTGGCGAATATGAATTGTTCGTGCAGGACAGTGATAATGAGATTATAAAGCGTAAGGTACAGCTTGGCGACAGCAACTTTGAATATGTGGAGGTGGTGAGCGGACTGCAACCCGGTGATAAAGTGGTGGTCAGCGATATGAGCAACTATAAGAACAAGAACAAGTTGAAAGTCAAGTAGGGACAGTTACAACATAAACGAAGAAATAAAACTCTCTCTTTAATAATAAGTATTTCATAGGGGGATTGACGGAGAACCCGGGTCCTTTGCCGGGTTCTTGGTTTTAATCAACCTTCAATCTATATTCGTTCTCGATATGATTATACTTTATGTAAAACAGGCGTGGGAAATGGTGAAACAAAACAAATTGTTCACCTCCATTTATGTAGCTGGCACAGCCCTTGCCATTGCCACTACCATGATTATGGCTGTTGTTTATACCGCACGTAATATCAGTCGCATCAGACCGGTAGATGCGCTTCGCGATGAATAAAATAAACATTTTAATCTATCTAAGAAATGATAAAACAATATTTAAGACAAGCATGGACACTGATAAAGCAAAACAAGCTTTTTACTTCTATCTATGTGGTGGGTACAGGGCTTTCCATTGCCTTGACCATGACTATATTCATTATCTTTTATGTGAAGTTTGCTCCGATTTATCCGGAGTACAACCGTGATAGGATATTGATAATTAAGGCAATGAAATGTTATCCTAGGACAAATAAGGAAAGTTGGAATTGTAATAGCGGTGCTTCCTACTATCTGGTGGATAAGATGCTGAAAGATTTACCTCATTTGGAAGCTATCGGTGCCGGTACACAGGATTTTATGGGTAATAATACGATAGCTTTGCCTGATAAGAAAGAGGTAATGACGGTAAATCCATACTATGCTGATTCCGGGTTCTGGTCTGTGTTCTCTTTTCGCTTTTTGACCGGGAAACCTTTTACTCAGGCTGATGTAGATGCCAGTTTGCCTGTAGCTGTTTTGTCGGAAAGCCTTGCTAAACGCATTTTTGCTTCGACAGATGTAGTAGGGAAATATTTCACCCTCAATGGTAAGGAGTTTCGTGTGTGTGGAGTTGTGCAAGATGTGTCGAATGCCACTCCTGATACGGCAGGTGACTTATGGATACCTTTGTTTTTACAATCATGGGTGTCCCGAACGTCTGAGGGTGAGAAACTGATAGGTAATGCCCATATTTATATGCTTGCTCCGACATCGGCTGATAAAGAAGCTTTGCGTGCCGAAGTACAGGATGTTTTTCGCAAATACAATCTTCAGACTTCCGAATATGAAAATGATTTGATGGAGCAGCCTGATGATTTTTGGAAAAGCACGTTCCGAAAGAATTCTTGTGGTGCACCCGATATAAAAGGGGAGGTGATGGGAATAGTATATATATTGTTGGCCCTGCTTTTCATTCCCGCCATGAATTTGAGCGGCATGATTTCATCGCGTATGGATCATCGTTTGTGTGAGTTGGGTGTACGCCGGGCGTATGGAGCCACCAATAAAATATTGTTGGGACAGGTGTTGTGGGAAAATCTGCTGTTGACTTGCCTGGGCGGGTTGGTCGGTATCTTCATATCCTACTTGATTGTACTGAGCGCAAGTGACTGGATACTTACCTTGTTTGATAATTATGTCGATGATCCGACAAAGACTCCGTTCCTCACCTTCGAGATGTTGTTCAATCCGGCAGTGTTTGGCTTTGCTTTCGGGCTTTGTGTGCTGCTTAACCTTATTTCGGCATTTGTACCTGCCGTATGGTCTTTGCGCCGCACTATCATTCAGTCACTTAATTCAAAACGCTAAAATGGAGATACGATTATGATAAAGAAAATTATATGTCAGTTGTGGAACCAGCGAAGAATGAATGGCTGGATATTTATAGAACTGGTTATTGTCAGCTTTTTCCTTTGGACGGTGGTCGACCCTATTTATGTGCTGACCGCTACCGGGCTTATTGATCCGGGGTATGATGCGCATGAAAAATATGTAGTAAAGATAGATGCTTATGATGCTTCCAATACGAACTATCAGCAGGAAATGGCTACAGATTCTCTCAACAAAGAGGCTTATAGTCGCATTATCCGTGTGGTGCGTGAGCTTCCTGAGGTGAAAGATTTCTCTGTCGCTTCCACTGCCAGTTTCCCCAATTGTGGTTCGTGGAACGGAGCACAGATATTTAGTGACACGGCAAACATTGAAAATGATAAATACGTGCATACGCAGTATTATGAAATGTATATGCAGGACGGCAGTAATATGTTTCGCACTTACGGCATGAAAGATGCTTTTACGGGAGAGGAGATACATATACCGGCAGATGTGGCAACGCGTCATAAAGTGTTTGTATCGGAGTCTTTGGCACGGGCTCTTTATGGAAAAACGGATGCGGTGGGGCAGAAGATATATTTTAGGAATAAGAATAGTTTTGAGATTGCCGGTGTGTTTAAAGATTATAAGCACCGCAAGTATGAGCAGCCTTACCCTTTGTTGGTATGGGCGTATAGTGAGATAGAAGGTAACACTTATATGCATTGGAGATATAGCATCACTTTTTCGCTGAAAGAGGGAGTAGATGCCGATGTATTTGAGCAACGTTTCAATAAAGAAGTGATGCTCCAACTTAAAGCGGGTAACTTTTATTGTGCCGGGCTTCAGTCTTTCGAGGAGGTCAGTTATCTGTATGCACAACGAAGCGGTGTCATCAATCAGCTTCGCCTGAAATATTCGTTAGCCGGATTTGCGCTACTCTGTATTTTCTTGGGGATGGTAGGTACTTTCTGGATTCGCTGCAATGCACGCCGTCAGGAGATAGGTATCATGCGTAGCATGGGAGCATCAGAAAATTCAGTCCGTAATCAGTTCCTGACGGAAGCTTTTTTATTGGTAACGGTTGCTTTTGTGGCGGCTCTTCCGGCGGTTGTCCATCTGGTGCACGAAACAGGGTTTGCCACTTTCTCTTCGGGAGGCGGAATGGCAGGATGTAATATGAGTTTATGGCAAAACCAACCTGTGGCCCATTTTTGCATCGTTACACTGATAACTTATATCATATTGCTTGTTATCGCCTTGGTAGGTACCTATATACCGGTGAAGCGCGCTTCACATATATTGCCTGCCGATGCTTTGCGTGACGAATAGTTCCCGATACTCACAAAATCGGGCAGAGTGTTCGTTTTCGGACACTTTAGACTGGAATCAAGCTGTTGAAAATAAGATATTTATCTGTTTGGCATAGCTTTTGAACATTAAAAGATAATGGATTAGATAAAGATAATAATAACAATTAAAAATAAAAACGATTATGGCAATGATTAAATTAACCGGTATCAACAAGATTTACCGTACAAATGAAATTGAGACCTTGGCACTTGAGAATGTAAATCTGGACGTGGAAAAAGGTGAGTTTGTAAGTATCATGGGGCCCTCAGGATGTGGAAAATCTACCCTTCTGAATATCATGGGCCTGCTGGATGCGCCCAGTAGCGGTAAGATTGAGATAAACGGTACGTCGGTGGAAAACATGAAAGACAAAGAACTGGCGGCTTTCCGTAACAAGACGCTTGGTTTTGTTTTCCAGTCTTTCCATCTGATTAACTCATTGAATGTGATTGACAACGTGGAACTTCCTTTGCTCTATAGAAAAATGCCGGCCAAAGAACGTACACGTTTGGCAAAGGAAGTGTTGGAGCGTGTAGGGCTGAGCCATCGTATGCGCCACATGCCCACTCAATTGTCGGGTGGTCAATGCCAGCGTGTAGCCATTGCGCGTGCCATTGTCGGTAATCCTGAAATAATCCTTGCCGATGAGCCCACCGGTAACTTGGATTCAAAGATGGGTGCGGAAGTGATGGAACTATTGCATAAACTGAATAAAGAAGACGGACGCACCATTGTAATGGTAACTCACAATGAAGAACAAGCCAAACAGACTTCACGCACGATTCGCTTCTTTGACGGACGTCAGGTGATGTAAAACCTGTTTTGGTAGATAGGATTGTTGCGCTATGATATATTGATGAGTATTATCGGCATACCGGGTCTGTTCTTTGCCATTAGCGTTACCTGGTTATTGATGGCGCTAATGATTGTTTTCGGCATTTGGATGCCTGCTACACAAGCTATGAAGATTCAGCCTGCCGAAGCGTTGCATGAGGAATAAGAATATATATAGATACAATGATGAAATAAATTTTAGTGTAAATGAAGAAGATAATACAACAAGCCTTTTTTCAGTTGCGTAATCAGCCCTTGCTTAGTGTGATAACCATTTTGGGTACCGCACTTGCCATCGCCTTGATTATGGTGATACTGATAGTATATCAGGCAAAGACGGCAGATTATGCCCCTGAAGTGAACCGTTCCCGTTCGCTTTACGTCAAGTGGGAACGTACTGTCTATGATAAAAAAGACCCCAACAGTGCGGGGCACTCCCGTCCTTCATTGTGGCTGGTAAAGGAGATATTCTATCCCTTGACTACTCCGGAAGCGGTTACCGCCACTTACGAGGGAGGAGAGGTTCTTGTGGGTACCATCGGTTCCGATGAAGAAATGAATACTCCGCTTATGTTGACCGATGCCGCTTTCTGGAAAGTATATCAATTCCGTTTCTTGGCGGGCAAGCCTTTTACCGAAGCCGATTTCCAATCGGGATTGAAGCAGGCAGTCATTGCCAAGAGTGTGGCACGCCGGCTTTTCGGAGGGGTGGAGAATGCCATAGGAAAAGATATTCTGGTTAACTTTGCCACCTATACAGTATGTGGTGTGGTGGATGACGTGAATCGTTTTTGTGAGTTTACCTGGAGCGAAGTATATGCGCCCTACACCTCTAATGCTGTGGCTAACGAGGCGGAGGCGGGGCAGACCAGCGGCAATAATGTCATTACCATCCTTGCCCGTTCCACCGACGACTTTGATGCTATCCGCAATGAAGTGGCTCGTAGCGTGGCGCAGATAAACACGACCTTGGGTGATATGGAATTGCAATTGATGGGGCAGCCCGATAATTTCCGTATGCAGCTCAATCGTAAGTTTGCCAATCAATACGAGAACCTGAATGCCAATTTCTGGAAGTATGGTATTATGATACTGATTATTCTTTTGGTTCCTGCCATCAATTTGAGTGGGCTGACCAATACCCGTATGCGTCGCCGTTTGGAAGAACTGGGCATCCGCAAGGCTTTTGGTGCGACTCGCAATGAACTGGTATGGCAAGTATTGAACGAAAATCTGGTACTGACCGTTATGGGCGGACTGTTAGGATTGGCATTATCCTATCTGTTCTTGTGGCTGATGAGTGACTGGTTGCTACAGACGGTATGGGGAGCCACCGCTACGATGAACGTTTCCATGATAAGCCCCCTGATATTTCTTGTTGCATTTGGCTTTTGCTTGATACTCAATATGTTTTCGGCCTATGTGCCTGCATGGAGAGTGGCGCATACTCCAATTGTAGATTCGTTGAACGAAAAACTCTGAAACCATGCTGATACATATATTAAAGATTATAAAGAACAACCTTCGCGCCAATTTGCTTTTGGTGGCTGGAATATTTGTGATTGCCACTTCTTTGTGGTATGCCGTAGACTATGTATATGCTGTGGCGGTCAACGGACAGAAATCTCTCGGCTTTGAATGGGAGAATGTTTATTATATACAAGTGGGTGTGTTGCCTCAAGAAAGTTTGGAACGTGATACGGCCAGCCGTTCTCCCGAGACGATGACCGGTGAATATCTGGAATTCTGCAGTCGCTTGCGGCGCCATCCTGCAATGAAGGATTTGTGCTATACCCGTATGCATTTCCATTATGTGTGGAAGAATGGGACTCAGACTGTCTTTCGTGATACTTTGCAGGCAAGTGCTTATACGCGCATGGTCAGTCCCGGTTATTTCGCCGTGTTCGGGGTGAAGGGGGCAGACGGATGCTCTCCCGAAGAACTTTCGAAACGTGCCCGCCCCGAAGAAATGGTGATGACGGACAATCTTGCACGTTACCTGATAAGTGGAAAAGGAAGAAAGGAATATACGCCCCGCAAAGGTGTGGAAATGGTAGGCAAGCTCGTGAGCTTCAATAAGGATGGAAGCGATTCTGTCCGGGTATCTGCTGTTTGCGAAAATCAGAAATACAACGAATATACTTCGCAACAAGCGGCATTTTATTATGTCCGTAATGATGGATTTAAATGTACGTATGCCAGTATTCCTTATCAGGACTTGTTCATTCGCGTAAAGGCGGATGCCGACCGCCCCGGCTTTGTAGAGTCTTTCCGCAAGGAGATGAAGAAGCAGCTTCGGGTGGGCAATCTCTATTTGGCGGATATGCGTCCGATGAGCCAGTTCCGCAATGAACAATTGTCGGATTACCGCAGCGAACTTTATACTTATCTGGCTATTGCCGGTTTCTTCTTGATTAATGCATTCTTGGCGGTACTTGGCACTTTCTGGTTCCGTACCCAACACCGTCGGGAGGAACTTGCCATCCGACTCACTTCGGGAGCTACACCTCGTAGTCTTATGGGGCTATTGATGGGAGAGGGCATCTTGTTGGTTACCTTTGCTTATATTCCGGCATTGTTCGTTGCCTATAATCTGGGTGTTTCCGATTTGGTAAACACGTGGCCGGTGGAATGGAGTATCGGGCGTTTTGTTATCGGAGGAATACTCACTTATCTGCTTTTGTTGTTGGTAGTGGTGTTCAGTATTTGGTTCCCGGCTCGTCAGGCTATGCAGATTCAGCCGGCCGAGGCGTTGCATGGGGAATAAGAGTATGAAAGGAAAGTTGATAAAAGTTGCTTTCACGCATTGCACCCATTGAATCCCTTTGTTTATCGGTGTTTGATGTGAAAGGAAGCGGTGAAGGTTGCTTTCACACGGGAATCCCCATGAATAGGAGGTTTGAGCACCGTTATGTGTGAAAGGAGATTTCATCAGTTTCTCTTTCCTAAAAAGACCTTGTTCTTTTCGAAAAACTTCAAGGTCTTTTTTGAAAGCTTCAAGGTCTTTTTTAAAAAGGCCTAGGTCTTTTTTCTAAAAGACAAACACAATGATGTACTGATGGTATATTATTAATCATTTTATATAAATATGTAATGAAAAGAAAACTATTTTTTATTTGTCTCCTATCTTTAGTGTGTATCGTAGGTATGGCTCAAGATATTACTAGATTTTATTTTGCCGGCTATAGGGTTGTGGTTATACCATCTGAAGAATTCCGTATCGATATCAAACACCCGGAATTGGGAGAAAAGAAGATAAAGGGAAATACATTGAGTCTGAAGTTGATAGATGCGGAAGGAAAAATGCCCAAGGATACTGTCATCGTGTATACCAATGCTATTCGAGAGATAAGGATGGACTATTCGGTGTTGGCCATGGAGAAGGCATTCACGGTTGATTCACTGAATATAACTTTGGGTTCTTCGCATGGAGCAATTGCAGTCGATGCCAATTTTTTAAATATCAGCTTGAATGCCGCAAGTAATTTGGTTGTAGCGGGAAAATGCAAGAAATTAAGAACCCGGACTAATGGTAAAGGTAATGCGCTTAACTTGGATTCCTTTCTTGTCGAATCAAGAGAGTAGTGTTAAGAGGCAATGACAAAGATAAATAATCAGCTGTTCGTATATGAATAGAGTGTTCGATTTCGGACACTCTATTTTTATATTAACTCCTTATTATTCAATGATATAAACTTTTGGCATGCCATTTGTCTGTTCTCTTGCAAAAAAGAATCATAAGACAATGAAGAAAAAAGTAATATCTCTGTTTATGTCCATCGGCCTTTCAATGACCGTCGGAGCGCAGACACAGACTGAAGAACATCAACGTCCCATTACGCTTGACGAGGCAATTGTGATAGCCCGCACTCAGAGTGTGGATGCAGCCGTGGCATTGAATGAATTGAAAACCGCTTATTGGGAATATCGTACTTTTCGTGCCAATCTGTTGCCGGAAATGAATCTGAAGGCTACACTGCCCAGCTATAACAAAAAATATAATTCATATCAGCAGGAGGACGGTACTTATACCTATGTCCGTAATAATAACTTGCAGATGAGTGGCGAATTGTCCATTGACCAAAATATTTGGTTCACAGGCGGTACGCTTTCGTTGAACTCTTCTCTTGATTTCCTGAAACAATTGGATGGTGACAAGTCTAAACGCTACATGTCCGTGCCTATCGCCTTGACGCTGAACCAGCCTATCTTCGGCGTTAATAACATCAAATGGGATCGCCGTATAGAGCCTGTGAGATATGCCGAAGCAAAAGCCTCATTCCTCAGTGCTACCGAGAATGTGACAAGAACGACCATCAATTATTTCTTCAATCTTTTGTTGGCAAAAGAAAATGTAAATATAGCCCGACAGAACTTGGAGAATGCCAAGAAGTTGCACGAAGTGGCAAAGGCTAAGCGCAGTATGGGGCAAATTAGTGAAAATGATTTATTGCAATTGGAATTGAATGTGCTGGATGCCCGTTCTACCTTGACCGATAACGAGAGTACCTTGAAAAGCCGTATGTTCCAACTTCGCTCTTTTTTGGCGTTGAGCGAGGATGAAGACTTGGAACCGGTCGTTCCGGGAAGTATCCCTTCGGTTTTGCTTAATTACGATGATGTGCTCGACAAGGCACTGACTAATAACTCTTTTGCTCAGAATATCCGTCGCCGTCAGTTGGAGGCTGATTATGAAGTGGCAAAGGCAAAGGGCGACCTTCGCGAGATTACTCTTTACGCTCAGGTCGGTTTTACGGGAACGAATAATGAGCTGAACACCGCATACCGTAATCTGAAAGATAATCAGATAGTGGAAGTCGGCTTCAAGATTCCTATTCTGGACTGGGGCAAGCGCAGGGGGAAAGTAAAGATTGCAAAGAGCAACCGCGATGTGGTGGAAAGCAGATTACGTCAGGAAACAATGAACTTCAACCAGGATCTTTTCATCCTTGTAGAGCAGTTTAACAATCAGCAGATGCAGCTTCAGATAGCCAATGAAGCGGATAAGATTGCCGAGAAGCGTTATAATACCAATGTGGAGACTTTTATGATTGGAAAGATTTCCACACTCGACCTGAACGATTCTCAGTTGAAGAAGGACGAGGCGCGGCAAAAGCATATCAATGAATTGTATGCCTATTGGTCTTATTACTATCAGATTCGCAGCCTTACTTTATGGGACTTTACGGACAATACAGGCATTGATGCGGATTTTGAGAAGATTATCAAGCAGTAATTGAATAATAATTTCTATTTTTGCATCATTATGATATTGATTATAGACGATGATAGTGCCATCCGTTCTTCTCTCAGCTTTATGCTGAAGAGAGCAAAGTATGAGGTTCAGGCGGTTGCAGGTCCGCGGGAAGCGATAGAAATTGTCCGTTCTGTGGCTCCTCAATTGATTTTGATGGATATGAATTTTACTTTGTCCACCACCGGAGAAGAAGGATTGACGCTTTTAAGGCAAGTAAAGATATTCCAACCCGATGTTCCTGTGATATTGATGACCGCATGGGGAAGTATTCAGTTGGCCGTGCAGGGTATGCAGGCAGGAGCTTTCGATTTTATCACGAAGCCGTGGAACAATGTCGCTTTGATGCAACGTATAGAAACGGCTCTCGAACTGACTGCCGATAAGCAGAAGCCTGAAGTGCCGGTAGTGGACAATGACGGTTTTGACCGTAGCCATATCATCGGAAAGAGTAAGCCGTTGATGGATGTGCTGGCTACCATCAAGAGGATAGCCCGCACCAATGCGTCTGTGCTGATTACGGGCGAAAGTGGAACCGGCAAGGAGTTGATAGCCGAAGCGGTGCATATCAATAGTCCCCGTGGCAAGAAACCGTTCGTAAAAGTAAATTTGGGAGGCATTTCGCATACATTGTTTGAGAGTGAGATGTTCGGCCATAAGAAAGGAGCGTTTACGGATGCCACTTCCGACCGTATGGGACGTTTTGAACTGGCAGACAAAGGAACTATCTTTTTGGATGAGATAGGAGACTTGGACTTGAGTTGCCAAGTGAAATTGCTTCGGGTGTTGCAGGAGCAGACCTTTGAGGTTTTGGGTGACAGTCGTCCCCGTAAGGTGGATATCCGTGTGGTGAGCGCTACCAATGCCGACCTCGCCCAAATGGTTCAGGAGCATACTTTCCGTGAAGATTTGTTCTATCGCATTAATCTGATAACGGTACATCTTCCTGCCTTGCGCGAACGCCGTGAAGACATTCCCTTGTTGGTGCGTCATTTTGCCGATAAGCAATGTGAGGCAAACGGCTTGCCTAAAGTGGACTTTACGGTAGAAGCGATGGACTACCTCAGCCGATTGCCTTATCCGGGGAATATCCGCGAATTGAAGAATCTGGTGGAGCGCACGTTGCTGGTGAGCGGTAAACAGGTGCTGATGTCCGAAGACTTTAAAGCGCAATACCAATGTCCGTTGGAGCCGAAAGTGACTGCCAACTTACAGGGTATGACGCTGGAAGAGATTGAAAAGCAAACCATTTTGCAGACATTGGAGAAGTATGGTAACAATATGTCTCAGGTAGCAACGGCACTCGGTATCAGCCGCGCTGCCCTTTATCGTAGATTGGAGAAGTATAATATTGTGGTAAACGATTAAATTGGAACATGAAGCTGAAGTTCTTTTTCTTCATACTTTCATTACTG
Source organism: uncultured Phocaeicola sp. (assembly GCF_948499155.1). Lineage (NCBI taxonomy): Bacteria > Pseudomonadati > Bacteroidota > Bacteroidia > Bacteroidales > Bacteroidaceae > Phocaeicola > uncultured Phocaeicola sp. Next base: position 107,912 of record NZ_CAOOSE010000002.1, on the reverse strand, counting down.
TTGCTGGCTGTCTGGGGAGTCTTGCTGGTGCTTTCCCTTAAGGAACGTGGCATGCTTTTTTATATGGTGGAGGGACTTATTACTTTCAGCCTCATCTTTCTTGTCTTTTTTTACCGTAAGGTGGTTAAACCGTTGGATACTATCGGCAATGGTATGGATTTGCTTCGCGAACAGGATTTCAGTAGCCGGCTCACTCTGGTGGGACAGAAAGAGGCGGATCGCATTGTTCTCGTCTTCAACCGCATGATGGAGCAATTGAAAGATGAACGACTGCGCTTGCGCGAGCAGAATCATTTTCTTGATTTGCTGGTCAGCGTATCTCCAATGGGACTGATTATCCTCACTCTTGACGGACATATTTCAATGATTAATGCTGCTGCGCTCCGTTATTTGGACTATGCGGCAGGTGATGAAGTGAAGGGGCGTTTGCTTTGTGAGCTTACCTCACCTTTGGCGGAAGAGATAGAACGCATACCGAAAGATGCCAGTGAGACGGTTCGCCTGAGTGACTCCATGATTTACCGTTGTTCGCGGCTTTCGTTTGTCGACAGGGGATTTGCCCATCCGTTTATCTTGATAGAGAGCCTGACTTCCGAGGTGGTAAAGGCGGAGAAGAAGGCTTATGAGAAGGTAATCCGCATGATTGCGCACGAAGTCAACAATACGGTGGCGGGCATTACTTCTACCCTTGATACGGTGGATGGTGCTTTGGAATGTATGGACGATACCGAAGATTTGCGCGAAGTGATGAAGGTATGTGTGGATCGTTGTTATAGTATGAGCCGTTTCATCACAAACTTTGCCAATGTGGTGAAAATCCCCGAACCACAGTTACAATCGGTTTGTCTGAATGAGCGTGTGGCAGCCTGTAAAATGTTTATGGAGACTGTTTGCCGCAATCGTAATATTACGCTGCACATGACTTTATGTGATGAAAATCCGCGTGTCAATATGGATACATCCCTATTTGAACAGGTGCTGGTGAATATTATAAAGAATGCCGCCGAGAGTATCGGTGGAGAAGGCAATATCTTTATCCGCACCTCTGTCTTTCCCACCATGCTTGAAATTGCCGATACAGGGGCCGGCATCAGTAAAGAGGTGGAGGCGAAATTGTTCAGTCCTTTCTTTTCCACCAAGCCCAATGGACAGGGTATCGGCTTGATATTTATTCGTGAAGTGCTGATGAAGCATGGATGTACGTTCTCTTTGCGCACTTATTCTGACGGATTGACCCGCTTCCGTATCCGTTTCAATGCTTAATCTTGCTCTTGTAGACTTCACCCCGTCCTATTACTTCCTTTACAAAATTGAAAGTTTCCACTCCACGGAAATAGCCATTCTTGCAAACAGGATCGTTGAAGTATTCTTCATTGCTTTTCAGAAGGATATAGTCGGCCACATTGTTGTCCCAAATGTACTTGTTCTTTCCGTATTTCTCGGCCAGTGCCATGGCGTCTGTGACATGTCCGATACCGGCATTGTAGGCTGCCAGAATAAACTTAATCCGTTCGTCGGGGTCGGGAATACGGCTGAAAGAGTTGGCAGTGGCGGCAATATATTTCACGGCTGCTTTAATGCTTTCTTCCGGGTTCTGTTCCATTCCGGCGGGAACACCCATGGCCCGTGCGGTGCGGGGCATCAGTTGCATTAATCCTTTGGCACCTGCCCATGAGACAGCGGTAGTGTCGAAGTTCGATTCCGTATAGGCCAGCGAAGCCAGCAACCGCCAGTCCCAGTCAATCTCTTTGGCATATTTCTTGAATAACGGGTCATAGTGGGATATCTTTCCTTTCTGTACGGATAGGATAGAGCCGTGAGGCATCCGCTTGCTGATTTCAAAGTAACGTTTACTGCTTGCCCGGTAAGACGGAGAAGTCATGTTCTCCTGATGCCATCGGGTAGCTGCAGCTGCCAGCAGGGGAGAGGTTTTTCTTACCGCCCACGAAGCACGTTGGTCGAAACTGATGGCAAGGGAAATGTTCAGATTCGGATAATATGTTTTGTTGAGTTTGGCCAGGTCGTTGTCGCAGACGGCATAATCGATGCTGCCGTTGGACACCTGCATGATGAGGTCTTCGGTGGTAACACTGTCGTTCTCTACTTTATGAATCAGGATGCCGCCGCCCAGTTCCTTGTCCAGGTTTATCAGGCGGTCGAGGTACTTGCCGGGTTTCACATACACTTCTTTACCTATCAGTTCGGTCACATTCTTCAGGGGGGGCACCTTGTTGCCGTTTCGTTGCACCAGCACTTGGTGGGTGATGATGTCTTCACCGCAAAACTCTACGCTGTCTTTAAACTCCTTCGTGATGGGAAGGTTATAAGCTATTAAATCGCCTTCGCCGGCCAGTAATTTATGTACCAGGTCGTGTGTATTCTTGGCAACTTCCACCTTTAGTTTCACACCGAGTGAACGGGCGAACTGTTCGGCCAGTTCATATTGAAACCCCATCGGTTCGCCCCGGTAGTTGAAATAAGAAGTCGAACTGTTGAGGGTCAGCACTACTAATTCCCCGCTGTCTTTTATTTGCGGCAAATCATAATTTGTCACTTCATTGCTCTGCGGCTTCGGGCGGCACGCCATCATGCAGATACAGGCGAGAAGAAGTAGCCAGACTTGTTTCATTTGCCCAGAATCTTTTCGATATATAACTTAAGGATTTCAATCGCCTTCTGATTGTTGCCTCCATTGGGGATAATAATGTCGGCATACTGCTTGGTCGGCTCGATGAATTCATCATGCATCGGCTTCAGGACATTGCGGTATTTGTCTATCAGCATTTCCAGAGGATGCCCTCTTTCCACCATGTCACGGGTAATGACACGCAACAGACGTTCGTCGGGTTCTGCATCTACAAAAATCTTCAAGTCCATCAGGTCACGCAATTCCTTGTCGTACAAACTCATAATCCCTTCTACGATAATGACTTCCTTTGGCTCTATATGAATGGTTTCGGAAAGACGTGTACATACAATATAGGAATAGGTGGGCTGCTCGATGGAGTGTCCTTTGCGCAGCTCGGCTATCTGTTGCTCAAAAAGCGGCCAGTCAAAAGCGTCGGGATGGTCGAAGTTAGTCTGTTTACGCCTTTCCAAAGGAAGGGAAGATTGGTCGTTGTAGTAAGAATCTTGTGGAATAACAGCAACGGAACCTTCGGGCAGGCTCTCTATTATTTTCTTGACTACGGTGGTCTTTCCTGAACCGGTTCCTCCGGCTATACCAATAATTATCATAATAATAGGATGTATTTTAAAACAAAACTGTTATTTTTGCATCAGGCTACTTGCGTTAGCCGGTGTTTAGTTACAAAAGTAGAATAATTAATTAAAATATCAAGTATGGTAAAGCATATAGTTTTATTTAAATTGAAAGAAACACTTCCGCAGGAAGAAAAACAGAAAGTGATGAATGATTTTAAGGTTGCTATCGAAGCATTGCCCGCAAAGATTAATTTCATTCGCAAGATATTTGTCGGTCTGAATATCAATTCTGCCGAAGCGTGGGATATTTGTTTGGAGAGTGAGTTTGATACATTGGCAGACGTCAATGCGTATGCAACTCATCCCAATCATGTGGCGGCTGCCGGCATCCTGAAAGATGCGAAAGAAGGACGCGCATGCGTGGATTACGAATTCTAAATGTAGCTTATGAAAAAGATAATCAATCCCTGGAAGGGGATGGAAGGATATAATTGCTTTGGCTGCGCACCCAATAACGAAGCCGGAGTGAAGATGGAATTTTATGAAGATGGCGACGAGGTAATCAGCATTTGGAAACCTCAGCCACAGTTCCAGGGATGGATTGACACGCTGCATGGCGGCATACAGGCTGTGTTGCTGGACGAGATTTGTGCGTGGGTGATTCTGCGCAAGATGCAGACCACCGGTGTGACTTCGAAGATGGAAACCCGCTATATGAAACCTATCAGTACGAATGATTCACATATCGTGCTGCGTGCTTCTATCAGGGAAGTGAAGCGCAATATCATTTTGGTGGATGCGGCTATCTATAACAATAAGGAGGAATTGTGTACCAAAGCGCTTTGCACTTACTTTACTTTCTCGCAGGAGAAGGCAAAAGAAGAGATGCACTTCTTGCATTGCGATGTGGAGAACGACGAACAGCTTCCTTTAATTTGAAAGAAAAACCGAAGTTTTTATGATAATTATTTGCTGTATTCATTTTAATACTTTATTTTTGTCGCAAATAAAAAGAAAAACTATGGTTAGAACAGCTACACATCATCATCATTTTCCTAACGAATAACGCGGTGGGCTGTGATGATATTGTAGTATGATGATATAAGGGCTTGCCGATGCGGTAAGCCCTTTTTTATTCACTTGAACAATAATAATCAAAAGATAGAAAATATGCTTAGAATTGCAGTACAATCCAAAGGCCGTTTGTTTGAAGAGACAATGGCATTGCTACAGGAAGCGGATATCAAGATTTCCTCTTCCAAAAGAATCTTATTGGTACAATCCTCTAATTTTCCCATCGAGGTGCTTTTTCTTCGTGATGATGATATTCCCCAATCCGTGGCTAGCGGTGTGGCCGACTTGGGCATTGTGGGGGAGAATGAGTTTTTGGAACGCAAAGAAGATGCAGCCGTTATTAAACGGCTGGGGTTCAGTAAGTGCCGTTTGTCTTTGGCCATCCCCAAGGATGTGGATTATCAGGGCTTGTCTTGGTTTGAAGGCCGTAAGATTGCCACTTCCTATCCGGGTATCTTGAAGGAATTTATGCAGAAGAATGGCATCAATGCAGATATTCATGTCATCACCGGTTCGGTGGAGATTGCTCCGGGAATCAGTTTGGCAGATGCTATCTTTGATATTGTGAGTTCGGGTTCTACATTGGTCAGCAACAGTCTGAAGGAAGTGGAAGTGGTGATGAAGAGCGAGGCATTACTGATTGGAAACAAGAATATGTCCGAAGATAAGAAGGAGATATTGAATGAATTATTGTTCCGCATTGAAGCGGTGAAAGCGGCGGAAGATAAGAAGTATGTATTGATGAATGCGCCTGCCGACCGGCTGAAAGAGATTATTGCAGTATTGCCCGGCATGAAGAGCCCCACGGTGATGCCTTTGGCACAAGAAGGTTGGTGCTCTGTACATACGGTGTTGGATGAGAAACGTTTTTGGGAGATTATCGGAAAACTGAAAGCATTGGGAGCGGAAGGTATCCTGGTATTGCCCATAGAGAAGATGATAGTGTAGAACGAGAAGGTATTCCATCTTTAAAAAGAAAGACTATGAAGAAAATTATATATCCCGATAAAGCAGAATGGGCGGACATACTCCGCCGTCCTGCCCTCAATACCGAAACGCTTCGCGACACCGTGAAGGAAGTGCTGGACCGCGTAAAAGCAGAAGGAGATAAAGCCGTCATTGAATACGAGGAACGATTTGACAAAGTGAAACTTGACTCGTTGGCTGTGACTGAAGCGGAGATGGCGGAGGCGGAAAAAGAAGTTCCTATCGAACTGAAAGCTGCTATCATGCTTGCACAGAAGAATATTCATGCCTTCCACGCTGCGCAGCGTTTTGAAGGAAAGAAAGTACAGACTGTTCCGGGAGTCACTTGCTGGCAAAAGGCGGTTGCCATTCAGAAAGTCGGGTTGTACATTCCCGGTGGCACGGCTCCGTTGTTCTCTACCGTGTTGATGTTGGCTACTCCTGCACAAATAGCCGGTTGCAAAGAAATAGTTCTTTGTACTCCTCCCGATAAAGCGAGCAAGATTCATCCTGCCATCCTCTATGCGGCAAAGTTGGCGGGAGTCAATAAGATATTCAAGGCAGGCGGAGTGCAGGCTATCGGTGCAATGGCATACGGGACGGAGAGTGTGCCGAAAGTCTATAAAATATTTGGCCCCGGCAATCAATACGTGATGGCTGCCAAACAGCAGGTTTCTCTGCGTGATGTGGCCATCGATATGCCTGCCGGTCCTTCAGAAGTGGAAGTACTGGCAGACGAGACGGCCAATCCCACCTTTGTTGCCGCTGATTTGCTTTCGCAAGCAGAACACGGAGTGGATAGTCAGGCGATACTGGTGACTACTTCCGAAAAACTGATGAAAGAAGTGGAATACGAAGTACAACGGCAGTTGGCTTTGCTTTCCCGTTGGGAAATCGCGGAGAAATCTTTGGCCAACAGCAAACTGATATTAGTCAGAGATATGGATGAGGCAATTGCTTTGACCAATGAATATGCTCCCGAACACCTGATAATCGAAACCAAGGATTATGCGGAGCAAGCCGAACGCATCGTCAATGCCGGTTCTGTGTTTCTGGGAGCTCTGTCTCCCGAGAGTGCGGGCGATTATGCGTCGGGCACTAATCATACGCTCCCCACAAACGGTTATGCCAAGGCTTACAGCGGAGTGAGTCTGGATAGTTTTATACGGAAGATAACGTTTCAGGAAATTACTCCTGAAGGTATTCAGATTATCGGTCCCGCCATCGAAGTTATGGCGGCCAACGAGCAGCTGGATGCGCATAAAAATGCTGTTACTGTCAGATTAAAAGCAAAGTAAAAAAGAGACTATATGAAAGAGTTGAATGAATTGACGCGCCCCAATATCCGGGCTTTAAAACCTTATTCATCGGCACGTGACGAATATAATGGGGCGGAAGCGTCTGTCTTTTTGGATGCGAACGAAAATCCCTACAATACTCCGAACAATCGCTACCCTGACCCGATGCAGCGTGAACTGAAGAATATGATAGCACCTGTCAAGAAAGTCAAACCGGAGAATATCTTTTTAGGGAATGGCAGCGATGAGGCGATTGATTTGGTGTATCGTGCTTTCTGTCGCCCGGGAGTGGATAATGTGGTGGCTATCGACCCTACCTACGGCATGTATCAGGTGTGTGCCGAAGTGAATGATGTGGAGTATCGTAAAGTCTTGCTGGACGAGAATTATCAGTTCAGCGCAGACAAACTGTTGGCGGCGACGGATGATGATACTAAATTAATATTTCTCTGTTCGCCCAATAACCCGACCGGGAATGCATTGGACCGTGAAGAAATTGAAAAAACATTATCCGCTTTTCAGGGTTTGGTTATCATTGACGAAGCTTATTCCGATTTTTCGGATGTACCTTCTTTCCTGCCTGCTTTGGAGAAGTATCCCAATCTTATCGTTTTTCAGACCTTCTCCAAAGCATGGGGCTGTGCTGCTATCCGGTTGGGCATGGCGTTTGCTTCTCCCGAAATTATCTCGATTTTCAGCAAGATAAAGTATCCTTATAATGTGAACCTGCTGACACAAAAAGAAGCTATTGCCATGATGCACCGCCATTATGAGGTAGACCGTTGGGTGAAATCACTGTTGGAAGAGCGTGCACGCCTCATCAATGAGTTTATTCAATTGCCGTGCTGTGAGAAGATTTATCCGACGGATGCCAATTTCTTCTTGGCAAAAGTAACGGATGCAAAGAAAATATATGCTTACTTGGTAAGCAAAGGAATCATTGTACGCAACCGCACCAACGTTTCTTTGTGCCGTGACTGCCTACGCATTACTATCGGTACTCGTCCCGAAAATGATACGTTGCTGGAAGCACTGAATGCCTTTGCCGTGTAGCTTGGTAAACAAAAAGATTGTAACAGATGAAGAAAGCATTATTTATAGACCGTGATGGTACATTGGTGGTGGAACCGCCGGTAGACTATCAGCTCGATTCGTTCGAGAAACTGGAGTTTTGTCCTAAAGTATTCCGCAATCTGGGCTTCATTCGGAGTAAGTTGGATTATGAGTTTGTTATGGTTACCAACCAAGATGGGTTGGGAACAGATTCTTTCCCGGAAGACACCTTCTGGCCGGTGCATAATCTGGTGCTGAAGACATTGGAAGGGGAGGGTATCACATTCGATGATATCCTGATAGACCGCAGCTTTCCCGAAGACAATGCTCCAACCCGCAAACCGCGTACCGGGATGATGGGCAAATACATGATGGGAGAATATGACCTTGCGAACAGTTTTGTTATCGGCGACCGTGCTACAGATGTGGAACTGGCCAAGAATTTGGGCTGCAAGGCTATTTTGCTTCAAGACGATAAAGAGATTCTGAAGGAAAAGAATCTGGAAGCATATTGTGTGTTGGCCACGACGGATTGGGACAAGATAGCAGAATTTCTGTTTGCCGGAGAGCGTATTGCCGAAGTCCGCCGTACAACGAAAGAAACAGATATATGGGTTCGTCTTAATCTGGATGGTAGCGGCCAATGCGATATCTCTACCGGGCTCGGTTTCTTTGACCACATGTTGGAGCAGATTGGTAAGCACGGCGGCATTGACCTTACTGTCCGCGTGAAGGGTGATTTGGAGGTGGATGAACATCATACCATCGAAGATACGGCCATTGCATTGGGAGAGTGTATTTATCAGGCATTGGGCAGTAAGCGGGGAATTGAACGTTATGGCTATTGTCTGCCCATGGACGATTGTCTTTGTCAGGTGGCTTTGGACTTCGGCGGTCGGGCGTGGCTGGTATGGGATGCCGAGTTTCATCGTGAAAAGATAGGAGAGATGCCTACCGAGATGTTTCTCCATTTCTTTAAGTCACTGAGCGATGCAGCGCGTATGAACCTGAATATCAAGGCGGAAGGTCAGAATGAACATCATAAGATAGAAGGCATCTTTAAGGCTCTGGCGCGTGCCATGAAGATGGCGGTCCGAAGAGATATCTATCATTTTGAGGTACCGTCCAGCAAAGGGTGCATTTAACGATGACGAGTGTACCGGAAATACTGATAATATGCAGGCGTCCACACGTATATACGTATAGGCTTACACGTACGTTCGTGTAAGCCTACGCGTATATATGTGTGGCCCTGCGTGAACGTATGTGTGAGCCTGCGCGGATATACGCATCGACAGAGCTTGGCGAATGAGTCGGTAGAAGGATAAAAAGTTATAACTCCTCGCATTCTTTCAACCACATGGCAGCACTGGCATCGCTGGGCATACGCCAATCTCCCCGTGGACTGAGAGAGACGGAACCTACTTTCGGACCATCGGGCAGGCAAGAACGCTTGAACTGTTGCTGGAAGAAGCGGCGGCAAAAGGTGGTCAGCCATTTTTTGATGACTTCTTCGTTGTATGTGTCGCGGAAGGCGAGGCTTGCCAGATAGAATATCTTGCCGGGGCGGAAGCCGAAACGCAGAAATTGGTAAAGGAAGAAATCATGCAGTTCGTAGGGACCGACTAAATCTTCTGTCTTTTGCTTGATATTGCCTTGTTCGTCTGCCGGAATCAATTCGGGACTGATGGGGGTGTCTACAATGTCCAGCAGTGTAATGCGTGATTCATTGTCCACACCATTCAAGGCAATCCAATTCACTAAATATTTCACCAATGTCTTGGGGATGCTGGCATTGACGCCATACATGGACATGTGGTCACCATTATAAGTAGCCCATCCCAAAGCAAGTTCGGAAAGGTCGCCTGTGCCGATAACCAAACCGCCCAGCTGGTTTGCCACATCCATCAGAATTTGTGTACGTTCGCGTGCCTGTCCGTTTTCGTAAGTCACGTCATGAACAGTCATATCGTGGTCGATATCTTTAAAGTGCTGGATGCAGGCTTCCTTTATACTTATTTCTTTGATGGTGACGCCCAATGAAGCCATTAGGTGAAGCGCATTATTATAGGTGCGGTCGGTTGTGCCGAAACCGGGCATCGTGATGCCGATGATATCTTTGCGCGGAAGTTCCAGCTTGTCAAAAGTCTTGACACATACCAGTAATGCCAAAGTGGAATCCAGCCCTCCCGAGATACCCACTACTACGGTTTTGCAGTTGGTATGTACAAGCCGTTTGGCCAAACCTGCTATTTGGATAGCGAATATTTCTTCGCATCGCTGGTCTAATTCACTTCCTTGAGGTACGAATGGATGCGGCTCGATGGCGCGTGTCAGCGTTAAATCGCGTGCATTGACAAATTCGGTACCGATATGGATGGCAGGACGCCCGGGACAGTTGCCGATGTTGGCTGCAAAAGTGGTATTGGTCAAGCGTTCGCCACGAATACGTTCTACATCTATTTCGCTGATTACCAGTTGCTCTTTGAATGAGAAACGTTCAGACTCAGCCAATAGGGTACCGTTTTCGTAGATAAGTCCATTGCCGGCAAAAACCACATCGGTGGTAGATTCCCCAAACCCGCTGGAACTGAATACATATCCTGCCAGACAGCGTGCAGATTGCTGGCTGATAAGTGAACGTACATAAGCATGTTTTCCTATCCCTTCATTGTCGGCCGACATATTGAAAATGATTTCCGCTCCTTTCAACGCCAATGAAGAGCTAGGCGGAATAGGTGCCCACATGTCTTCGCATATTTCAATGCCGAAACAAGTGTCGGGAGTATCGAAAAGCAGATTGGCGCTGACCGGTACGTTTTGTCCGCAAAGGCGTATGTTGGTATCAGGATGATTCAATGCGGAGGTAAACCAGCGTTGTTCATAGAATTCTTTATAATTAGGTAAATAAGTCTTGGGAACGATACCCAGAATCTTTCCTTTTTGGCAGACTACGGCACAATTAAGCAATGTGGAGTTCATGATGACCGGCATACCTATGATAGAAATAATATCCATTTGTCGGGTATTATTCATAATCTGCATTAAAGCTATTTCTGCTTCTTCCAATAACAATGTTTGGCCAAACAGGTCGGCACAAGTATATCCGGTAATGCTAAGTTCGGGAAAAATAATGATTTGGACACCTTTTCCATCAGCAATAGCAATTTGGGTTTCAATTTGTTGTGCGTTAAACTTACAGTCGGCTACTTTCACTGTCGGAACAGCCGCCGCTACTCTTACAAAACCATATTTCATAATTATACCTTATTATATATAGGTGCAAAAATAATCATTCCTGATTGATTTATTGCATGAAAGAAAAAAAATAAAAAAAAGTAAGGAAATTATTTGTTAGTTACTAGAAAGTACATATCTTTGCACGTGAAATAAAGTTGTAACAATTACAAATATGAAAGAAAGCTCCTATGAAGACTTATGATTATTTACTCAGTTATAATATAAAGCCGTCTGTGCAGAGAATAGCTATTATGGACTATTTGCTAACTCATAAAACTCATCCGTGTATCGATGAAATTTACATGGCTTTGTGTGACGATATCCCTACCTTATCGAAAACTACGGTTTATAATACGTTGAAGCTCTTTGTGGAACATGGCGCAGCTTTAATGCTTACAATTGATGAAAAGAATGCGTGTTTTGATGCGGAAACCTCTTTGCACGCTCACTTTTTATGTAAGAAATGTGGCAAAATATATGATTTGCCTTTTAGTGGCGAAATGAAACAGGTGGAACGTATTGATATGAATGGTTTCTTTATTGAAGAAATACATCAATACTACAAAGGAATATGTCCGGCTTGTGCTGCAAAAGAGCAGGGAAAAGAAGTAAGTTGACAACATTGAGATTGACTAATAAATAAAATATTGACTAACTAATAAAAAAGAAATTATGAAAAAGTTTATTTGTACAGTTTGTGGTTATATCCATGAAGGTGATGCAGCTCCCGAAAAGTGCCCATTGTGTAAAGCACCCGCTTCTAAGTTTAACGAAATGGTAGAAACTGAAGGTGGTTTGGAATTTGCTGACCAACACGTAATCGGTGTTGCTAAAGGTTGTGATGAAGAAATGATTAAAGACTTGAACAACCACTTTATGGGTGAATGTACAGAAGTTGGTATGTACTTGGCAATGAGTCGCCAGGCTGACCGCGAAGGTTATCCTGAAATTGCTGAAGCTTTCAAGAGATATGCTTGGGAAGAAGCAGAACACGCTTCTAAATTTGCTGAATTGCTGGGTGACTGTGTATGGGATACTAAGACTAACCTGGAAAAGAGAATGAATGCAGAGTCAGGTGCTTGCGCTGACAAGAAGCGTATTGCTACTCGTGCAAAAGCTCTGAACTTGGATGCTATCCACGATACTGTTCACGAAATGGCTAAAGACGAAGCTCGTCATGGCAAAGGTTTCGAAGGCTTGTACAACAGATATTTCAAGAAATAACAAGTTGTTATATTATAAATAAAGAAGGCCGTGCAGATTTGTTTTGCACGGCTTTTTTATTTGTTCTTCTTCATAGGTTATTCGTATTGTGCTAACAGTTCACTTAGCTCTCTGGCTTGTAGCACACCACTTTGTCTCCACAACTGCTTGCCATCTTTAAAAATCATGAGTGTGGGAACTGATTGTATTTGGTAGTAGGCAGCCAACTCTTGGTGTTTATCTACATCTACTTTAACTACTCTTACTTTTTCGCCTTTCATTGCTTTTACATCTTCCAAGATTGGTTTCATCATTTTGCACGGGCCGCACCATTCTGCATAAAAATCTACCAGCACAGGAATATTTGAAGTGATTAAATCGTCGAATTTTTCCATATTATCTCCTTTCATTATTAATTCATTCTTTATAATAAACGCCTGTAGAAAGCTTTTTGTTGAGCGACAGGCTAAAAAACAAGAATCCGAAACAGCTTGGCCATTTCGGATTCTTATTATTTTAATAGGGATACTCCCGATTTATTTTTTTGTTGTAGGCGAGGTGTAACGTGCGTTCAGTCCGTCGATGATTTCCTGAGTGATGTTGTATGCAGGGTTTGCATATAACAAGTTGTCGAAACCGGTATTGCTGATAATCAAATCATAACCTTTGTTTTGATTATAGATTTTCAGGAATGAGTTGATAGAGTCACGCAATTGTAAACTGTTCTTTTGGTTCTCGTCGGCAAGTTCTGCACTTAACTTCTGTTGCAAAGCCTGCAAATCTTGCTGTTGTTTCATTAAACGCATCTGTTCTTGTTCTGCACGTTCACGGCTTGCGAAACCTCCGTTCTGAAGTTTGCGTTCAAATTCTCTGAATTCAACTTCCAGTTTTTTGCCTTTTTCATTCAAGGTGGTACGGATGTTTTCTTCCTTGCTTATCATGGCTTCATTCAAGTCGTTCCAAAAGCTATATTTGGTGAGCAATGAATCGATTTCTACGTAAGCAATCTTCATGTTGGAAGAACCGGCAACACCCGCAACGGGAGCAACAGTAGAAGTAGTGGAAGCATTGTTGTTTTTGTCGGTACATTGTGCAAATACCAGCACGGTAGCCAACGCTAAAAATCCATTCAGGATGAAATTTGTTCTTTTCATAATCTTTTTTACGTATGTTTTTTATTAGTTATTCTTCTTCTTTGTCTTGTTTCTCTACTTCGGGAATCGCTCTTTTGTTTATTTTCTGTGCCTCACGGTCCTGCGACTGCACACATCCGATTCCTTTCTTCCGAAGTGCTTTGTTACCACTGACATGTGTATTGGGGAATTTTCCTTTTATGAAGATTCCTATACATAATAATGCTATGCATATAGCAACTATTAACACTGTTATAAAGAGAGTATCAAGCATTTCTATTATTTTTGTGGTGCAAAGTTAGTGTAAGGTGAGCTAAATGCCAAATTTATTTGAGCATTTCCGAACCGTACTCTAAATTCGCGGAGCAAATATAGACTTTTGCAGTGACTTAGCTTTCTCTTTTTCCATTAAAAAAGAGGAAGGAGTCAGTTAAAGATACTGATTTAACTAATTTTTGCAAAAACACAATTGGATTTTGCACTAATACCAATTATAGACATGGATAAAAAGGATTTGAAACCGGCCTCTGTTTTTCATTATTTTGAAGAAATATGCCAGGTACCCCGTCCCTCAAAAAGGGAAGAGAAAATAATTGCTTATCTAAAAGCATTTGGTGAGAAACACGGCTTGGAAACTAAGACAGATGAAGCCGGAAACGTATTGATTAAGAAGCCGGCAACTCCGGGTAGGGAGAATCTGAAGACGGTGATTCTGCAATCACATATAGATATGGTCTGTGAAAAGAACAGCGATGTGGAGCACGACTTTCTGACTGATCCAATCGAGACTGTGATTGATGGAGAATGGTTGAAGGCGAAAGGTACAACTTTGGGTGCTGATAACGGAATAGGCGTGGCTACCGAGTTGGCTATATTGGCATCTGCCGATATTGAACATGGGCCGTTGGAATGTCTTTTCACTGTAGACGAAGAAACCGGATTGACAGGTGCATTTGCATTAAAGGGAGGCTTTATGAGTGGAGATATTCTCATTAATCTTGATTCGGAAGACGAAGGTGAACTGTTTATCGGTTGTGCCGGAGGAGCTAATACGACGGCTGAATTTGTTTATCAGCCGGTTCCTGCACCACAGGATTATTTTTATTTTAGTGTATCAGTAAAGGGCTTGACCGGTGGGCATTCCGGTGATGATATAAATAAAGGAAGAGCTAATGCCAATAAATTATTGGTTCGCTTCCTGACTCAGTTGGCTGCTAAGTATCCGATGTATTTGTGTGAAATAGACGGAGGAAATCTTCACAATGCCATTCCGCGTGAAGCACGCGCACTTTGTGCGGTTCCGATGAAGGATAAAGAGTCGGTGCGTGTGGATTTAAACATCTATACGGCTGAGATAGAGAATGAATTTGCAGTGACCGAACCTAATCTGAAAACCGAGCTGTCTTCCGAAGCTCCCTGTAAGGAGGCTATTGATATGGTAACCGTCGGTCGTCTGCTGAAAGCGGTTTATGCTGTTCATAACGGTGTGTATGCGATGAGTCAGGATATCCCCGGACTGGTGGAAACATCTTCCAATCTGGCTTCTATCAAACAGGCAGACGGAAAGATAAAGATTGTGACAAGTCAGCGTAGTTCTATTTTGTCTTCCCGCAAGGATATGTCCGAAATGATTCGTTCTGCTTTTATGCTGGGTGGTGCTGAAGTAACTACCGGTGAAGGTTATCCGGGTTGGAAACCGAATCCGTCTTCACCCATTCTGAAAGTTGCCGTAAACAGCTATAAGAAATTATTTGGTGTGGAGCCGAAAGTAAAAGCTATTCATGCCGGACTGGAATGTGGTTTGTTCCTTGAGAAATACCCTTCGTTGGATATGGTTTCTTTTGGACCGACTTTGCGTGGCGTCCATTCGCCGGATGAACGTATGCTGATACCTACGGTAGACAAATTCTGGCGTCATTTGTTGGATGTACTGGTGCATGTACCCGAAAAATAACTCTAATAAATAAGACATGAGGAAAATCATCCTATTTCTATGTGTATGTTGTTGGGTCGGGGTTGCTTATGCTCAAGAACCTTTCAGAGTCATGTTTTATAATGTGGAAAACTTGTTCGACTGTCAGCATGATACATTGAAAAACGACTATGAGTTCTTGCCTGATGCTGCCAAAGGATGGACTCAGGCAAGATACTATGATAAACTGAAAAAGATAGCCAAAGTAATTGTGGCGACAGGCGTGAAGGATGTACCGGATTTGGTTGGTCTGTGTGAAGTGGAAAACGACCGTTGCATGAAAGACCTGACCGAGCATTCACTGTTACGTGAAGCCGGTTACCGATATGTCATGACTGACTCTCCTGATCAGCGCGGCATTGATGTGGCATTGCTTTATCAGCGCGGAAGCTTTAAATTGTTGGATAAGAACTCCATTCGTATTCCGCACGAAGAAATTGACAGAACTCCTACCCGTGATATTCTTCATGTGGCAGGGCAGGTATTGTCGGGCGATACGTTGGATGTGTTTGTCTGTCACATGCCTTCACGTTCCGGAGGCGAGGAAAAGAGCGAGCCTTATCGTTTGTTTACTGCACAGATACTGCATGCTTCGGTCGATTCTTTGATGAACGTCCGTCGGCATCCCAATATTTTGATTATGGGTGATTTCAATGATTATCCTACCAATAATTCGATAGCCAAAGTCTTGGGGGCCGTTGCTCCGAAAGGAGAGGTGCAAGCTACACAGTTATACAACCTGATGGACGGCCGTAAAGACGGAACTTACCGTTACCGTGGCGAGTGGGGAGTACTTGACCAGTTGATTGTGTCCGGTTTCCTGTTGCAGGGACATGACGGCATTCGGACTTCTTACGACAAAGCACAGATAGTGAGATTCCCATTCTTGTTGGAAGAAGACGAAAAATATGGCGGTGATATTCCTTTCCGTACTTATTGGGGAAGGAAATATCATGGCGGTTTTAGCGACCACTTGCCGGTAAGTGTAGATTTTGAAATAGGAAAATAAAGGTTATGCAACCTTTCCCTTTTAGTAGGGAAGGTTGCATAATTTGCTAATGGTGTCTAAGCCATTTTTATAAGAGGTATGTTCCCAGTAGTGTCCGGCATTGTATTGGTCAAAACTATTAAGTGCTATTTTGTCATCTTCTATTTTTTCCATTATATTTTTGTCCAATATCTCAGCAAATATGTATTCTCCTTTATCCGGAACCAAAAGGGTATACAGTTTGGGTTGTATCCCCAAAGGCTTGTCAAAATCACTTAGGCGGATAATGCGATAGCGTTTGACTCCGTCTTTTTCGGCTATCAAAAGCAAGAACTTGTCTTTTGACGCCGGACTGCAAAAGAACAATTCATTGATATTATCGATAAAGGCAATAGGAGAATTAAGCTGTGAAAAACCTTTTTTCAAGTTGGAAATACCGATTTCTCCTGTTTTAAAAACGCTGACCAGCAGTTCTTCATCTCCTTCTGTATCATACGAACAGATTACTTTTCCACTATCTTCTCCCCATATTCCGATTTTGGGACTGGCGGAGCCGGCTATTTTACCATTGTTGAAAAATGATATGAATTGGAAATTACTGTTATAGCCCAGTTCCGCTTTCTTTTGTAGGGGATTGGGGCGTAATGCAGATGTTTGAATATTGAAAGTAGCTTTTTTCTTTTTTGGAGTGGGTGCTGCAAGGACTGGGGCAGGCGCATTTACATCCTCTTCTTGCGGATTGTCAAAAAGAGAAAGTGAAATACTCTCATGAGAATTGCTTTCGGGGGCATCGGGAGTGGCTGCTACCGGAGTGGACTCATCAAAGATATATTCGTTTCTTTCGACAGAGAACAAGGTTGGAAATTCCGGTTTTCGAGGCACAGAGTCTAATTTCAGATTACGTCGTGTTGCTATGAACTCCTGGATATTTTGTTCCGGCTTGCAGATACACGAACTTCCCGAACGAGTATAAATCTTACCGTTCACTTTTACTGCCTCATTGATGGGGGCTACGCGGAAAGCCAGTACGATGCGTCCTTTGCCGTATTCTTGAAAGTTGCAACGTATGTATTCCTGATAGCGGTTATAATCTTCTTTTCCTTCACCCAGCAGGCAGATTATATTATGATTCACAGTGCGCAGATAAATATCACAGTCGTTGTGTACCAACTTCATGTCTTCTTGGATTCCTGTCAGATATCCTTTATCGTTCACACCGATATAAAGAGTACCTCCGTCGGTGTTCATAAATGAAGCGATGACACGGGCCAACACCATACTTTGATCTTCGTGAGCGTCTTTTTTGGCGTGACTGAATGCTGATGATTTAAATTCGCGTTCTACTCCTTCGTGTCCGAAATAAACAGGGATGGAAGGGGCTTCTTCTTTTTTCTGTTCTTTGATGCCAAGCAGGGAGTTAATGTTTTTGTAGATGATATGTTGCAGCTCGGCATCTTCTTTGGAAAGGAGTGTGCTCATGCAAAAATAGCGGGCTAGCTCGGCAATGGTCAGGTCTTCACTTTGCATAAGCTGTTTCAGACGGTCGGTGTTATTGTCTGCCATTAGAGAGAGGATATGGGTAATCTTTTGACAGAATTCAAACGTAATTCCGTACTGTTTGATGCCTAATTGCTCCATGCGTGCCAAGAGAATATTGAATCGCTGAATGTTGTCATGCGAAAAACGTTCACCGGATGGCAGGACGGCGATTTGGTTGATATCATAAATATATTCGGCACACAGTTCATAATAAGTGGCTTTTTCTTTTTCACCGGAGAAGAGACACAGCAGTCGCAGAAAGTTATAAGCATTAAATTGCTCATCGGGCTCATTCAAGTCTTTGGATAGTTGGTCAAGACAGAAAATCAACTCTGTGGCAACTTTTTCGTTTATCAGCCATGTTTTATTTTCTGCTTTTCCAGACTTCTCTGTTTTTTCTTCCATTTCTCCCGCCTCTTCCATTGTATGGGTTTCCGGTACGTCCGAACCGAGGAAAGACTGTATATCTATTTTTTGCAGAGCATTAACAAAAGGGTTGTTTTTTAGTTTCAGTGTCTGCTCTTTTATTTGCCGTTCAAGATTGTTGTTTTGATATTCGCGCAGATGGGTGAAAAACTCCTGTAAGTGAGCGTGTACTTCTTGGTAGAACGCTTCCACAGAGATATCTGCTTTTACTTTTCCTATGTTGATGTTATTGTTTAGAGAAGTGTTGTTATCCGGAAATTCTACTTGGTATATATCTCCAGTCTGGGGCTTAATCCATCTATTGACAGAGGTGGTGGCAGTAGCTCCTGTAATAAGAAGCCATTTTATTTTATTCCCTTCACTGTCGGCAATCATAGCCGGCATCTTTTTCCTTTTTACATTTTCTGCATATACAAATTCATTGTAGCACGATGCCAATGAGACCCTGACCCCTTCATTACTGCTGCTTAATACCTTTACTTTATAAGTATCATTACTCGAGAAGTAGTTTTCAAAGTTCTCGATGCAAAAGTAACAGGCATTGATTTGTGTCAATGGAAGAATAGCTTTCAGACCTCGGTATTGTTCATCGAGTATGACTCCTTCTATATATTGCCGGGTACGGTCCGGCCCGATAATTCCAATGGTGATTTCTTCATTTGCGGAAGGATATTTTGTATCGATAGCTTTGGTCTCGATGGAAGAAGTTCCCGAAATAGAACTGTTTTGAGGGCATTCCGACTGGTTGCGTTCATATAAAGGATAGTCTTCCGTCAACTGATGCCAATAAAGTTGCAGCTCAGCAATGCTTTTACAATTATTGAATAGGTAAGTAGGTTTACTGAATAAGGCAATAAAAACCCTGTTCTCCATCAGTGCCGCTCTTTCTTTTCTGCCTTTCCATGTATGTGCGGTATGTGGAAATAGGGTACTGAGCGTAAATCCATCCTTATCGAGCGTCAGTGTATTATGTCCGTTGCTATATTGTTGCCATCTGTTATCTTGAGGTTCGGCAGTCATATTAAGCTCGTCAATGCGTATGTTTACTATTTGAGCTATAAATCGGTTCAGTTCGAAGTTCAACAGATGTTCCCAGTCAAGTCTTTTTTCCAAAGAACTTTCACCGGTGAGCATCGTGTATGCTTTGTTTTTCAGCTGAGAACTAAAGGGAGTGTCCAGTCTTGACAAGTATCTGTATATGCGTGCAGACAGGATTCTGGTGTTATCGGTTTCTTCGAAAGGCACCTTATTGCTGAGCAATGACAAAACAATGAGATGGATTGCTTCTTCTATCTTTGTTTGCAATACACATTGTGCATTTGTGTACCAAAGTTCCGAAATAATGATTTCATATTGTTCTATTTCCAGCTTTAATATGTTTTGCAGGGTAGCGTTGTGATAGTCGTTTATCATCCCATTCTTTTTCATCAGATAAATCGTTTCGGCAATCATGGGCAATTGCTTTCTCAACAAGGATTTGTCATAGGCCATAAAATAGAGAAACATTTCTATTTTATGAGAAGCGTATAGCAGATAATCACTTGCCTGCAATTTATAAAGCATCGTACGGATAAAAGAGTCTGACTGCTGGTCTCCGATAAGGTTCAATGCATTGCGTCTGGCGCGTAAACTTTCTATATACTGTTCCATCTCCTCCCGTTTGGCGGTCAACTGTTCGGGATAGACTGTTTGCAGGTAGCGTGACCCTTCACTTATCCAAGTGTATAGCCGATAGGCTGTTTGATGATATCCGGGGTCTTCTGCTTCGTCTTGAAGGAGATGGTGGCTGTATAAAGCATAATATCGGGCCGCTTGCTCAATCCATTTTAAATCATGTTCTTCATGTAACTTCTTGAGATTTTTCAAAATGCTTTCTGCTTCTGCATAAGGGCAATGGTAATCTTTGGAGAAAATGTCTTCTTTTATAAAAGAAATAACTTTTTCTATATTTAATGGGGTGTTACTTTCAGTCATAGATATTATATTTTAAGGTGTGACACATTAATGTTTTTATTCATGATGATAAGGGCCGTTATTCAGAATGGTCATAGCTCGATAGAGCTGTTCCACAAAAATGAGTCGTATCATCTGGTGAGAGAAAGTCATCTTGGACAGTGAAATTTTTTCTTGTGCTATATCATATACTTTCGGAGCGAACCCATAAGGGCCCCCTATGATAAAGACCAGCCTTTTATTCACCGTATGCATTTTCCTTTCTACCCACTCGGCAAACTCGACAGAACGGAATTCTTTGCCGTGTTCGTCCAGCAGAACCACTACATCACCCGGTTGCAATGCTTTCAAGATAAGTTCTCCTTCTTTCTCCTTTTGCTGTTCCATGCTCAGACTCTTCGTGTTTTTTAGTTCGGGAATGACCTCCATATCAAAGGAAATAAAATGTTTGGTACGTTCCACATAATCATTGATGGCAGCGATATAGTGTTTTTCAACCGTGCGTCCTACGACTAATAATGTAAATTTCATACGTTCTTTCTCTTGTTTACTTTGCAAAAGTACGGAAAATCTGTACCTTTGCCTATCAATTCATAAAAAAACAATAACACAATGGATGAATTAGTAGTAAAAGATTTGATAGACAGACTGATAGATTTGTCTTTCGCCGAAGATATAGGTGATGGAGATCATACTACCTTGTCATGTATCCCTGCGGATGCTATGGGTAAATCAAAATTATTGATTAAGGAAGAAGGTATATTGGCAGGTATTGATGTGGCTAAGGAAGTATTCCACCGTTTTGACCCTACCATGAAAGTGGAGGTATTTATTCAGGATGGCAGTCATGTGAAGCCGGGTGATGTGGCGATGGTGGTTGAAGGTAAAGTCCAGTCTCTGCTTCAGACAGAACGTTTGATGCTGAATATCATGCAGCGTATGAGTGGTATTGCTACTATGACCCATAAATATGTGAAGAAGTTGGAAGGTACCAAAACTCGGGTTCTTGATACTCGTAAGACTACTCCGGGGATGCGTATCATGGAGAAAATGGCTGTAAAGATAGGTGGAGGATGTAATCATCGTATCGGTCTGTTCGATATGATTCTGTTGAAAGACAATCATGTGGATTTTGCAGGAGGCATACACAATGCGGTTACCCGTGCTAAAGAATATTGTAAAGCCAAAGGCAAGAATTTGAAGATAGAATTGGAAGTTCGCAATTTTGATGAACTGAATCAGGCATTGGCAGAAGGGGTAGACCGTATTATGTTTGACAACTTTACTCCTGAAGATACACGTAAGGCAGTAGAGATTGTGGGTGGACGTTGTGAAACTGAGTCTTCCGGCGGCATCACTTATGATACGATGCTACCTTATGCACAGGCAGGGGTAGACTTTATATCATTCGGAGCATTGACACATTCTGTAAAAGGATTGGATATGAGTTTCAAGGCTTGTTAATCAACGATTGTATATAATATATGTAAAGAGCGACCGGAAATCGCTCTTTTTTATTTTGAGTCAGCATTGTTCTTTTTCTTTTCTTCCTTAAACTGGGTGGGAGTCATCCCTTTTATTTGCTTGAAAGAGGTACTGAAATAACGGGGATAGGTAAAACCGACTTCATAGGATATTTCATTGATATTGAGATTGGTATTTGTGAGTAGGTATACTGATTTCTCGATACGTAATCGGTTTATGTAGTCATTCACACCCAGTCCGGTCAGTGTTTTCACCTTATGATAAAGAGAAGCCCGACTCATAGCCATAGTATCGGTCAGGAATTTAATGGAGAGTTCTTCGCCCGCCATATTGTCATTGATGAGTTTGTTTAGTTTCTCAATAAAATCTTCATCCTCTTTGGTAAAAGTCTGCTTCTGTTGCATCGGTTCGTTATTATCTTCTTTTACTTTTTCCGATAAGACATTTAATGGAACAGTAGTGTTTTGAAGTTCTTCTTCTTCTTCTACTACTGTTGCTTGAAACTTTTCTTCTTTATTTTTTAGAATATCATTTAGGACAGCTTGTAGAAAATGGTTCATGCTGCCTTTCATGCTTTGCTCTCTCCATCGGAATATGATATATCCTATACTTGCGGTTACAGATATGAAAATGAGGATAATTATACTTATAAACCATCCGGTCTTATACCATGGAGGTGTAACGATGATGTCAACCAGGCGTTTAGGAGTGGTATAGTTTCCGTTTTTCATATTGCATGACACCCATATCGCATATTTCCCTGGCGATAGGGAAGACAGATTCAAGAATGGGTTGTATGATTCTATTTCTTGATTTCCCCGGCCTGAAATCGTATATCGCAACAGATTCTTTTGGAAAATATCTTTCTTTTTTATTCGAAAATGGACCGAGAGTGAATTGTAATTCCAGGGAATCTCGATTGTATTGTTTTGGAGCTCTTTTATATAAGGGCTGCCATTGAAGAGAATATCGGATAGATATATTTCCGGTGTCTTTACTTCGGAATAAGGGATATTTGTATTGATTTTGACTAATCCTTCAGCTCCTCCCAGATAGATGAAATCACGGTTGAAAGGCTTTTGATAGGCAAATAGAATTTCATTGGACGGAAAACCGTCGGAAGCGTTCCACAAGGTGAACTTGTTTTCTTTGATGATGTATGAAAACAGCATGTTCTGGGCGCAAATCCATAAACGTCCTTTGCCATCGGCCGTCAGAAAAGATATGTTATTGAATAATTTGGTATGGATAATGTGGTACTCTTTTCTTTCCATGTCGAAACAGCCTAGCCCCTTGTCTGTGCCCGTCCATATCATGCGGTCACCGTCATAAGACATTGACGTGATTGTTTCTTTTTTGTCCAATTCAAACAGGAGTTTGATACTGTCGTTTTTCTGGTTGACGATGAAAGCTTGGTTGGCGCACTTCAACAGCGAGAATTTGTCGTTGGAGTAGGAGAGGCACAGAGCGTCATTTGACAAGTCGTATTCCTTATCCATCCACATTCGGGTAAATGTGCGGGTAGGGGTGTGATAAGCATAAGCGTTATTGCTGATGATATAGATTTTGTCGTTTGCCACCTGATTGGCCAGGGGAAGATAACCGTAAAAGCATTCTTTATAGTTTGTAGCTTGATCTACAATAATGAAAGGACGGTAGGTTCCTGTCTGTTTATTGAATGTAAATACTCCTTTCGTGTAGAGGGACACTAATAGTTCGTTTTCGGAAAATCCTGAAATGGAAACGACCTTATCTCCATAGGTAGATGGAAAATGGGTAAACTTGTCGGTTCGCGCATCATACAGATTGATTCCTCCTCCGTCGGTTCCTATCCATAGATTACCGTTTTTTTCTTCATAGAGGCTGATGACCGATTTTTCACTCAGTCCATTGGTATTTCCCAAAGCTACATCTTTATAAGTCTTTATATAAGTTTCTTTGATACTGAATATGCCTCCGCGTACGCTTCCTGCCCATAGTTCGTCTTCTTTATCCTTATATAATACAGTAATGGAATTGACAGGCAGAGAGGAGTAGTCACCGACAATGTGATATAATTGGGAAAATTGGCGGGATTGGGGGTCAAGCATGAATATTCCGCTTCCGTCTGTTGCCAACCATAAGTATCCGTTATGTTCCGTTATGTCGAGGATATAATTGTTTTGTAACTGTGAATTGCTTTGATCGTAATGCCCCTGCATATTTCCATTGGAGTCATAATAGTATAAACCGTGTCCGTAAAAGGCGGCATAGATGTGTTTGTCTGCAGTGATGTAGAGTGACGTAAGCAGATACTGCTTGTCCGAAATGAAGCCGGTTAGCTGTTGTGTGCGGCAATCGTATAGGTACATTCCTTTTTTCCGTGTGCCTATCAGTATCTTGTCTTTTTCGAGGTAGAGCATTTTTTGCACTCTGTAGTCTACCGGGTTGGCGTCTTTATCCTCTTTCTTTATCGGGATATTTTTCAGCGTTTTGTCTTTATAATCGTAATAGCAGATGGTGTTATCGCCGCCAAACCAGATGCCCCCTTTTACACAAATGGAAGAATACATTGCGTCGGGGGTAACAGTTGTGAAATTGTCCTGTTCATAATTATACATACTCAATCCTTTTTGGGTAGCTACCCAAATGTTGCCGATAGAGTCTTCGGCAATATGATTGATATAGTTGCCGGGCAGAGAATATGGGTTTTCTGAATGGTGAAGATACGTTTTTAATCCTTCTTGAGTATAAATGTTCAATCCATTTTTAGTTCCTATCCATAACGTTCCCCTTTCATCCAATAAGATTGATTGCACGGTCGGTTGGGAGAGTCCTTGCTGTATGGAAAGTTGGGTAAATGAATAACCGGTGTTGTGGTTGGTTGCAGAAACGGTTTTTCCCAAAAACAGGAATAGTATAATAATTAAGGTCCGATACATGGTCACTGTATTTTTAGGCAAAAATACATTTTTCTTTCAGTTGTGCAATCATCCTCTTCTGATTTTTTACAAAAAAGGGTGTCTTAGAGGTGAATAATGGAAGGTTTGGACAAGATTTGACTCGTTTAATACGATTTTTGAGTCCTTTTTGATACAAAACAGCTACGTTTGCTCCATAATTTATGAAGTGATAATTTGTGAATCTAAATTAAAGTATTATGAAAAAAATTATGCTTTTATTGTTTACAGTCTTCGTTATGCTCTCTTGCAGCCATAAGCCCGGATGGAAATTGGTGTGGGAAGAGAACTTTGACGGTACGGAACTGGATACCACAGTATGGAGCCGTATCCCTCGGGGCAGGGCAGACTGGCAGAACACACAATCTTTTGATGACCGTTGCTATGAAATGCGTAACGGACTTCTCATCCTAAAAGGTATTGTAAATGATAACCGGGAGGCGGATACAGCCGCTTATCTGACCGGAGGTGTATGGACGAAAGGCAAACATGCCTTTCATCGCGGACGCATTGAGGTATGTGCCAAGCTGCATGGAGCGCGTGGAGCATGGCCCGCTATTTGGACTTTGCCTTATGAGACGGATAAGTATCATTGGCCTACAGGGGGCGAGGTGGATATAATGGAACGTCTGAACAATGATTCTATTGCCTATCAGACGGTGCATTCACATTATACATATACATTGGGCATTGAGAATAATCCGCCTCATGGAGGTATTGCTCCCATTAACCGTGACGACTTCAATGTGTACGGTGTGGACTTCTGGCCGGACAGTCTGGTTTTTCATATCAATGGCAAACGTCATTTTGCTTATCCGAGAATAGAAACGGAACAAGAAGGCCAGTTCCCTTTCGATATTGCACAATATCTGTTGATTGACATGCAGTTGGGCGGTACTTGGGTAGGAGCGGTAGAACCGGCTGACTTACCGGTAGAAATGGAAGTTGACTGGGTGCGGCACTATCAGTGGGAGTAAAACCGTCTGAAACTCAATCTATTTGAATCTCTCAAAATCTAATATAAAAACCTATAATCATTAATTTTAATATTATGAATGGACAAATGCAAAAATTATTCCGTATGTTTTTGGCGGGCGTTCTAATGCTGTTCACATTTACAGTAAATGCACAGGAACGGACAATAACAGGTAAGGTGTATGATGTGGCAGGTGAACCTATCATAGGTGCTAGTGTGCTCATACAAGGCACAACACAAGGTGTGATAACTGATATGGAAGGTGCGTTTCAGCTAAAGGCTGACCCTTCTCAGTCTTTGGTTATCAGCTTTTTGGGCTATAAGGATATGATTCTTTCCATTGGCAATAAGACAAACTTTAAAGTCGTACTAGAAGAAGATTCGGAAAAACTAGACGAAGTAGTGGTGGTCGGTTATGCTACCCAGAAGAAAGTCAATCTGACGGGTTCTGTTTCTTCTGTATCAGCCAAGGATATTCAGGATATTCCGGTGGCCAATACCACCACTTTGTTGCAGGGCCGCTTGCCTGGATTGGTATTGACCCAGAACGGTGCACAGGCCGGTAATGACAATCCCGAAATACGTATTCGTGGTATCGGTACATTCGGCAATAACAATCCGATGGTATTGATAGACGGAATAGAAGGTTCTATTTCTCAAATCGCGGAAATTCCATCTGCTGATATCGAAAGTATTTCTGTGTTGAAGGATGCGGCTTCGGCTGCTATTTACGGTGTTCGTGCAGCCAATGGTGTTATTTTGATAACTACTAAACGCGGACAAGCATCAAGTAAGGTGAAGGTTTCTTATTCAGGTAGTTATACCTTGCAGACTCCGGGTATCGTTCCCGACTATATTGACAGCTATAATTGGGCCTTGATGAGAAATGAAGTAAAAGCGGGAACTTTTTCGGAAGAGGCTTTGCAAAAATTGCGGGACTGCTCTGACCCTGACCATTATGCAAACACCAACTGGCTGGATGCCGTATTGCGCAATGCCAGTATGCATCAACACCATCTGTCGGTATCGGGCGGTAGTGAGAATACACATTTCATGACTTCTGTATCTTACTCTAATCAAGATGGTATTATGATGAAGACGGGCGTGGAACGTGTATCTTTCCGTTCAAACGTGGATACTCGTTACAAACGTTTTACTTTTGGTTTGAACCTGTCTGGTAATAAGAACGATGTGACTGCTCCTGCCGTGGCTCCATCGGGTGAAGGTGGTATCATGCGCTTTGTTTCGTGGTTTACCCGTCCCACGGTTCCGGTGATGTACTCTAACGGACATTATGGATATGTAGACGGTTCGATGACTAATGCAGAGGATGTGAAAAACCCGGTGGAACTGATGTCTTTGGGGTATCGTTCTAACGAATATTGGCGTTTTAACGGTAAGGCATTTGCAGGAATTGATTTGATAGACGGATTAAAGTTCCAGACAAATTTCGCTTATGCGTTCGACCTGAATGCAACGAAATCATACAATCCCAAGTCTCCAGCCCGTTATGATGCCGAAGGCAATGTGAAGAAGGTGGAAGGCGCCACTAATCAATCAAGCGACTATTGGTATAGAAATGCAACGTGGACAAATGAAAACCTGCTTACTTATAATAAGCAATTCAATGAACATAATATCAGTGTATTACTGGGACATTCAATTATCGGTTCACGTTATTATACGACAACAGCAGCTATCCAAGGATTCCCCACCGAAAACATCTATGAACTAAATGGTGGTACAATTAATCCGAGTGCCAAAGGAAATTCGGAAGAATATAAACTGCAATCTTTCTTCGGCCGTTTGAATTACAGCTACGGAGAACGTTACTTGTTTGAATTCAATATCCGTCACGATGGTTCCTCACGTATGCCTAAAGCCAATCGTTATGCCACATTCCCGTCTGTATCGGCAGGTTGGGTATTCTCAAACGAAAAATTTATGGAAGACTTCAGAGAGTTGTCACTCGGAAAGTTGCGCTTGTCTTGGGGTAAATTGGGAAATCAGGAAATAGGTAACTATGCGTATGCAGCTACATTGGGTGCCAGTGGCAATTACTTTTTCGATCAGAATGCAGACAAGCAGGCGGGTATGGTGCAGACCTCTGTTCCCAATGAAAATATCAAATGGGAAACAACCCGTTCAGTCAATGTTGCCATTGACCTCGGTTTCTTTAATAACAGAGTGCAGACCACGTTCGAATGGTTCGATAAAAAGACATCCGATATCTTGATGCGTTTGTCCATGCCGGGCATTTTCCTCGGTTCTCTTTCTGCTCCTTATCAGAATGTAGGAGCCGTACGTAACCGTGGTTGGGAATGGAACCTGAACTACTCGGACAGTAAAGGTGACTGGGCTTGGAATGCAGGTTTTAATATCTCTCATGTAAACAATGAAATTCTTGAAATGGGCGGTTTGAAAGAAACCATCAGCGGTAATTCAATCAATCGGGTAGGTGAGCCTATCGGAGCTTATTTTGGATATAAATCTATCGGCATCTACCGTACGGAAGCTGACTTGCAGCGCACTAATTCAAAAGGTGAAGTGATAAAGCAAAACGGTGTAGCTCCAAAACTGGGCGATATCATGTATGCTGACCTGAACGACGACGGTAATATAACAGCCGAAGACCGTGACATTATCGGTAACCCATTCCCCAAGTACTCTTACAGTTTCAATCTGGGCGCTTCTTGGAAGAACTTTGATTTATCTACTTTCTGGCAGGGAGTTGCAGGAATCTATCGTTATAGTTGGGAGACAACCACGGATATTCGCGGTAACTTCACCGACCGTTGGTTGGATCGTTACTCAGCCGACAATATAAATGGTTCAATGCCTGCTCTGGGTAATACAATCAATGACCAATACTCATCATTCTGGTTGGAGAACTCCAGTTATTTACGCTTGAAGAATCTTGAGTTCGGCTATACTTTCCGCCAGCCCGGACTGACAAAACTTGGTGTTTCCAGTATCCGTGTTTATTTTGCAGGAACTAATCTTCTGACGTTTACTTCATTGAAGAACTGGGACCCTGAAAAGACATCAGGTGATGCTCGAAATGACGTGCACCCCAATATGCGCACTTATTCATTTGGTTTAAATGTTCAATTCTAATAATAGGGAGGACACAGATTATGGTAAAGAATACAAAAAATATATTCAAGATTTTATTATTGTCCGGTACTTTATTGGCTACCGGTGCCTGTTCGGACAGTTTTTTGCAGACGGATTCTCCGAACCAACCTTCACAGAGTACCTATTGGCAAACTGAGTCCGACGCTTTGATGGCTCTGACTGCCTGCTATGATGCCATGCAGAGCAGAAATCTGTATGACGATAATATCGACGGTTGGAATTATGGTTTCCTCTGTCGTGAGACTTGTACGGATAATGGAGACCATACGTGGGGAGACTGGATGTTGGGAAGTACTATTTCCAAATGTACGTCATCTACAACAGACGAATGCTTTTCAATGTACTGGAATGCTAATTATGAAGTGATTAAGCGTTGCAATATGTTGATTGATAACATAGACCGTGTTCCGATGGAAGAGGACAAGATAGATGCTTATAAAGCAGAAGCCATTGCTCTGCGGGCATTGATGTACTGCAACTTGACCTCAGTGTTCCGCGATGTTCCTTATTTGACAAAACCGCTTACTCTGGCCGAGGCTCAGGCTCCGAAAACGGAACGTGCACAGATTGTTTCGTCTGTATTGGAAGATTTGAAAACATGGATTCCTAAAATTCCGGTGATTGGCAAAGCCAAAACAGGACGTATGACTCAAGAAGCGGCGTATGCCATTATGGGACGTATCGCTCTCTTTAACCAGCGCTGGGATGATGCGATAGCTGCTTATCAGAATGTGATAGGTAAGGTACAGTTATTTAAGTCGGGAGATGGTTCTGATTATGCTGCCAATTTTGCCGATTTGTTTAAAGAGAAAAATGAGACAGCAGCGGAAGTCTTGTTGAGTGTTCACTATAAAGGTCCCGGACTGGGCGAGGGTAGCTGCTTCGGTGTTTGCTGGTCGGGTCCGATGAATGCCATTGAAGGTACAATGAATCTTTGTGATGACTTTTATTGCATAGACGGACTGCCGATAGATAAGTCGCCTCTGTTTAAAGGCAGCTTGGAGGCAGGTGCACATACAAAGGAAAATCCTGATATGGGACGTTATGAGAACCGTGACCCTCGTATGAAAGGCACATTGATGTTGCCCGGTATGGAATGGAACGGCAAACTTTATACCAATAATTTGCCGGCTAGTTCTACTGCCTGCATCCGCAAATGGTATACTCCTGAAGATACGGCCAACGAATATGACGGAAGCCTTGACTTCTACATTATTCGTTATGCGGAAGTGTTGTTGTCTCTTTCTGAGGCAATGATTGAGAAAGGCGGTTACCCGCAGTCCGAAGTTACACGATATATCAATGAGGTGCGTGCACGTGTAGGTATGCCTGCAGTGGAAGATGTGGAAGGAACCAATCTGACACAGGAAGAGTTGCGTGCCATCGTGCGTCACGAACGTCGCGTAGAACTGGCTTTTGAAGACTTGCGCTTTGCCGATTTGTATCGTTGGAATGAGTTTGAGAATGCTCAGAAACGTATGCAGCATGATTTGTCATTCTATGGCTTCGGCGCTGTGACACGTGGCAACTTACGTGGTGGACAAGACTTGGTATGGCCTATTCCGCAAAGTGAAATTGATACCAATCCGATGTTGGAACAGCATCCTGAGTGGAAATAGCGGTGATTGATGAGGTATACTTGTGAGCAAGTATAATATCTGTGAATGTTTATTGATAAATAGAAGAGGAAAGTTCGCTTTCTTCTTCTATTTTTTTATGCATCGGCATGGGGCACACCATGACCGCACAGCAGCCTTATCCCGATTTCAATAAAGAGAAAGTAACAGATTCATCCGAAAACCCTGTAGGTGATAAGGGGGCAGTCATTATTCTTGGGGGATTTAACATATTAATCAAACACCTGTCTCCTGATGTCGTCTCCTCCGGTTTTCAACCCCTGCATACGTTTTTGAACTCCCTAAGTCGTTTCATTAGGCAGCCTAAGCGTTTTCGTCCTTTCGGTTATGCCTGTGTGTCCGTCGGATTACTACAGTCTCCGGCAGCGGACTGTATAGTCCGTTACAGTGGACCGTACAGTCTGCTACAGTGGACTGTACAGTCCATTGCCGAAGTCTGTAATAATCTTCCATTCAAAAGACCTTAACCGACCCTATGAAACGGCTTATTCTTCCCTTTGTTAGTGAATATGATATCTACTCCCCCCAAGAATAATAAATGACCCGAATTTTCTCAAAATAGGATGCCCACACACTTTTTGACTTGATTCTATATCTTTTTTTCAGTCATAACTATAACCGGAAAGCAAAAGTTTTGTACCTTTGCATCCGGTTTTAGAAAATGAATAAAAGATTGTAAGTTATGGAACTACCGGAAGACCCGATGATGCTGTTCAGCATGGTGAATATGAAACTTCGCGATTGTTATTCTTCGCTTGATGAGCTTTGTGAAGATATGAATGTAGATAAGGATTCTTTGATACGAAAACTGAACTCCGTGGGGTTTGAATATAGCCAAGAGAACAATAAGTTTTGGTGATTTATCTGCATTTTCTCTTTATTGATTATGTTTGTGCCAATAATTTAGCTGTTGCCCTATTGGGCTTTCCTGTTTCTGTAAGAGGCAGGTTCTCGACTGGTATGATACGTTTGGGACACCAGTAGGCAGGCAATACATCCTCACAAATTTTTTGAATTCTTTCATAGCTTTCTTCATTTCCGAGCTTGTTCTCAATGAGTAGAACCACTATCTCACCGAATTTCGCATCGGGAGCTGATGTAATCATAAATGGGATGTGGAAATGTTCTTTCAGTGCGGCTTCCACCTGTTCTATTTGTATTTTCACACCACCACTGTTTATCGTATTGTCTTTTCTTCCTAATATGCGGAATTGCCCTTTGTCGTTCAGTTCTGCAATGTCGTTAGTATGTAATATCTTGTCACACACTTTGGGAGCATTGATAATCAGTGTATTTTCTTTACTCAACCGGATGGAGACGCTTTCAAAGGGAGTGTACCATTCGGAGGCTTCCGCTCCGTTTACTCGGCGCAAGGCAATGTGTGAAAGAGTTTCTGTCATACCATAGGTAGACCATACATGATTTGGAAAATCCTTTAGAGCGTGTGCCAATGCATTGTCAACCGCACCTCCGCCGATGATAAGATGTTTGACTTGTTTCAATAATTCTCTTTCTTCGGGAACTTGGAGGGAATTATATACCTGCATCGGAATCATGGCAACAAATACGGGTGCTTCCTTCAGTCCTTTCAATGGATGGCCTGAAGGGGTGACCGGGAGAAGGTTCAGCCCTGCAACCAGTGAGCGTACCACCACCATCTTTCCCGCAATATATTGCAGAGGCATACACAGTAGTGCTGTGTCATTTTCTTTCAGACCGAGGAATGAACAGGTGAGGCAGGCACTTTCCATCATGTTTTCTTTCTCTACACGCATCGGTTTAGGTTGGCCTGTCGAACCGGAGGTGTGGACAAGGACGGTGGATTGATGGTTGAACCATTCGGCGAGGAAAGTAAAAAGTTCTTGCCGGAAGCTTTGCTTGTTGGCAGGAACATTCATGCGTATCATCGCTATTTCCCAATGGGTATAAAAGATTCCTTCTATTTGGATACGCTGGGTGGTTATGTCTGTATAGTAAGTATTCATTGTGACAGCCATTGTAATAAATCAGGTTCTTGCTCTTCGGGATGAAACCATAAACAGTCACCTTCGATGTGTAGCGGATAGTCTATGTTGTCTGTAAACAGCAATCCTGTCCCAAGGCCTTGCGGGAGGGTAGGGTGCAGGGTGGCGCACCATTGGGCTATGGCATTTAGTCCGATATTTGACTCTAGGGCAGAGGTAATCCACGAGCCTATACCTCTTTCTGCAGCCAGTTCTATCCATTCTTCCGAACCGCTGATTCCACCGTGAAGGGAGGGCTTCAGAATGATATATTGCGGCTGGATGGTTTCAAGAAGCTCAATCTTGCGCTCACGTTGGTTGATACCGATTAGTTCTTCATCCAGAGCGATGGGAACAGGTGAGGAGGCACAAAGTGCACTCATCTCTTGCCATTGCCCGGCGCGGACAGGCTGCTCGATGGAATGAAGGTGGAACTCGGAGAGGCGTTGTAATTTATCGAGAGCATCGGCGGGGGTGAAAGCGCCGTTGGCATCCACACGCAACTCTATCTGTTCGGGGGTAAAGTGTCGGCGGATATGCGCCAATAGTTCCAGTTCCTTTTCAAAGTCGATAGCACCGATTTTGAGTTTGATACAGCGGAATCCTTTTTGCATCTTTTCTTCGATGCGCCGATACATTTCGTCAAAATTCCCCATCCAGATAAGTCCGTTAATAGGGATACCTGCCTTTCCTTTACTGAATGGAGTGTGCCAGAATTGAAGGCTGCGTGCCCGGAAATGCAGCAGGGCAGTTTCCAGACCGAACAGGATGGACGGATAGTGAAGCAAGGCTTCCCGGTCTATTTCTCCGGTCTTTTCGAAGTTCTGGCAGGCGGTAGCCAACTGTTCATCGTAGTTGGGAACATCGTCACAACTCAGGGCGGGGAGAGGAGCACATTCGCCCACACCATAGTGCCGGCTGTTGGTGTCGGTGAGAACGATATAAGACACGTTTCGGGTGGTATATACTCCTCTCGATGTGCCTGCAGGTTGTTTAAAGTGTAATTGTTTCTTTATAATTCGGGTTTGGAACATGGCTGTTGGTGGTTTAAATGGAAAGCTGGGTGATTACGGAAATTTGGGATAATCCTGGAACCGTGGCTTGCGCTTTTCCAGAAATGCCTTTCCTCCTTCCTGTGCCTCCTCTGTCATATAATAAAGCATGGTGGCATCTCCGGCAAGCTCTTGGATTCCGGCTTGTCCGTCCAGTTCGGCATTGAGTCCGGCTTTAATCATACGGAGGGCTAACGGACTGTGCTCCATCATCTTCTCTGCCCATGCCACTGTCTCGTCTTCCAGACGTTCAAAGGGAACAACGGTATTTACCAATCCCATTTCCAGTGCTTCTTGTGCCGAGTACTGGCGGCAAAGGAACCATATTTCCCGTGCCTTTTTTTGTCCTACGATTCGTGCCAGATATGATGAACCAAAGCCGGCGTCAAAGCTGCCCACTTTGGGACCTGTTTGTCCGAAGATGGCATTGTCGGAAGCGATGGTCAAGTCACAAACCACATGGAGCACGTGTCCGCCACCGATAGCGTAGCCATTGACCATGGCGATGACAGGTTTCGGGAGGGAACGGATTTGTTTTTGTACGTCCAGCACATTCAGTCGGGGAACACCGTCTGTTCCGATGTAGCCGCCATGACCTTTTACGTGCATGTCTCCTCCGCTGCAGAAGGCTTTGTCGCCTGCTCCGGTCAGTACCACTACATTAATGTCCTGACACTCGCGGCAGTAATATAAGGCATCACTGATTTCGGAAGTGGTGGTGGGGGTGAATGCGTTGCGGTAACGCGGACGATTGATAGTGATTTTGGCTATGCCGTTATAAAAATCGAAAAGTATGTCCTGATACTCTTTGATGGTTTTCCATTCTCTTGTTTCCATATATTCTTATTTTTTATTTATTGTAGGGCTTATGGTCTACCGTAGGGGAATTATTTATTTTTAAGCTTGTGATAATATTCTCTTAATAGGGTTGTATCTTTTTCTTTGTCTGTAAAGACTTCCATTAGCATGGGTTGCATGAGTGTTTCCGGTGTGGCGAATTGCTTCATCGCTTCTTCCAGTTCCTCATCGTCGCTCACCTTTATATAGATGAAACCGCGCTCTTCCGCCCACCCTTTGGCGGTGGTGTAATGTTCGGCTGTGATGAATTCTCGTGAGCGGCTTGATTTGTCCATGCCCGGCAGAGTGTGGAATATCTCTCCGCCTTCATTATTCAGTAGCAGAATACGGATGTTTGCACCGTAATTTTGATTCCACAGTGCGTTCATGTCATAAAAGAAACTCAAGTCACCTATGATGATGAAGTTTAGTTTACTGGACGCTGCGGCATATCCGATGGCGGTGGAAAGTGAACCTTCTATGCCGTTCACACCTCGGTTACAGCAAATTTCTACTCTTGGCGGTATGGTGAATAACTGGGCATAACGTATCGTAGAGCTGTTTGCCAGATGCAGCGCACAGGGCTCCGGCAATGACTGAATGAGTTTTCCGATAGCTGAGATTTCCGAATAGGGCAGTTCCGGCATCGGAACAGTCTTGCAGTAGTTCTCCCACATCAATGGATAGTTGGTCGGTTTGTTGTCCAAAAGGAAAGCAATCTTTTCCAGAAACTCAAACGGGTCCATCTCGATGACGGTCGTCAGGCAACCGTATAAGTCGGCTATCTTTCCATCGGTGGAAATATGCCAGTGTTCACGCGGAGGATGCTTCCGAAGGTACTTCTTTAGTTCCTTGGATACAATGTGGCCACCGTAAGTAATCAATAGTTCGGGGGCCATATCGTCCTGACGTTCGGAACTCATGGAATAGATGGCTGCATCGAAGTTCCTGATGGGAATGCCGGGAATGGTCTGATTGCCCAGGTGTTCCGTCAGCCAAAGGAAATGCTTGTAGAGGGGTTTTACATATTTCTTTTCGAACAGATAAATCAGATTCATCTGCCCCACCACTATCATGCGTTTGTTATATTTATTCAGACGTTCAATCAGTACTTTGTAGTCGCGGTCGTACACACTCAATCCTTGGTAGCGGGTGATGACGCGCACCTCGGGAAGCGTTTTGGCGGTGAAACGATAGATGGGTTCGGAGATGGGCACATTGATATGTACCGGGCCTTTGCCGTGGTGGGTTGTCTCCAGTATGGCTTCGTTAATCAGACGGTTGCAGAACCATTCGTCTTCATCGCTTTGTACTTCGGGCAAGTTGACCGACATCTTGACCAACGAACCGAACACACCGGGCTGAGGCAAAGTCTGTCCGTCCATTTGTCCTATCCAGGCAGCAGGACGGTCGGCGGAAATGACGATTAAAGGTACTTGTTGGTAAAAGGCTTCGGCTACGGCCGGATGCAGATTCAGCAGTGCCGAACCGGAAGTGCAACATACGGCAGCAGGTCCCCCTCCCTGTAGCGACAGCCCGATAGCAAAGAATCCTGCACTGCGTTCATCAGTTACGGAGTAACAGGTGAAATCTTCTATATTGGCCAGTGTATGTACGATGGCAGCATTACGACTGCCGGGACAAAGCACTATTTTCCGCACACCGTGTGCCTTGAGAAGTGCTGCCAGCTGAAGTATGTTCTTTTTGTCTGAATACATAATTCTTTTACTTTAATATAAATGTATTTCTCTTTTATTGTTCTTGCTCTGTAGGGAGGAATTGAATTCCCTACGATAACAGGCTATCTGTTTATAAATTCAGGATGAAGTATGCTCTTCATCGTGTTCATCTTGTCTCCTGTTTCTGTCCATTCCGACTCTACTTCAGAAGAGGCAAGAATTCCTCCGCCTGCATATAAAGTGGTTTCTCCCGGCTCTATCTTCATGCAGCGTAAGTTGACATATAAATCTGTGTGCCCTTCGGTGTCCAGCCAGCCAGTAAAACCGGAATAATAGCTGCGGTCATATCCTTCATTTTCCAGAATAAACCGGAAAGCATCTTCTTTCGGCAATCCGCAAACGGCAGGGGTAGGATGAAGTTCCTGAAGTAAATTTCCTATATTATCCGTGTTCTTTAATAAAAAATAAAAGTCGGTCTTGAGGTGTACCAATTGTCCGGCACGAGCCGTATAAGGACCTTTTTCATTCATCTTATTACCGAACTTTTTGACAATACGGCGGATATAATCAGCCACATAGCCTTGCTCTTCTTGATTCTTCTTGTCCCAGTCTGTCGGCATTACTTCATTTTGCATCGGCATGGTGCCTGCCAAGGCTACGGTGTGCCATTCTTTGCCATGTCCGCTTAGTAGGATTTCGGGTGTACTGCCCAACCATGTGCCGGAAACGGGAGTATGACACAAATAAATCATCATACGCGGATAATTGTTGCAGGCACGTACAAATGCGGCCAATGGCGAGAAGTCATCATTGATATGCCTGGCGGAAGAACGTGACAAGACAAGCTTTTGGAAACGTTTCTCCCGAAGGGGAGTAATGAAGCGTTCAAAAGCTTGGGCGTATCGTTCCTTATCTGTTTCTTCCGAAATAAAAGGAGACAGTTCATTGGCCTGGTTTTTGCATGTCAACAAGGCATCGGCACACTCTAAAGAGGAAATAGCTTCGCTGATTTCATTCCAGTCATAGGCTGTGATATCAGGACGGACCACTACCAATGGATGGTGGTCGGACTGAAGGAAAGGAGCCATGACAAACCCTTTCTTTCCATTTAACTCCTGAATCTCGGCTAGCTGTTCCACATCGTCCGATGTTTGTAGCACAAAATAGCATTCGTCTGTCCAGGGCAACCGGTAGAGAGCGAAGCTGAGTCGGCTGCGTGTAAGGCAATCCAATAAATTCTGTGTATGTCTATTAGGTAGATTCATTTCTTTTTAAGTATGAAATTAACGACACGAACGGTAGAAAC
The DNA here is from genome assembly GCF_948499155.1 of uncultured Phocaeicola sp. Classification (NCBI taxonomy): domain Bacteria; kingdom Pseudomonadati; phylum Bacteroidota; class Bacteroidia; order Bacteroidales; family Bacteroidaceae; genus Phocaeicola; species uncultured Phocaeicola sp. The sequence goes on along the minus strand of NZ_CAOOSE010000002.1, from coordinate 70,811 downwards.
AAGTTTTCCTTCTGGAGTGGTGATATCTATGTTCCATATATGTGAGGAATTGCCGCGATGAATTAATTGGCCGTTGGCAATCACTTTTCCACCCAGAGGAACCGATGATATATGATTTCCGCTTACTTGTACACCGCATGCATATTCTCTCTCGTGGCATAAAGACATTGACCCATGTCCGGCCGCAATTTCGGCAAGTGCCAATGATGCACCTCCGTTCAGCATGCCAAAGGGTTGTGAGGTACGGTGGTCGACAGGCATTTCGGCACGTACCTCATTGGTGGCAGACGGCAGGAACCGGATACCCAAGTGTTCTGCCATTGAGTTTGAATAATCGGGTTTGCAAGTTGTTTCTTCTTTCATTTGCATGTCTGTTCTTTCTATAGGGCTACAAAAATACATAAAATTTGGATGCAACTGCTTGGAAAGGATGTCTTTTAGCAACAAAAACATTTTATTTTTTGTTTCTGTTTTTGGAAGATATTTTTAATTTTGCAAACGGTACTTATACAAAATACAATAGCCTTTTCTTATATTTATAATAAATAATTCCAATCATATCCGCTATAAACCATCCGATGGGGATAGACCACCAAATTCCGGTTACTCCAATAGAGGGGATGGCGGCAAGCCCATACGAAAGAGCGACTCGGGTTCCCAGCGATACAACGGTCAGTACTACAGACATTCCCGGCATACGGATAGCCCGATAATATCCGTATAAAAGGAATAGAATCCCGATGCCGCAATAGAATGCGCCCTCGATGCGCAGATAACCGATACCTACATTCAGAATCTCTATTTCATGTGGACGTACAAAAATCAACATCAATGGTTTGGCAAATAAAAAGACCAGAACCGAGATGAACAGAGAGAAAACGACTGTCGTAATCAGTGCACTCTTTACTCCTTTGCGGATTCGTTCATATTTCTTTGCTCCGAAGTTTTGAGCGATAAAGGTGGAAAAAGCATTTCCGAACTCCTGTACCGGCATATAAGCAAAAGAGTCAATTTTTATTGCTGCCGCAAAAGCCGCCATAACCATAGTGCCAAAGCTGTTGACCAGCCCTTGTACCATCAGAATCCCCAAGTTCATCACTGACTGTTGCACACAGGTCAGTGCAGAGAACGAAGTGATTTCTTTCAGGCAGCGGCGGTCAAAATGCAGGTCGCTGCGGTGCAATCTCAGCTCAGGACATTTAATATAGGTATATCCCATAATTCCCAGTGCAGATACTCCTTGTGCAACAATCGTAGCAATGGCGGCTCCCTTGATTCCCCAATCCAACTGTAAGATAAAAAACAAATCCAAGCTTATATTCAGCACAACAGAAACTGCCAGAAACCAAAGAGGGGTGACCGCATCACCGATGGCACGCAGAAGTGCGGCATAGAAATTATAGATAAAAGTAAAGCCGATTCCCCAAAAGATAATCCACAAATAATCATACATCATCTGATAAATATCATTGGGAATCTGTAATAGTTTGAGAATAGGATGAATGAAAGACAGAGCTACTATGTTTAGTGCGATTGTCACTGTTCCGATGAGCACGGCCGATACATAAATGCTTCGTCGTAAAGCCTTCATCTGTCCTGCACCATATTGCAGGGAAAAAACAGTACCGCTTCCCATGGACAATCCCAGCAGGATGGAAATAAGAAAAACCATTAGTGTGTAAGCAGATCCGACAGCAGCCAATGCGCCGGAGCCGATATATTGTCCCACAATCAGTGTATCGGCTATATTGTAACACTGTTGCAGCAGTGAGCCTATAATCATAGGTAAGGTGAAACGTAGCAGGGTGCCTGTGATGTTTCCTTGTGTCAAGTCTACTTTGGATAACATGATACGTGTTTGTTCAATTTGAATTTTGCCCCAAAGGTAATAAACACTTTTCTGAATGTTCGCTTCTTTGTAGAAGAATTAGAGGATAAACCTTTGCTAACGATTCCTGTTACGGCAAACTTTCTTCCGGTAATCTTGTTGATAGGCAAAACATAACTTTTAAAAACGAATCAAGATGAAAGAAAAGAAAGTAGCCCGTAAAGAACGGAACAAAGAGAAACTGACTACAGGAGACTGGGTGATGGCTGAATTTTATTCTATCAATTCATTGAAGAGTAGCCGTATGCATTCCGTGATTGAGGAGTTTAAAAAACAGATGGAAGGGAAGGTAGAAGTCGTACAGGTGAATGTGGACGAAGAGAAACCGCTTGCCGAATTTTATACCATCGTGCATATTCCTACTTATATATTCTTAAGGAAAGGAGAGCAGTTATGGCGGCAGACCGGCGAGTTGGGGTTGGACAGACTGGAAAAAGCAGTGAAGGAATTTATGGTCTGAATCATGTAAAAGAGGGGGATGTATCAAAACTTCCCTTTTATCGAAATCGCCCTCGCTACAACTACTGTGACGAGGGTGATTTTTAGTTTATGAGAGTTTCTACACGCCCTTTCTTTTAAAAAGAGTTAACCGGATAATATTTTCCATAAGAAACTTTTGTTTGTGAAAAATATCATGTATGTTTGCATAAAGTTTCCAGGGGAAAATATTAATTGAATTAAAATAGTTAAGCTTATGAAGTATGTAATAGTAGGAGGCGTAGCAGGAGGTGCAACCGCTGCCGCACGTATCAGGAGAAATACAGAAGATGCCGAAATCATTCTGTTTGAAAAAGGAGAATATATCTCGTATGCCAATTGTGGTTTACCTTATTATATAGGTGGTGTGATTGCAGAGCGTGAGAAATTGTTTGTGCAGACTCCGCAGGCTTTCGGCAAGCGGTTCAACATCGACGTGCGTACACAGTCTGAAGTTGTGGCCGTTCATCCTGCTGAAAAGACAGTGGATATTCGTACTTCAGACGGAAAAACTTATACGGAACATTATGACAAGTTATTGCTTTCTCCGGGTGCGTCACCTGTCCGTCCTCCCTTGCCGGGCATTGACAATGAAGGTATCTTTACACTTCGTAATGTAAATGATACTGATGCCATCAAAGGTTATCTGCAGCAGCATAAGGTAAAACGGGCAGTGATAATCGGTGCCGGATTTATCGGACTGGAAATGGCGGAGAATTTGCAGGAAGCCGGTGCAGAAGTAGCGGTGGTCGAGATGGCAAATCAAGTCATGGCACCGATTGATTTCTCTATGGCATCGTTGGTGCACGAGCATTTGTTGCAGAAAGGAGTGCGCCTTTATTTGGAAAAGGCGGTAGACGCTTTCGAGCGTACAGCCAATGGACTGGAGGTTATTTTTAAATCGGGCGAAAGACTGTCGGCGGATATGGTATTGTTGTCTATCGGTGTGCGTCCCAATACCTCATTGGCAACAGAGGCCGGACTAGAGATAGGGGAGATGCGCGGCATCAAGGTGAACGATTACTTGCAGACTTCCGATGAACATATTTATGCGGTGGGCGATGCTATTGAGTTCCGCCATCCGCTGACCGATAAACCCTGGTTGAACTATCTGGCAGGGCCGGCCAACCGTCAGGCGCGCATTGTTGCAGATAACATGGTCTTTGGGAATGAAGTTACGTATGAAGGAGCCATTGGTACTTCTATAGCCAAAGTTTTTGATATGACTGTCGCTGCTTCAGGCCTTCCGGCCAAGCGGTTGAAGCAAGCGGGCATTGATTACCTGTCGGCAACCATCCATTCAGGTTCACATGCCGGATATTATCCTGATGCTTTACAAATGTCCATCAAAATAACATTCTCTCCTACCGACGGCAAGCTGCTGGGGGCACAGATTGTGGGCTATAACGGAGTGGATAAGCGCATAGATGAATTTTCGCAAGTGATTAAGCATAACGGGACTGTTTATGATTTGATGGCTTTGGAGCAGGCATACGCTCCTCCTTTCTCTTCGGCCAAGGACCCTGTGGCAGTAGCCGGATATGTAGCCGGGAATATATTGAATGGAAAGATGCATCCTCTTTATTGGCGTGAGTTACAGGTTGCCGACTTGAGTAAGATTACATTGGTTGACGTTCGTACTCCTGATGAATTTGCGCTTGGCTCTTTGAAGGGAGCTGTCAATATTCCTTTGGATGATATGCGTGAGCGGATGCAAGAGATTCCTCAGGATAAGCCGATTTATTTGTATTGCGGAGTAGGTTTGAGAGGTTATCTGGCTTCCAATATATTGCTGATGAACGGATATAAGGAAGTAAAGAATTTAATAGGTGGTCTGAAACTTTATAAAGCAGCAACAGCTCCTCTGCCGGAACCGAAGATTTTTACAGCAACTCTCTCGGATGGAGGGAAACAAGTTGTGCCATCCACCGTTATTCCTTCTATAAAAGCAATAAAAGTAGATGCTTGTGGCATATCTTGTCCCGGCCCTATCATGAAGCTAAAGAAGAGTATGGAAGAACTGGCAGACGGGGAACGTCTTGAGATTGTGGCGACAGATGCCGGCTTCCCTCGCGATGCTGAGGCATGGTGTCAGACCACCGGCAATCGTTTTGTCTCTGTTCATTCAGGAGGAGGAAAATATCAGGTAATAGTGGAAAAGAATACTCCTCAAATGTGTACTACAGAGACTTGTAAAGCAGACAAAGGGAAAACTTTTATTCTGTTCAGTGATGATTTGGATAAAGTTTTGGCTACTTTTGTACTTGCAAACGGTGCGGTGGCAACAGGGGAGAAGGTGACTATCTTTTTCACATTCTGGGGACTGAATGCCATCAAAAAGATGAATAAACCTGCAGTGAAGAAAGATTTCTTTGGCAAAATGTTTGGTATGATGCTTCCTTCCAGTTCATTAAAACTGAAACTTTCAAAGATGAATATGGGTGGTATGGGTAGTAAAATGATGCGTTATATAATGAATAAGAAGAATATTGAGTCATTGGAATCGTTACGCGAACAGGCCATTCAGAATGGTGTTGAGTTCATAGCCTGTCAGATGTCGATGGATGTGATGGGCGTAAAGCGCGAGGAGTTGTTGGATAATGTGACCATTGGCGGTGTGGCTACTTATATGAATCGCGCAGAGCAGGCAAACGTGAATTTGTTTATTTAAGAATGTATGGAGAAAATAAAATCAATATGTGTCATGAGAGAGCTTTTTAAAGCTCTCTCTGAATTGGAAACAAATTTGATAGAGCAACATGGGGTGTCATTGAATGAAGCAATGGCACTTTGCTGTATCGGTGGTGACAGATTGACGGCGAGTGCTATATCAGAGAATACGGGTTTATCGGCTTCACATGCTTCGAAGGTGATTCGCTCGATAGAAGATAAAGAGTTGATAGTTCGCAGTTTGGGCGATAAAGACAAGCGGCAGATGTATTTTACTTTATCGGATAAGGGAAAGATTTGTCTGAATCAGTTGAAGGAGAACGAAATAGAAGTTCCCAAGATGTTGAAACCGTTATTTAAATAGAGTTATATTTGGTGATGAAGAGTATATCTGCTTATTCTGCAATATTGGTAGATGATGAACAAGCTGCCCATTATGCCATTCAAGTTTTACTAAAGGAGTATGACAACATAAGTCTTGTCGGACAGGCTTATAATGGCAAACAAGCTATTGAAATGATAAACAGGTTGCGTCCTGATTTATTGTTTTTGGATATTCAAATGCCTGATATGAATGGTTTTGATGTATTGCATCATTTAGATTATCAGCCTTACATTGTTTTTTGTACGGCATACGAACAATATGCAATAGATGCTTTTAATCAAAACTCTATTGACTATTTACTTAAACCGGTTGATGAAAAACGTTTTGCCCAATGTATGGCGAAAATAGAAAGGTTATTTCCCAAAGAGCGGAAAATGGATATTTGTCAACTGCAAGAACTCGGTAAACTTCTTAATCCCCCTAAAAAAGCATTTGCAATACCTGTGAATATCGGTTCAAAAATAGTATTTGTTCAGTGCAGCATAATTACTTATTGCGTGGCAAAAGATGGATATGTTTCTTTAATCACCGATGAAGGAAAAGAGTATGTTTGTAATCTTACTTTGAAGCAATTAGAAGAACGGTTATCTGACGACTTTATTCGTGTACAAAAGTCTTATATAGTCCACAAAGAAAAAATAGAAGAGATACAGAAATACTTTAATAATCGGCTTATACTAAAAATGAGGGATTATAATCATACGAAAATAACGTCTGGTACAAGTTATATTGATAAGATTAGAGAGGAACTTATGCTGGGATAATCTTTCTTTTTTCAGGTTTATTGTAGTATTGTTCAGGTACAAGGAAAATAGCTTCTCATGGCGGTTGCCGAAGCATATCTTTGTATCTGAAATAATTAAAACAAAATAATCATGAAAAAGTACTTTGCATTCTTTTTATTGTTATCAGTAACCGCACTTGTCTACGGTCGGTCACAAAAACTTGTTATTAAAACAGACAAGGAATCTGCCGAATTGCGTTATTGGCCTTTGGACGGAAAACAACTACCTTTTTATAGTTTATATTCATCTGTTACTGCTGTTTGCGGACAGATGACAGAGATTGAGCTCCCATGTAGTGACACTATATATAAACTCTCATTAGGGAAGGGTAAGACAGCATTGGTTTACGCAACTGCCGGCTCTGTAGATACAGTTTTCTTCTATCGGGATAGTATCTGTTTTAGTGGTCATAACCAGGCCTGTAATTTATATCTGAAAGAGGCAGAAAGAGCAGATGAGTATTGCCGTAGTTATTCCTATACCCGTAACCACCCTCTTGCAAAGGTACAATCATTGGCAATGTTTAAAAAAAATATAGCCGACCGAAAGGCCAAAGAGGAAGCCCTGCTTAAAAAAGCAATACCGGCTGGAAGATTTATGTTGCAACAACAGCATTTTATTGATTTAAGATATAAGGCATTGTTTCTGAAAAAAGCCATTTCTTTGTATGCGTCTTCTAGTTTTTCGGATGATTGGATGAATGAATTCAAAGCTATGGATTTTTGTTTTTCAGATTCTATATCTAGACAATCAGGATTCTTTCCTAAAATATTGAAGGATTATGTTTTTATTAAGAGTTTTGTATTGGATGGAATAGATCCGAAAACAGTAGACGAAGAATCTGTGAATACCTTTTTGTTTGAAAATTATTGCCATCTGCTTTCAGATAAGAATCTGGAGTATGTAGCCGCCCATTTATTGTACGATGATATTTTTCAAAAAAGATACAGTAAGGATATTCCTTTGTTATACGATAAATATATTGCTTTATTTCCCGATAATCCCTATATCGAAATATTGCTTCCTGGAGTGACTAAGATTTCGGCTCTTTATCATCAGAAAACCGGTAATGATAAAATACAGATAGTTTGTTATGAAACAGAACCCGAAGATTTTACTGATATGATGCGTCCATTTGCCGGAAAGATAGTTTATATAGATATATGGGCAACCACCTGTTCTCCTTGCATCCAGTCATTTTCTAATGTAGCAGCTATGAAACAACATTTTCCTGATTCAAAAGATATTGTACTTTTGTATCTATCTATAGATAGAGATGAAAGGCACGAGAAGTGGAACCGGATGATAAATTATTATAATTTAGAAGGATATCATTATCGGGTGAATAAGAATACCTCCCAAATCATATATTCTGCTTTTAAGGATTCTAAAGGGATATTGACTATTCCACGTTATGTTATCGTTGACAAGAATGGAAAAATTGCATTTATGAATGCAGCTTCGCCTTCAAATCCTATTGAAGTAAGAAAACAATTACAAACGCTCTTAAAATAATTCTTTATGAATCTGTATACTGAATTCTTGGTCGCATTCATGCTTGTTTTTGCTGTGGGGTATACCTTGGTTTATTTGCCGGGAATGTTAAAGGTGAAAGCCATTTATAAAAGAAATCTATTATTTTTAGTTTCTGTTGGTTTGGTCCTACAGTTTGTCAACAGACTTATGCTTTCTTATTTGTGGGCAGTCAGCTTCATTTTTTTGATTTTCAATCTTTATTTGTTTTACACGGATAAAAGAGGAAATCATTTGAAAGTATATTATGCTGTCATCGATTTTATAGTGTGTTCGCTTACATTGTTCTTATCTGCTTGTATTGTGGCAGAACTGGATGATATTCCCATTAAACAAATTGTTCATCAGCGATTTCCGGACGGTAGTTATACTTTCTCTCCGGGATACTTGGATGAGATGATTGTATTAAGTATAATCTTATCACTGCTTATAGTGAATTACAAGTATCTGTATATTTATCTTTTAAGTAAATGGGAAGAACGGCAAAATCGTAAATATAAGGATCTTCAATATCAGAAGCAGAATATTAAAACACAGTTTGAAGCATTGCAAGCCAAAGTTAATCCTCACTTTTTATATAATTCTCTCAATTCTATTGCCGGATTAGCTACGGTCGATGGTGAAAAGACCAGGCAAATGGCATTGGCACTCTCGTGTTTTTTTCGGTATAGTATGAATCGTGAGCAACAAGTTATGGTTTCTTTGAAAGAGGAAGTGGAAATGATGAAAACATATTTGGAAATTGAAAAGATTCGTTTTGGTGAACTTTTGAATTATACGATTGTGCTTCCGGTTGAAGCAGAGCATTATAAGATACCTAGAATGTTGCTTCAACCCATAGTGGAGAATTGTGTGAAACATGGTATGAAACCTGATATGACAACTTTAACAATAAACGTATCTTGTTCTATATTTAATGAAACACTTCTTTTGTCTGTAAAGGATGATGGAAAGCCTTTCCCGGAAAATTTTATTCCAGGATATGGAATACAGAGCGTATATGAAAAACTGGAATTATTATATCCACAACGTTATAAGGTAGAACTGGATACGGATACAGGAAAAGATTTCAGGATTTATCTCTATTTTTCCTCTCCGGTAGACTAAGGTTATCAATAGTTTCAAACCTTCTTCTTTTTCATTTGTTTATTCCTCGCAATGGAACTGGACAAGTGGAAACAGAAATGGAAGCAGTTGAGCAATCTGCGGAAATGGCGTGTCTGGAGGTTGAAGCTGATTGATGCCCGCCTTTACTTCGTAAGTATATTTGTAGGTTTGCTTACGGGGCTGATTGCTGTGCCCTATCATTATTTGTTATGGGAATTCTTTGATATCCGAAAAGCATTCTTCACAGCCCATTATCCGTGGTACTGTCATGTTGTCTTATTCTTTTTCCTGTGGGGCATTCTTGTCGGAGTTGCCCTGATGGTAAAGAAGATGCCTTTAATAGCCGGAGGCGGTATTCCTCAAACGAGGGCTGTCATTAACGGACGTATTCATTATGACCATCCTTTCAAGGAATTGATTGCAAAGTTTTTTGGGGGAATATTAGCTTTGAGTGCAGGGTTGTCGTTGGGACGTGAAGGGCCTTCCGTCCAGATTGGTTCATATATCGGCACGTTGGTATCTCGCTGGGGACATATTCTGCGGGGTGAAAGAAAGCAGTTGCTGGCTGCCGGAGCTGGTGCCGGACTTTCTGCAGCTTTTGCCGCTCCCTTGTCTTCCTCTTTGTTGGTCATTGAATCCATTGAACGGTTTGATGCTCCCAAAACCGCCATTACCACTTTATTGGCAGGCGTGGTGGCGGGCGGTGTGGCGAGTTGGATGTTTCCCACTACGCCTTATCATCTGATAAATGCCGTGTCTCCCGCTTGGTCCTTTCAGCAACAGGCAGAGCTTTATATTCTTTTTGCTGCCGTGGTTGCCGCCATAGCAAAGTTCTATTCGCTTATTGTTCCCTTTTTTCAGCGGTGGTTGCCGGCGTTGAAACTCTCTGTTTACACTAAAATGTTGTATTTGCTGATTGTGGCATACGCTATTTCTCTGACCGAGACAAACTTGACGGGAGGTGGAGAACAGTTTTTGATGATGCAGGGAATGGATGGGACGCATGACATCCAGTGGCTTGGCCTCATGATATTGATTCATTTTGTATTCACTTTGCTTTCATTGTCTTCAGGCTTACCGGGAGGAAGTTTTATTCCGACCCTGGTGACAGGAGGTTTGTTGGGACAATTATTCGGACTCATATTGGTACAGCACGGAGTGATAGGATATGAAAATGTCAGTTATATGATGCTTGTCGGGATGGTGGCTTTTTTAGTAGCAGTGGTGCGTACTCCGTTGACCGCCATTGTGCTGATAACAGAAATAACAGGTCATTTTGAGGTGTTTTATCCTTCTATCGTAGTGGGTGGACTAACTTATTATTTTACGGAACTTCTTCAGATTAAGCCTTACAATGTATTGCTTTATGACAGGATGTTTCGCAGCCACAATCCGGAGTTCCCCGAAGTCGAGGGGGCACGTTATCAACTGTACGTAGAAATAATGGATGGCTCTTATTTTGATGGAAAAGAAGTGGATAAACTGACTTTGCCCAACAACTGTGTTATTCTTAGCATTCGCCGTGATCGCAAAACTCTGCCTGCTGCAGGTGAGACACTTGTTCCCGGCGACCAAGTGGAGATAGAAATAGATGCCAGGGATATTGAAAAATTGTACGAACCGCTGGTCAGTATGGCAAATATCTATTAAATTTGCCGTATGAAAAAGAAATTCCAACTTCAAGTTCCGGGAGGAGCCGACAAAGTGTTGCTCCATACTTGCTGTGCCCCTTGTTCGTCAGCCATCATTGAGTGTTTGATGCAACACAGCATTACTCCTGTCATCTATTATTGTAATCCGAATATCTATCCGCTTGAAGAGTATAACATAAGGAAAGATGAATGTACCCGTTATGCCCGCTCCTTGGGATTGGAGATTATAGATGCCGATTATGACCATGACGCTTGGCGCTGTCAAATGTCGGGAATGGAGCAGGAACCTGAGCGTGGAGGGCGTTGTCTCCGTTGTTTTAAGATGCGTTTGTTGGATACGGCGCGTTATGCTCACGAGCATGGTCTCTCGGTGATAACCACCACACTGGCATCCAGCCGATGGAAAAGCCTGGAACAGATAGAAGAGGCGGGACGCTATGCTACTGCCTGTTATCCCGACGTTACTTATTGGGAGCAGAACTGGCGTAAAGGCGGTTTAAGTGAGCGTCGCATTGCCATTATTAAGGAATATGATTTTTACAACCAAAAATATTGCGGTTGCGAGTTTAGTATGCGAAAAGAAGAGACTGCTCCTGTTGTGGATAGAGATAAATGAGGCATTGGCTATAAAAATGGTAAAATCCCCATATTAAAGTGTTGACTCGTTTGTTTTATTGATTTAAAAAGATAACTTTGAAACTGACTATATTCACAGACTAAGTATGGAATGGACTGCAGACGTTTTTGCCATCTGTGAATGTAGAGAGATTGATGTATAAAATAATAAGAAATAACATGACACAAACAAAATTTTTCAGATGGGCGTTGCTGCTATGTCTTTCAGGTGCGATAAGCCCATTGGCTGCACAGGTCGTTGGAGAAAAAGCAAAGAAAGTAGAACAAATGCAAGTACTTAAAACTGATGGCAAAGTGCTGCGCATTACAGTTGATGGTAAAGAACAACAAAGCCCATGGGTGATTAATCCCTCTCTTCGTCCCGACATATTTGAAACATCGGGAGAGGAAGTTGTATTTCGAAGCAAAATAGATACCATCCGGTTCAATGTAGCCCGAGAAGGATGTTATGATTTTGTAGTGGTCACTAATCAAGGTGATTCCGCCATGACTCGAATAAAATGGGTATCGGCAAATCCTTTGGAAGAACCTTCGCGGGATATGTTGAAGCGCTCTGCCGGTGGATTGCTTTCAAAGAAGCAAGCACAGTTCGACATCGACGCCTTAGTTTATACTCTCAGCGAAGTTCATCCCGATATGTTTTCCGTATGCAGACAAAGCGAATGGTTTAAATCGGTAAATAAGGTGAAACAGCAGTTGCCCGATTCTGTTACAACAGTGGAACTGTTTAAGTATGCGGCTCCGTTGGTTACAAAGTTAGGCGATGGACACACTATGCTTCGTTTCCCTTTTAATGATTATTTTACTCCATCTACTGTCCGGTTTCCTTTGTTTGTCAATGTAATGTCCGACTATACACTGCGCGCAAGAGCATGCATTGACAACTTGATACCCCAAGATGCTGAAGTCCTTTCCATCAACGGAAAGGGGAGTAGGGAGTTGATAGAATCGATGATGGATTATGCAAGCGGGGAACGCGATTTCTTCCGTATAGAACGTATTAACACTGATTTTTCGGCACTTTTTGAAATGATGTATGCTGCTGATAAATACGATGTAGTTTATCGTATGAAAGGTAGTGATAAGAAACTTGAAGCTACCTTGTATCCTACTGTATGGGCGGAACTTCTCCCCCGTATGCCGAAGAAGAAAGAACAGACTCGGGTGCAGGATTATTCTTTCAGAGTGGATGAAAAGAAGAATGTGGCCATTATGGATTTTAGAAGCTTTAACAATCCACAGCGAATGAAGATGTTTGCTGATTCTATGTTTGTCGTCCTGCGCGACAAGGGCATTAAGAATTTAATCATTGATTTACGCAATAACGGTGGAGGTAATTCGTTGGTAGGAGATATTCTTTTCCGCTATATCTCTCCTAAGCCTTTTAAGCAAATGGGCAAGGCTTTGGTACGTGTTACGCCCACCACCATACGCTTGACGGGAAGAACTCAAATGGTTCCCGGATGGTCCTTTTATAATGATGAATCAAAAGAAAATCTTATCTCTCCGCTCACCAAAGAAGAAGGCCATTACGAAGGTGATGTATATCTGTTGATAAGTCATCATACATTCTCTTCTGCCGGTTCGTTTGCCTGGGCTTTTAAGGAGTTTGGTATGGGGACGGTTATCGGGGAGGAATCCGGTGGCATGAATGTGAGTTTCGGTGATATCGTCTATTATAAGTTGCCGGTGTCGGGATTGAGATGTACTATTTCGTTCAAACGTTTTTGGCAATATGGTGCGGATGAAAAGAAAATACATGGTACATTGCCTGATTATACAGTGCCACAGGAAGATGCTTTGGCTAAAGCTTTCCAACTGATTAAGAAATAAAAAGGAGAGAAGTAGCTGTCGGGCTAGGTCACTTGTTTTTGGAGATTTACATATCATATTCACTAACAAAGGGACGAATAAGCCGTTTCATAGGGTCGGTTAAGGTCTTTTGAACGGAAGATTATTACAGACTCCGGCAATGGACTATACAGTCCACTGTAGCAGACTGTACGGTTCACTGCAACGGACTATACAGTCCGCTGCCGGAGACTGTAGTAATCCGACGGACACACAAGCATGATCGAAAGGACGAAAACGCTTAGGCTGCCTAATGAAACGACTTAGGGAGCTCAAAACGATGCAGAGTTTAAAAAGGGTCAATCTGAAAACCCTGTGGTGATAAGCATGAACTCTGAGTTACAATGCTGACCCCTAATCAGGAGTTTGTCTGATGTACTTGATTTATAATACTTTGGAAGGATGTATGTTTTTAGTATTGCAAACTTTAAATGTTTCTCAAATATTATGTCCACATACTTTTTGACTTGGCCCGTGTTGACGAACCCTACTTTTGTGTGGGGAGAGTTTCAATTACCCTGATAAACTAAAACGAGCAATCAAAATTTTGATTGCTCGTTTTAGTTGGTAGCCCCTGGGGGAATCGAACCCCCCTTTCAAGAATGAAAATCTTGCGTCCTAACCGATAGACGAAGGGGCCATCCTTGGCATCGATGATTTCTCTCTCGATTGCGAGTGCAAAGGTAGTGACTTTTTCTGAATTACCAAATATTTCCCAAACTTTTTTTCTGACTTTTTGTTCATACTCCATTGAATTGACTATTTACCTAAACTCAATTTTTATGGAAACAATCTTAAAATCAATGATTTGCGTTGCTGTCGGCGCAATGATGGTTGCACCGGCCGTTGCGCAACAAAAAGACAACTATCCGGAACTTGAAGGGCCCGGTCCGGTAATTATTATCTCGAAGGATAAAAATGGAAAGCAAGAATTAATCGATGTATTTAATGAAACACAACGTCCGCATTTCCATGATCCCCGTGCACCGCGTTTCTTGCTCACTGACCAGCAGGGGAAATTAGCCCTCGGTATTGGCGGTTATTTGAAGACTACCATGGAGTATGATTTTGACGGAACGGTGGATGATATCGATTTTATTCCTGCTCTTATTCCGCAACCGGGAAGCACCCAAGTGCGCAATCAGTTCCAGATGGATGCCAGCACGTCTACCATCTTCCTTAAATTAGTGGGGCGCACCAAGCATCTGGGCAATTTCATTGTCTATACAGCAGGCAACTTTCGGGGTAGCGGCAAAACTTTCGAGCTTCAGAACGCTTATCTTTCTTTTCTTGGATTCACGATGGGGTATGACACGGGGTTGTTCATGGACCTGGCGGCTTGTCCTCCGACCATCGACTTTCAGGGTCCGGACGGCATGACTTTCTATCGTGCCACCCAGTTGCGTTACGAGGCTGATTTGGTGAAAGGACTGAAAGTGGGAGTGGGTGTGGAAATGCCTTCCGTAGACGGAACTCCGGCCAAAGAGGTAAGAATCAGTAAACAGCGTATGCCGGATATCCCTGCTTATGTGCAGTACTCTTGGACAAAGGGTAGCCATGTGCGTGTGGGCGGAATCTTGCGTAGCATGACTTATGAAGATGAGGTCAGCAATAAGGCGAAATCCATTACCGGATGGGGTGTTCAGGCATCGGCTACGGCCGGATGGGGCAATTTCCGTGCATACGGACAGTTTACATACGGTAAGGGTATTGCCCAATATCTGAATGACATAAGCAACTTGAATGTGGACATTGTGCCGGTGGCGGATGAGGCCGGGCGGATGCAGGTGCTTCCCATGCGCGGATGGTTTGCAGGATTGCAATATAATTTTTCGAAACGTGTTTTTGCTTCCGCTTCCTATAGCCAGTCACGTTTGTTTACTGAAGATTGCTATGCTAACTTTAATGAGACTCAGTATAAAAAGGGTCAGTATCTGGTGGCAAACGTGTTTTGGAATGTTTCGCACAATCTGCAGGTGGGTGCGGAATACTTGCACGGATGGCGTAAGGACTTCAACGACTTGAGTCGTGAAGCGAACCGGATAAACCTGAGTGCGCAATATAATTTCTAAGGTGAAAAAGAAAGCACGGACGAACACAAATACGGATTGGAATTCTGTGTTGTCCGTGCTTCCTTTAGAGTGAATTTACAGTTACATATTCTTTATTTCGTCCAGATTCTTCTGGATGTCTTCGTCTTTCAACTCATAATTCATCAGGTTACCTGCCAGATATTGGTCGTATGAAGCCATGTCAATCAGACCGTGGCCCGAAAGATTGAACAGGATGACTTTTTCTTCGCCTGTTTCTTTGCATTTTTCGGCTTCGCGCACTGCAGCGGCAATGGCGTGACAAGATTCCGGTGCCGGAATAATACCTTCGGCCTGTGCAAACAGACAGCCTGCCCGGAAAGACTCTAGCTGCTGAATATCTACCGCTTCCATCAGATTGTCTTTCAATAACTGCGATACGATGACACCTGCACCATGATAGCGGAGACCGCCGGCATGGATGTTGGCCGGAGCAAAGTTGTGCCCTAGTGTAAACATTGGCAATAAAGGAGTATATCCGGCTTCGTCGCCATAGTCATATTGGAATTTACCGCGGGTCAATTTCGGACATGAAGCCGGTTCTGCAGCAATATATCGGGTTTTCTTTCCTTCGAGGATGGTGTGGCGCATAAATGGGAAACAGATACCGCCAAAGTTGGAACCGCCACCGAAACATCCGATAATCATGTCGGGGTATTCGCCTGCCATTTCCATCTGCTTTTCAGCTTCCAGACCAATGACGGTTTGATGTAGCGTCACGTGGCTCAGCACAGAGCCGAGTGTATATTTACAGTTGGGAGTGGTCATGGCCAGTTCGATAGCTTCGGAAATGGCTGTTCCCAGTGAACCTTGATAATTAGGGTTGCGGGTAATGATATCTTTACCGGCGCGGGTAGACATGGAAGGCGAAGCGGTAACGGTGGCACCGAATGTCTGCATGATACTGCGGCGGTAAGGCTTCTGGTTGTAGCTGATTTTCACCTGATAGACGGCTGCTTCCAGTCCGAACACTTTAGCGGCATAAGAGAGTGCGGCTCCCCATTGGCCTGCACCGGTTTCGGTGGTGACGTTGGTGATACCTTCTTCTTTACAATAATAGGCTTGTGCAAGTGCTGAGTTCAGTTTGTGCGAACCGATGGGACTCACGCTTTCATTTTTAAAATAGATATGTGCGGGAGTGCCCAAAGCCTGTTCCAGTCCATAGGCGCGTACCAGCGGTGTACTGCGATAGTATTTGTACATTTCGCGTACGGCTTCGGGAATTTCAATCCACGCATCGGTTTGGTTCAGTTCCTGTCGGCAAAGCTCTTTGGCAAAGATGGGGTAGAGGTCTTCGGGCTTCAGGGCTTCTTTGGTTTTGGGATTCAGAGGCGGCATGGGTTTGGTTTTCATGTCAGCCTGTATATTGTACCAGTATTTAGGAATTTCGTCCTCTGGCAAGATAAAACGTTTCTGTTTTGTACTCATAGCATTTCAAATTAATAGTTTTGGGGTCAAAATTACGTAAAAAAAGAATTGCTTACTAATAAAACGGCTTCTTTTTTTATTTTGTTGCCGAAAGAAAAACAAGAAGTTATTTGTTGTTATAGTTAAAAGAGATATTGAAATTTTGATTAAGTTTGCTTTCGAGATTAAAACGGAGTGAATTATTTGTAGATACAAGATAAATCGACATGGAGCGTTTACACAAACTTTTCATTTATCGCAAGAAGCTGGTAAGGCCATATATTGAACAGTTGCTGAAATGGATGGATGTCATTACGTATGTGATGTCCGCCCTTCTCATCATGACACTGGTGTATGAGCACGGTTTTCTTATTTCGTTTCAGGAGATAGAAGTCATCAACCGTCTGTATCATATCGTATGGATTGTCTTTTTGACGGATACTACCTTGCATCTGTTGTTGAATTACTCCGACACCCGACGCAAATATCGGGGACTGGCATGGCTGTTGAGCGTTATGCTTTACTTTACTCTCGTCCCGGTGGTGTTTCATGAACCGGAGGTACAGGGCGGCATTCATACCTTTTGGGCTTTTTTCAACAGCAGGCTCTACCATGTAGTGCTGCTTACGCTGCTCTCTTTGCTGCAACTCTCCAACGGAATTGTCAGGTTGCTGGGCAGGCGTACCAATCCTTCACTGATTTTTGCATCCAGTTTCTTGATATTTATACTCATCGGGGCTGCCCTGCTGATGCTTCCGCGTGCCACTTATCACGGCATATCCTTTATTGATGCACTGTTTACGGCCACAAGTGCCACCTGTGTCACGGGGTTGGTTTCGGTAGATGTCTCTTCTACTTTTACTCCCGAAGGACTCTTTATTATCATTATGCTTATCCAGATAGGCGGATTGGGAGTGATGACGCTGACCAGTTTCTTCGCCATGTTTTTTATGGGGAACACGTCTCTTTACAATCAGTTGGTGGTGCGCGACATGGTCAGCTCGCAATCTCTCAGTTCCCTGCTTTCCACCTTATTATATATATTGGGGTTTACGCTGGTGATAGAAGCTGCCGGCATGGGTATTATCTTTCTCAATATACACGGCACAATGGATATGACTGTCAGGGAAGAGCTTGCCTTTTCCGTCTTCCATTCCATTTCCGCCTTTTGTAATGCGGGGTTCTCTACGCTGCCGGGCAATTTGGGCAATGAAATGGTGATGCACGGTCATAATACGATTTATATAACCATTTCCTTCCTTATCATCCTCGGTGGTATCGGTTTTCCTATATTGGTGAATCTGTATGAAACGGTTGCCTATGAAGCGAAACGTATTTACCATCGTTACATCAAAGGAAACAAACGCACGCTGCGCAAGATACACCTTTATAATCTGAATACCCGAATCGTGCTTATTATGACCGCTATTTTGCTGATAGTGGGAACGGTGGCCATCGTTGCGCTTGAGTGGAACAATGCTTTTGCCGGAATGTCGGCTACGGATAAATGGGTACAGGGATTTTTCAATGCCACTTGTCCCCGCACCGCGGGATTCTCCAGTGTGGGGATGACTACCTTCAGTATGCAGACTTTGTTGCTGATGGTGATACTGATGATGATTGGCGGCGGCACACAGTCTACGGCGGGCGGTGTGAAAGTGAATGTATTTGCCGTGGTGATGCTCAATCTGCGTGCCATCCTGATAGGGGCGGATAAAGTCACGATATTCAACCGTGAGTTGTCCCACGACTCCATCCGCCGTTCCAATGCCACGCTCATTCTTTATCTGCTCATTGTTTTTGCAGGCATATTTACGCTGAGTCTGTTGGAGCCGCAGGCCTCTGTCATGGCATTGGTATTTGAGTGTACATCGGCATTGAGCACGGTCGGTTCGAGTCTCGACTTGACTCCCACACTGGGAAGCGACAGTAAGTTGATAGTCATTGTTCTGATGTTTGTGGGCCGTGTGGGTGTGCTCACCTTGATGTCAAGCATTATCAAACAGAAGAAAATAACCAAATATAGATATCCGAGTGATAACATTATAATCAACTAACGATATGAAATACATTATCATAGGTTTGGGGAATTACGGCAGTGTGTTGGCAGAAGAACTTTCTGCACTGGGACACGAAGTGATAGGCGTGGATACCAACGAGCGCCGGGTGGATGTGCTGAAAGACAAGATAGCCACTTCCTTCATTATCGATGCTACCGACGAGCAGTCACTTTCGGTGTTGCCGCTGAAAGATGTAGATGTGGTGATTGTTGCCATAGGTGAGAATTTCGGCGCTTCCATTCGTGTGGTGGCGCTGCTGAAGAAGAACGGAGTGAAGCATATCTATGCGCGTGCGGTGGACGAAGTGCATAAAACGGTGCTGGAAGCTTTCAATCTTGATAGTATTCTTACGCCCGAAGAGGAGGCGGCGCGTAGTCTGGTGCAGTTGTTGGACTTGCATGTCAATGTGGAGTCGTTCGAGATAGATGAAGAACATTATGTGATGAAATTCAAGTTGCCCGACTCTTTCGTGGGATATAAAGTGAGCGATTTGTCACTGGAAAAAGAGTTTAATATCAAGATTATCGCCCTGATAAAAGGGAAGCAGGTGGTCAATAGTCTGGGCATTTCTGTCATGGAGCATGCAGTGGAAAATAAATTTGAGGAAGATTATCAGTTGGAAGAAGAAGACCGGCTGGTATGTTATGGAAAATATAAAGACTTTATGGATTTTTGGAAAGCATTATAACGGAGGGGAAAACTTTTTTTGATTTTTTTCTTCTTCCATTAAACCTTTCCCTTTTCTTGAAGTCTAACCAATATAATAATTTAGTTTAGTTTTTAGTTTTCTCTGAAGGCCGGCCAATGTGATATTGCCCGGTTTTCGCTTTTTATGGACGTTTATTTGCTTGTGTCCGTTCCTTTTTGTTACTTTGCCATCACAAAAGTGAGAGTAAAATGAAACAACTATATTTCATATTTGCCGTTGTGCTATGCATGGCAACCGGTTGCGGAAGCAAGAAAGATGCTTCGGGCGATTCAGACCAACATATATTTCAGATAGACAGCGTAGACCGTGTGACAGGCGTGCAGCGCATGCAGGTTTCGCGCATTAATCAGGATATTGTTTGCAAGGGGAAGAAGTATAGGCTGTTCATTGACCGTTCGCCCAGCGACTCCCTGAAGAGCGTAAAGAGTGATGCCGGCATTTTTGCTGACAATCGCATTGTGCTTAAAATTACCCGCGAAAACGGGACAACTCTCTTCTCAAAGACTTTTACCAAGCAAAATTTTGCTTCCCTCATTCCCGAACGTTATCTGGCGCATTCCATCCTCGAAGGAATGGTGTTTGACGATGAAAAAACTTCGAATTCCAAGAATATCATTTTGGCTGCCAGTGTCAGTATTCCAATGACCGATTTATATATCCCTTTCTCCATTGCCATTACTCCCGACGGCAAAATGAGCATGGAGAGAGATGAAGACATGGGAGACTTGCCTCCACTGCAAAGTGACAGCCTTAATTAATTCTAAAATAAGGAAATAAAAAGAAGGCATTCAATCTTTTCATGTATTAGGTTGTTGTGTGAGTTACATTGCAAACTAAAAAATGAGTAAGATTATGAAAAAGATTTTTGCCTTATTTGCCCTGCTGTTGTGCTTTGTACAGTTCAGCCAGGCCGGTGACAAAGTGACCCGTGACGTGAATAAACTGCCCGTTGCTGCCCGTGAGATGATTGGCAAGCATTTTCCGCAAGCAAAAGTGGAGTATATCAAGATTGAGAAAGATATCTTTCTTTCCACCTCTTATGACGTGAAGATGTCCGATGGCATCGAGCTGGAGTTCAACTCAAAAGGAGAGTGGCTTGAAATTGACTGTAAGAACAAGTCCGTACCTGCCACATTTATTCCTAATACGATAGCCAAATATATGCAGAAAAATTATGGCGGCCATAAGATTGTCAAGATAGAGCGTGACCGCAAGGGCTATGAACTTACCCTAGAGAATGGGCTGGAAGTGGACTTTGATCAGTTTGGTGGATTCCTGAAACTAAGTGACTGATTGTCTTCAACTCTTTATTATAAAAAACGATGAATAGAATTGGAATTTTCGAGAAGAGGCAATCGGGAAAAGTACGTTTGGTGAGACAACATTACACGCCGGCCTCTTGTGCAGTACGCCATTCATGGATTGCAATAGCCCAAAAGGAGAGCTGAGTCTATTGCGTGCCAATCATATTTATTCCAAACGATTATTGATATGGTTAGGAAATTTTATATAACTTTGCTTCGATTATAACAGATAAATAAAATTAGAGTATGATATGGCTATGTATAATATTGTTTCTTGTCCTGATAGGCGGATGCATTGCATGGGCGGTATGGAAAGCGCCAAGTGATGTGGACTTGTGGGGAGAGGAACAGGAATAATACTAATAATGGGCGGATGAGTTATCCGCCCATTATTAGTATTATTCCATCTGTTTATAGTCTTTTGCCAGACCGCCTTCGCTGGTTTCTTTATAAAGAGAAGGAAGGTCGTGTCCTGTCTGTTTCATCACTTCTACCACTTTGTCGAACGAGACGCGGTGGTTGCCGTCGGTAAATGCCGAATAAATATTGGCATCCAGTGCACGTGCGGCAGCATAAGCATTGCGCTCGATACACGGAATCTGTACCAATCCGCACACAGGGTCACAAGTCATACCTAAGTGGTGCTCCAATCCCATTTCGGCAGCATATTCTATTTGTGCGGGACTTCCGCCAAACAATTGGCTGGCAGCGGCAGATGCCATGGAGCATGCGACTCCCACTTCCGCCTGACAGCCTGCTTCGGCTCCCGAAATAGATGCATTATGCTTTACAATATTTCCTATTAATCCTGCTGTGGCAAGCGCTCTCAGAATACGGGTGTCGCTGAAGTCGCGGCTTTTCTGCAAGTGATAAAGCACTGCCGGAACCACGCCGCAGGAACCGCAGGTGGGGGCAGTCACTATCTTTCCGCCTGAAGCGTTTTCTTCGCTCACAGCCAGTGCATACGAGAAAACTAGTCCGCGTGAGCGCAAATTATCTTTGTAGCCTTTGGCTTTGATATAGTAGGTGGAAGCTTTTCTGCGTAAGTTCAGCGGGCCGGGCAATACGCCTTCTTGGTCCAAACCGCGCTCGATGGATTCTTTCATGGTTTTCCATACTTCAGCCAGATAGTCCCAAATATCTTCGTCTTCACATTGCTGAACATATTCCCAATAATTGCGACCGGTATGTTCGCACCAATACAGGATTTCACTCATTCGGCTCATGTTGTATATGTCGGGAGTGGAACCTTTGTCGTGTCCTTCCTCTGCCAGTGCGCCGCCTCCCACGCTGAACACAGTCCATTCGTCTGTGACTTTTCCATTTTCGTTCAATGACTTGAATGTCATACCATTGGGATGGAAAGGGAAGAAGATGTGTGCTTTCCATATCAGTTCGACAGGTGCATGCGGTTGCAATGTATCGAGGATGGCTACATCGGTCATGTGGCCTTTGCCGGTGGCTGCAAGACTTCCATATAATGTTACTTGAAAGGCTTTTGCTTCGGGATGTCTCTCCAGAAATATTTCAGCAGCCTTGCGCGGTCCCATCGTGTGACTGCTGGAAGGACCGGTACCTATGCGATAGAGTTCTCGGATTGATTTCATTTTGTTTTATAAAGGTTAATATTTTCGGAAACAAAGATATAAAATTAAAGGAGAAAAAGGAGCAAGAAGAGAATAAAAAAACAAGAGGACTTTTTGACGTTTCCTCTTGTTTGTGACAGAGACCTTTAAAGCTTCCGTTGGATTCCTTTATCTCCCACTACGTAGTAAGTGCCATTGGTTATCAGTATGGCGCGTCCGCGTTTTTTCTTGCGGTTTTCTTTATTGTCTACGTTTACGCCGATAACTTTACCATTATAAAATGTGGAGATGTCTTTGAAGATGGTGTGTCCCACAATGATATGCCGTGCTTTGTAACGCTCCATTACCATCTGTAAAGAGTCTTGTGGCATGGGATGATATTTGGCGTCTTTCCGCACAAGTCCCCGATACCAGATTGGGCCGTCGTTGCCGTATAGAAAGGCAGTGAGGGGAGAAAGAGCTTTACGTTCTTTTTTATTCATAAAGAGGGCTTTGCTTATTTCTTCATTTACCGTAGGAATGTTCAGGTTATGGTCATAGAACTGTTTTCCAAGACCGGCATGCACATAGAGGTCATTGCCAATGATTTGCATGGTGTTACGCGTACCGATCCATCTACCCAGTTCGGTGTCGGGAGCGAATAAGCGGGGATATTCGACGCCCAATTTCTCGGCTAGCAGTTTATACTTTCCTTTGGTGTAGCGCAGGTCGTTGGCAAGCACCATCGGTTCATGGTTGCCCAGCATGAAAGATACGTGCCCGCCTGCTTGGGCAGCTTCATCTTCCAGCTTGTAAAAAAGCCAAAAGATTTGGGGAACGTCTTTTCCACGGTCAAATATATCGCCGATGATCATCAGGTGATTGTTGCCGAAACTCCATTTATAGTTTTTGTCGATAATGCCGTTTCCGCGTAACAGGCTGATGACACAATCCAATCTTCCATGGGGGTCGGACATGACGAATACCTTTGCCGGTTGCGCATATTGCCAGTCGGGACGTCTTATCGGATGAAGTTTTACATCGAAAGGATAATTGCCTTTGTGGTCTGTCACGTGCAGGGTGAAGTCTTTGGGTAAGGTTGGATAGGTGTTGTCGGTGATTTTTCCTTTTACATCGATGCTGATTACACGGATTTTCCCATCAGGCTGATAGAGCACGTAAGGTCCGTCGGCCGATAGTTCTTCTTTTTTCTCTTTATCCTTTTTTTTGCCGTCTAAACCAAGAGTTCCGGCCGTGAGGCCGGAACTGAGAAAGGTTAGGGTGAATGCAAGAAGAAAGTAGTTGATTAAGCTGGCTTTTCTTGTCATAAGCATATATTTGTTTTAATGATTAATCGCCATAACCGGGGTTTTGCAGAATATTGGGATTGGCATTGATTTCCGCTTTAGGAATCGGCAATACAACGCGGTAGTAACTCCAGTCGAATGACATACTCTCCTCCAGCATGGAAATGTGTTTGGTATCTGCTATTTCAGGGAATGTCTTGGTGGCTTCCGTGCGTTCAATACGTTTGTGGTTACGGATGGCGTCAAACATGCGGTGTCCTTCACCAAAGAGTTCCTTACGGCGTTCCAGCAAGACATCGTCCAATGTGATGGTCTTTCCTTTTACCGTCTTTTCGGGATTGGCACGGTTTACAATGGCATCCAGATATTTCACTGCCTTGTCGTTATTGTTTAGTTTGACAGCTGCTTCGGCTGCAATCAAATAGACTTCGGAAAGGCGTAATACATGAATGCTGGCGTCTTCTCTTGCTTTGTCACCTTGGGGAAGGAACTTGTTGATATAAGCTCGTTTGGCTTTTTTACCGATTACGTATGCTGTGTTACGGATATCGTCGGGGTCTTCTTTCATCACTTCATAGAAGGAGGAAGTCAGACAATAGTCATCATAACCGTCCTCCCAAGTCAGATAGGAGATGTTTTCTTTTCCCACTCCATCCACGGTGAGGTTGACCAGCTCGAACAGATATTCGCCGGGAGCTGATTTTTCGTATTCTTTTTCCCATGCGTTGGGATATTCTTCGTTTGTCCACAAGGCATACTTTTTGCCTTCTGCCCCTTTGATAGCTGCTTCGGCGGTGGCGAGTGCATTGGTGTTGTCTTCCATATACAGATAGGCTCGGCTCAGCAGTGCCAGTGTTGCCCATTTGTTTATTTTACCTTTATTGAAACTGCCACTCAACAGTTCGGAAGCATCTTTCAGGTCATTGATTATGGCTTCGTAACATTCGGCAACAGTGCTACGTGAAGGTTTGCTTTCTGTGTCGGAAATCTCTTTGACGATGGGCACGCCTAAAGATGCACCGTTGTCTTTGGCATACGGATAGCCAAAGAAACGGGTGAGGTCGAATAATGCCATGCCGCGTAATGCCAAAGCTTGTCCTTTCAGGTCGTTGAAGTCGTCTTCATCATCTTCATTGATTTCCAGTTTATCGCAGCTGCCTAGAATGATATTGCAATCTTGAATAATCTTGTATGCATAAGACCAATGGGTAGACGGTCCATTGTCTTTTGTATAGTTCAGGAAATAATAGCTACTGGTTCGTTTGCCTGTTTCAATGGCTTGGGCGTCATCTCCCGTTACATCTCCATAATACATCATGCGTCCCGAATAATAATATGCATTACGCATGAGGTCGTATATACCGTTAAGGCTGGCTTCCATTCCGGTCAGATTCTCAATGGCGGTATCTGACGGTACTTTGGTCGTTGGTTCCAAATCCAGCCAATCATTGCCGCAAGCTGTGGTGAGACTTAATAGAGCTCCCAAAAATAAGTATTTTATAGTTTTCATTTTACATTCTTTTTTAGGGTTAGAAATTCATGTTAAGACCAAAAGTGACAGTCTTCAAAGGAGGAGTTCCCCAACCGGCGGTACCACCGCTGACTGCTTCCGGATCGTAATAATCATAGGCAGCCCATGTCCACAGATTGTTTGCTGAGGCGTAGAAACGGAGGTTGTCGATTCCAAGTTTGCGCGTCCAACTCTGAGGCACTGTGATACCGAAAGTTAAAGTCTTTAATCGGATAAAGTCGGTGCTGTGCAGACGGCGGTCTGTTGTCACGGATTTCATCTTGACAGATGGAGATTCGATGAAGACTTCGTATTTGCTAACGTCGCCCGGTTCTTTCCAGTTGTCCAGGTAATAGGTCGGAATATTCAATAGTAGTTCAGAACCTCCGTGTTCGGTTTTTTGTGCCCATGTATCGTAAGAGTATGCACCGAACTGGTAAGAGAACATGAAGCTCAGGTCAAACCATTTGTAACGTAATGTGTTTGACAATCCACCGGTCACTTTCGGCTCTGCCTGCTTATCCAAAGCTATTGATTTTGCTTTGCTTGGGTCTTCTGTTATCTCTTTGATGTAGTTGCCATTGGCATCTTGTTCGTTGGTATAGAATTGCGGTGCACCTGTTTCGGGGTTGATACCTGCAAATTGAATCATATAAAATGTGCGGTATGAACTGCCGATTTTATGGATTTGAGTACCACTGATAATCTGGGTCTGTTCACCGTCCAGTTTTACAATCTTGTTTTGATTGTGTGAGATATTGAACGAGGTGTTCCATGTGAAATTTTTTGTCTTGATATTCGTTGAGTTGATTTCAAATTCAAATCCCTTGTTCTTTACTTCACCGATATTCATCAAGTAAGAGCTGAATCCTGTAGTCATGGAAACCGGACAGTCCATCAACAAGTTCTTTGTGGTTCTGGTATAGTATTCGAGTGTAAAATTGATACGGTTCCATAATGAGAAGTCAAGGCCGATATTGAGGTTATAGTTGGTTTCCCATTCTAAGTTCCTGTTTTCTATTTGTGAGGGGGCAATGGCGGGCTGTTCCATGTAACCGCCACTGATACTGCTTAAGCCCATATAACCGAAATAGTCTGACGGTAATGTTCCGTTTACACCGTAAGATACGCGCAGTTTCAGGTCGGTCAGCCAATCGTTGGCAGGTTTCATAAACTCTTCTTCCATCATTCTCCATGCACCGGAAACCGACCAGAAGCTACCCCAACGATTGTCTCTGTGCAGGCGTGAACTGCCATCCATACGATAGCTTCCGCCGATATAGTATTTGTTCTTATAATCATAATTCAAACGGCTTACGTATGAAACCATGCGGGTCTTACTGCTGGAACCGCTGATGGATTCTTGAGTTTGTCCGTTGGAAATTTCATTTTTAGAGGGAGTCAGGAAGTTGGTGACATATCCTGATAGTCCGTCACTTTCTTTTGAATCTATTTCATAGGCTACCAATGCATCCAAGTGATGGTTGTCGGCAATGGTTTTGCGATAACTCAGTTGGTTACCCCATATCATACGGCTGTATTCACTGTATTTTTTTTCCATACCGCCATTGTTCTTTTCTCCGTCCGATGTGCGGGGATCTTTCCAATCTTTACCTTTACTGACACTGTAGTCATAACTGAATGTTGATTTCAGTTTCAGGTCTTTGATAAATTCATACTCTGCAAAAATGGTATTGAATGTACGTTTCACATATTCGCGTTGGTAGTTATATTCTGCTGCCAATACCGGATTACGTCTTTTGTTAGATAATAGATCCTGATTATAAGTTCCGTCTTCATTATAGACAGGGTCGGATGGAGTTACTTTGCTGCGTGCGGCATAGAATGGGGCAGTGTAACTTGTTCCTTCGCTATATACATCCTGAGTAAGGCTGGTAAACATCATGTTGCCACCCACTTTAAGTTTGTCAGTAGCCTGAAAGTCTACATTTACACGTCCTGTCATGCGTTCAATACCGGAGTTTTGAACGATACCTTGTTGCTTCATATATGCTAAAGAAGAATAGTATTTCAGTTTATCTGTACCGCCGGATAAAGATAATTCATAATTTTGGTGATTACCTTTCTTGAACATATATTTATCCCAATCTTCAAAACCGCACCAGGGGATGGGAGCATATTTGTCTATCTTGCCATCTGCATATTCGTTTGCCTGCTTCCACATCTCTTCTTCGCTCATAGAACCGTCTTTGTTCTTTTTGGCCAATTTTCTATATTGGTTGAGGCTGAGACCATTATAGATGTATTCACGGCGTTGTTCACCGTTCATCACCGGACGATAATCCATGGCAAAGTCAGAAGAGCCCCAGTCTGCTTTCAAAGAAATTTGCGGTTTGCCGCTTTTTCCTTTCTTGGTCGTGATTAAAACGACACCATTAGCGGCACGTGAGCCGTATAATGAAGCAGCAGCGGCATCTTTGATGATAGTGATATTTTCGATATCCGAGCTATTGATAGTAGCCATGGCATCCAGTCCGGCATCTGACGTGATGGAGTTGATGGAACCTGACTGTACGGGTATGCCGTCAATGACGTACAAAGGTGAGTTGCTGGCATTGAATGAACCCATACCGCGAATTTTTAATGATGCGGAAGCACCCGGTTGGCCGGATGAAGAACTGAATTGTACGCCCGGTGCATTGCCTTGCAGCATATCCATAAAAGATACGGTAGGAATATCTTTCATTTTGTCTGCTTTGACATTGGATGCTGAACCGGCATAGGCCGATTTTTTGAACGTACCGTAACCGGTAACAACCACTTCATCTATCATATTATTGTCCGGTACCAGCGAAATTTTCAGTGGCTTGTCTGCTACAGCTTTGATTTCCTGGCGGGTATATCCGATATAAGAAATAATCAACGTAGCCGGAACTTGGTTTACCTCTAATGAGAAATGACCGTTGAAATCGGTGGTGGTACCGTTTGTAGTTCCTTTGACTAGGATATTAGCACCGATAACGGGGGAGCCGGATTCATCTATGATTGTTCCGGTGATGGTTTTCTTTTGTTGCGGAGCAGCGTTTTCTTTAGCTTCGCTTGCCGGTTTGATAGCAATCACTCCGTCATGCACAGCATAAGTAAGTCCGCTATTTTGAAGGCATTTATCCAATACGTTGGCAATCCTTTCATTGTTTACATTTAGGTTTTGGACTTTAACCTGTTTTACATCTTGAGTACTATAAACGAATGTAAAGTCGGTTTGTCTTTGGATTTCCCAAAGTACTTCGGTCAGAGTAGCATTCTTGAATGTTGCTGTGACAGTGGTTTGTGCAAACATTTTGTTGGATGCTTGCATGAAACCGGTAGCGATGATACAGAAAAATAGAAACGTAATCCACAGACGTTTACTACTTTTCCCATGCTTAGTGTAATTGTCTCTCTTGTCCATAGTAATTACTTTTAAATTAGTTATAGAATGTTATTGTTTTATCTTTAATCTTGACGTGTACTTTTTCAGTCTTTTCCAGTAGGTTGACGAATGGAGCAATATCCTCATAACGGTCGATATTGCAGCCGAAGCGTATATTTTTTATATCAGCGTTTGCATAGACCACCTTCATGTCATACCAGCGCGACAGTATCTTCATGATATCTTCCAGGCGTTGGTCTTTAAAGTTGATTTTACCTTTTATCCATGAAGTATAAAAGGAAGTATCGACGGTCTTTACCTGTATGTCATTGCTGCCTGGAGCAATGGAGGCCTGTTGGGATGGTTTCAGTATAAGGCTTTCTCCTTGGCCTGCATTGATTTTTACAGAACCGTTTACTAATGTCGTTTGGCACTCTTCATTCGGATAAGCCGATACGTTGAAAGTTGTTCCCAATACTTCGATTTGCATTCCATGAGTGCTGACTATAAACGGCAAGCCATTTTTGCTTACTTCAAAATAGGCTTCTCCTTCCAGTTCGACCTCTCTTTTCTCATTGGCAAAAGTTACCGGAAATCGCAGACTGCTCATGGAGTTCAGGTGCACTTTGGTGCCGTCACTCAAAACAAGTGCATATTCACCTCCTCGTGGAATTTCTACCTTATTATATATAGGTCTTGTTTTGGGAAGGGCACTCTGTGCTGTCTGATAATTTAAAGTGGTGGAATCGACTACAATACTTGTACCTTCCAGTTTTTGTAATTCGGTACCTGCTTCTTTGTTCAGATTGATAGTTTGTCCGTTGTCCAGCGTCAGAATAGCTTTTGCCTGTCCAGGTAAAATGGGATGATGAGCCATTAAAGTCTGCTGGTCTCCATGGCTGTGCGAACTGTATCTTATTGAAATACCGATAAATAGGATAGGTAATAAAATGGCGGCCGCATAACCCAGCACGTTTATAAAATGCTTGTTTTGGTTGTCTTTCTTGATTTGTTTCTTTACTTCCGACCATCCTGTTTCTGTGTTGAATGAATGGCTCTTTTCGATGTGTTTCCTATAATTCTCTTCTTTGCATATTTTTTTGAAGAGGTTTTCGTGAGAGATACTTTCGTTTCTCCAACTGTTTAACTGTTCGGTTTCTTTAGGGGTAATTTCACCGGATAAATGTCGGGCTATCAGATTAGCAATATGGAAATCTTGTTTTATCATATATTTACCTGTTTTTATTGTCTTTTATAATAATACAGGTCAATTAAGAAATAGGGTGAATTAAAAACGAACTTTTTTTAAAATATACTCTTTCCTGTTTCTTTTTCAAAAATAAAGAATGTATCAATGAAAAAATCTGTTTTAATCGGCATGTGCTTTGAAATAATCCACGTATGCTTTGCCGCAAAGCTTTTTTGCTCTGCAATGAAACTACCGGGAGTGAACGATGTTATATAAAGAAGAAGAGAAGATAATAATACTCTTTTAAGAATTCGCGGAGCTTTTTATAAGCGATTTTTTTTAAAGTATGGACAGTTTCTGCGGATATATGAAGCTTTTCAGCTATTTCAGCATTCTTTTTTCCTTCCAAAGCCAATTTCATAATGGCTTTCATTTGGTCGGGCAGTTTGTCAATGGCTTCTGTCACAATCCGGTAGGTCTCTTCTTCCACCACCGCGTCATGAAAAAAGGAATCTTTTTTCCTCTCGATGACTTTTTGTGCGTATTCATGTACTATCTTGGAATGTTCCAATTCATTCAAAGCTTTGTTGCGAACTGCTGTATAGAGAAAAGCTTTAATCTGATGTAAATAGAAGAAATCTTCTCTGATTTGCCATAATTTGGCAAAAGAATCTTGAACAATATCGGCAGACGCTTCGTCACTTTCGGTGTATTGATTCGCAAACAGACAAAGAGTCACATAATATTTATCAAAAATATTATGGAACTCTTGTTCGTCTAGCTTAATGCTAATGAGAGTATGGGAAGTTTCTGCAATCACCAGCTTTTAATATTCTCTATTTTGCTGCGAATATATATAAAATTAGTTGGAAACATCCCATTATTACTAAAAAATATTATTCTAGGTCGACAACCGTAATACCTGCCCCTCCAAACTGGACATGTTCATCCTGATAATGAGCTACCCCCGAAACTGTTGCCAAATACTTACGAATCAACGTGCGCAGAATGCCGGTTCCCGTTCCATGCAATATACGCACACGACTTATTCCCAGCAGGATGGCATCGTCAATGAAATAAGTGACTGCCTGAATCGCTTCATCTCCACGCATACCTCGCACATCGATATCTTGCTTAAAGTTTAGTTTCTTTTCATATACACGGTCTTGTGTCTCACTACTTACAAATGTGCTTTTGGCAATCGGCTTTTGTGCAACGGATAGAGAGATATCGCTTCGTTCCAACCTCTCTATTTTTACAGTCGTTTTTATCATGCCAAACATGACTGTCGCATTTTTGCCGTTTATGTCCAGTACTTCCCCGATACCCGATTGCCCTTTCAATTTAACTGATGTACCGATTTCTATCGGTTGCACTTTGGGCACGCTGGGGGGGGCGGCAGTTGTATTCTGAGACTGGTCTTTGTTTTTCTTGTCTTTCTTTCTTTCCTGCTTTTCACGCAGTTTCTCCATTTTTCGGGCTATTTTGTCTTCTTTGTCTGCCTTTTCGATATCTTCTATTGTCTCTTTAAATTCAGACAATTCTTGGCGTGCCAGTCGCGTCTTTTCTTTTTCAGCCTGAGCCTCTTTAATAGTGCGAATTGTATTTTCTATACGTGCGTTCGATTCTTGAAGCAGGCGTTCGGCATCTTCTTTGGCTTTTCGCAAGATGTCTTTCCGGCTTTTCTCCAGTTCTTGAATTTCTGCCTCATATTTACTGATGGTTTCCTCCATTTGCTTTTCACGTTTGCGGATGTTCTGGCGTTTAGTCTCCCAGTAACGTTTGTCGCGCACGATATCTTGCAGATATTTATCGGCATTGATATATTCACTACCTACTATTTCCGATGCTTCCGCTATTACTTCTTCAGGCAATCCTATTTTGCGTGCGATTTCTACAGCAAATGAACTCCCCGGATTTCCTATTTGAAGTTGGAAAAGTGCTTGCATCAGATGGCGGTCATAAAGCATGGCCCCGTTTACCACCCCTTCATGATCTTCGGCAAAATGCTTCAAGTTCTGATAGTGGGTAGTGATAACGCCGAATGTGCCTTTCTCGTTGAAACGCTTCAATACGGCTTCGGCTATGGCACCGCCAATCTGAGGCTCTGTTCCGCCTCCGAATTCGTCGATAAGGATGAGGCTCCGTTCGTTGCAGCTTTTCATCATAATCTTCATATTGGTAAGATGGGAAGAGTAAGTACTTAAGTCATCTTCGATGGATTGCTCGTCACCTATATCTATAAAGATATTGCTGAAGATTCCGATGTGGCTGCGTTCATGCATGGGAACAGGCATTCCGCATTGTACCATATATTGTAGCAAGCCCACCGTTTTCAGGCAGACAGACTTACCCCCTGCATTAGGCCCGGAGATAATAAGAATCCGTTGTTCATGGTTCAGCTCAATGTCAAGCGGTACTACTTTTTTATTATGTTTTGCCAACGAGAGTTGGAGCAAAGGGTGTATGGCTGTTCTCCAATCTAAAACCTGTTTGTTTTCCAATGAAGGTTTTATGGCATTGGTCTGTATGGCAAACTGTGCTTTGGCACGGATAAAGTCGATTTCGGCCAAGAACTCGTATGACTGTAAAATGGCAGGAACTTGAGGACGCACCGTTATTGAGAAATCTGTGAGGATACGGATAATTTCGCGGCGTTCTTCACCTTCCAGTTCACGGATGCGGTTGTTGGCCTCCACCACCTCTGCCGGTTCGATAAATACGGTTTTTCCTGTAGACGACTCATCGTGTACAATACCTTTGATTTTTCTTTTCAGACCGGGAGCGACAGGGATAACCAATCGGCCGTCGCGCATGGTGGGTGTGACGTCCTTGTCTACATACCCTTCGGATTGGGCATTTCGCAAAATGGCATTCAGACTGCGTGAGATGCTTCCTGTGGTAGACGCCAATTCGCGGCGTATGCGTAACAATTCATTGGAGGCATTGTCTTTAATCTTTCCGAACTTGTCAAGGATATTATTGATGCGTGTGATAAGTTGTGGAAACACGATAATGTCTCCTGCCAGCCTTCTTAGAGCAGGGTAGGGGGAGGTTCCTTCCTCCACTTCCTCATCTTCGAGAGTACGAGTCAGAAAACGTACGATGTCCCGTATCGTTTCCAGCGAACGGCGCAAGTCAAATAGCTCCTGTTCATCCAGATACATACCCTCTACACGGATACGTTTCAGTGACGGGCGCACATCAAAGAAATATTGGTCGGGGAATTCCTCCTCTTCTTGAATGATGCGGATAAATTCTATAACCTGTTCCAGTAGTTCGTTTATCTCTTCATATTTTTCAGAGAAAGCCATTTCGTCTACGCGTTCTTCTCCCAAGGTGCTAAGACATTTTCCTTTTAATAAATGGCGGATAGAATCGAATCCTATTTTCTGCTCAAAGTTCTGAGGGTATATCATGTTTAAGTTCTTTCTTGCTTACGTTAGTTATTTGACTGCAAAAATACGATTTGAAATTTTTCTAGCAAAAAAAGTGCCCAAGTATTTGCAGTTTTAAAATAAAAGCGTACCTTTGCACCGCTTTCAGGAAGAAAGTACTTCTCAAAGGAGTTTTGGAGAGGTGGCAGAGTGGTCGATTGCGGCGGTCTTGAAAACCGTTGTACTGCGAGGTACCCGGGGTTCGAATCCCTGTCTCTCCGCTGTAAATGCTAGAAAATCAGCAAGTTACAAAATAAACACCCAGTTTTACATCCCAAATAATGTAAAGCTGGGTGTTTTTGTTTTATGTAAGATTTATAGCTTTGGCCTATCATTTATATTGTTTACTACATAATAAAGGGTACTTTATATTGTTTACTACATAATAAAGGGTACTTTCGTTTGATGGGTTTTCTTGAACCGGAATATGTCCAATGCCATAATTATGGCTTTTTAGGGGGCAATCCGAAAACCCTGTGGGTGATAAGCATGACCTCTGAGTTACAATGCTGACGTCCAATCAGGTGTTCGTCTGATGTACTTGATTTATAATACTTTGGAAGGATGTATGTTTTTAGCATTGCAAACTTTAAATGTTTCTCAAATATTATACCCACATACTTTTTGACTTGACCCCTTTTTAGGTATTTTCATTTTAACTGCGTTTTTTACTTCTTGCTTGTTATTAGTCAAACGAAATTTTTCAGCCTGTTGCGGATTTCTCTCTATGGTTGCCGTTGAGTGTCCGTTTTGAACTTCTTTCCATGCTCCCTTGAATAGGATTTTTTCTTTGAACCCTACAGGCTTAAAACAAACGAGCTGCCAAGTATATTCATTTTATAAATGGTTGATACGGCTTTTCCCATAAATGACTTGTCATACAATGCTGAATCCATAAAAAACAACTGTGTTTTTCGCTCTACAAGCGGAAAACAGTTTTTCCTTTTCTCGTTTCATTAACCGTTGAAACGTCCTGTTGATGGGGGATTCGGTAGTGAAGGGATATCCCATCACCACCCTTTCAGCCTCCTTTCATTTGTAAAACTTCCTCTGGCGATGACAAATGCTGAAGGCAGATTTTGAAGGGACTTGGAAGCGCAGCTGAAACGAGGATGAGGGGATGTCCTGTCATTCTTAACGGGTTGATTATCTGAATGTTTTAATTAAAATGTAAGGATGAACGGAAAAGAAGGAATGACCGGCTTAATGAGGGAATCATTCCATCTGCCCCTACATGAAAAACATACCGAGCTTTTTTAAAAAGGTGCTGATGTTTTTCGAAAACATAAAGGTCTTTTTCGAAAACATAAAGGTCTTTTTGCAACATTCAGTGTGTGCTGTATATTTTTTAATGCGCGCGTATGCATCGGGCTACACATACGGTGGCATCAGCCTACATGTATATACGCATAGGCCTATACATATATACGTATCGGGCTACACGTACGTACGCATCAGCCTGCACATATTGTACACACCTTATTTTTGTCGCAGACCAATGAAGTGTAGCTTTGCAATAAGAGAACTTTTGTTTTTTTATGTGTGGTGATAAAAGTAACCTCTGACAGCACCATGGATTGGCAGGGCTGTCAGAGGTTTGACTAAAATCAGTTATCTTGAAAACGCAATGGTTGCTACATTATAGTATCTTTCATTATACTGTTACCATCCAATAGGTTGCTTCAAATTCGGATTTAGTACCAATTCATCTTTTGACAGTGGATAATAATAATATTTAGGCGAAATAAATTTATTTGTATCCTCATCAGTATCGGAATAGAAGCGAATATTTCCTTTATCACCTTCACTTAAATAAATCTGTTTGGGAGCACCGTTTTCATCTTCTGTGTAATATACAGAAAGTTCTTTCAATGTTTCATCAGTATATCCCATTTTGTCATTGGGGGATTTGAATAAGGCTACATCAGGCACGCCGTCGCCGGTACAGTCGTATATACCGAATCCCGGAAGGTAGACACCTTCAAATGGCCTTTCATAGATATTGCCGGCAGCCCAGCGCATTGTATCATCGTAACGGAAACCTTCACATGCCAGTTCCACCCGGCGTTCGCGACGGATTTCAAGTATAACATTTTTCAATGCCCCACTTACGCTTGGATATAATGCTTCCAAGGCTGGATCTATCGGGACATTAATAGTCATTTCGGGCATTCCTACACGGCTACGGAGTAAATTTACTGTTGCATTCAGGTCGTTTTGGGTCAATATGCCAAGCTCTGCTTTTGCTTCCGCATTTACTAATAGAATTTCGGCATAGCGGATGATAGGAAGGTCGGTTATGTTTTCACCCCATCCACCATAAGTTGCGTCTGTGCGTGGCAAAAATTTGATTTGTCCCAAACCGCCATAATCTAATACAATTTTAGTGGGCAGTGTACTATTGTTTCCTTCGTTAATAAATCCCGGATACATAATGGTTTCAGCCATACGGGGATCACGGTCGGTAAACATATCTACAAAAGTCTTGGTACGATCAGTTTCTGTTATAGGAGTTCCATCCAATTTTAGATAACTGTCTGCCAAACTGCGGCTTAGATTCCATTGCCAATTTAATACCGTTGAAGTGTTATTCTTACGATTTAAATCTTTATCATAATCAGAGAATAAAATCATTTCTTTATTCTTGCTCAAGTCAGGATTGGTGAATAAATCTCGGTAGGCTGCAGCTCCTTTTCCGGTGATTTCAAATTGTCCGGAAGTCATTATTTCATTGGTTGCCCAAACAGCTTTTTCCAAGAATGAATTGGCTGTACCAGCCAGTTCACTTACTTCTTCATGATATTTGCGGAAGGTACCTTCGTGTAAGGCAATGCGTGCCATATATCCTAAAGCGGCGTAACGAGTAACTCGTGTGCGGCTACTTCCCTCCTGCATATAATCACAGGCATATTGTAAATCGGCCATAATTGAGTCGACAACCAACGAACGTGAATCCTGAGTTTTGTATAATGCTTCTTCATCATCTGTTGTAATTGGGGTAGAATACCAAGGAGCGGAACCATAATTCTTGATTAAGCCATAATATTGCAGAGCACGACATAAACGGGCTAAACCGATATAATGTTTCTTTTCATTTTCATCGCCTTCCGCTTTATGGGCATTAATCAACATAAAATTAATATCATGAATATTTTCCCATACTCCATCTTTTTTCCATCCAAATGATCCTATTTTAGTCTCATCAATACGTCCTTTTAATTTTTGACTAAATGTGTAATCGCCTGTTCCGTGACCGATATTATCGGAAAATAAATCATCATACGAGGCTCCAAACATTCCATAAAAGCCATTAGTATAGGTTTCCAAATCAGTTACAGTTTTAAAGAATGCCTCTTCATTCAAACTGTCTTCAGGAAATTTTTGTAGATAGTCATCATTGCATCCGGTAAAAAGTGCACATCCTATAAAGGCAGCTACTGTATATATAGTTTTTAATTGTTTCATATCCGTAAATTAATTAGAAAGTTAAGTTAACACCAAAAGAATAAGAACGCTGTAGCGGATATACCTTGCTGCTGGAATCCAAGGCTTCCGGGTCGAGATTGGCTTTCAGATGAGTGATTTCGAATAAGTTTTCACCACTGAAATAGAAACGGACACGTTCGATATTCAGTTTTTGGGTCAGGCTCTGTGGTAATGTATAGCCTATAGTCAGGTTCTTCATACGTAGATAAGAGGCATCCTGCATATATCTTGTCTGCACACAAGCCAGCTCACTACCTGTTGATTCGGCAATGTAAGCCTTAACGCGAGGATAATAAGCATTGGGAGTTTCCGGTGTCCAGTGATCCAGATTATGAGTTTGTACATTTGTCCAAGGCTGTGCGTAGATTCCCCAGAAGTAATGATTTCCACCGCCTGCATACCAGTCTCTCTTACCTATACCTTGGAAGAATCCGCGAATATCAAATCCTTTCCAGTCTGCCGAAAGATCAAAACTGTAAGGATATCGGTTCGAACTGTTACCAATTTTGCGGAAGTCACCTGGATTGGCTAGTGTCCAGTCACCTTTATTAATTTTTCCGTCATTGTTTAAATCGGCAAACTTCAAGTCACCTACATAGAATTTATAGCTCTGATCGTCTTCGCCTACTGCACTTTGGTCGGCGTGGTTTTTAATTTCCTCTTCCGTCTGGAAGAAACCTTCGGTAGTTAATCCCCACATTTCACCTATTTCCTGACCTTCGTAATAGTCTCCTAACCGTTTATTCGGGTTATCATATTTAGTGATGAATGCGCGGCTGTCGGCCAAAGCTACTTTGATGCTGTAGTTAAATGGTGAGCCTGCCATCATAAACTGATCCCTCCACCTTAAAGATAATTCCCAACCTTTTGTTTTCAGGTCGGCTGCATTAGTCTTGGGCTCACTGGCTCCAAATACACTTGGCAATGTCTTGCTTTTGGTCAGCATACCTTCTGTGTAACGCACATAGTAGTCAAAGCTGGCAGATAAACGGTTGTTCAAGAGTGCCAGGTCAATACCGCCGTTAATGGTTCTAACTTTCTCCCAAGTCAGTGTATTGGATACCACTTCCGGAGCATATACGGCTACCGGCTGTGAACCGTCCAATATTTGTCCTATTTGTCCGGCACTCATAGTTGGCAGATAGGCATATGTGCCAACATTCTGATTTCCTAAAGCACCGTAAGAGGCGCGGAATTTCAACATGTCCAAACCAATGCTTTGGTTAATGTTTTCCATAAATTTTTCTTTAGACAAGACCCAAGCGACAGAGCCTGAAGGGAAGAAACCGAAACGATCTTTTTTAGGGAAACGTGAAGTACCGTCATATCGACCGTTCATTTCTAAAATATATTTGTCATTATAGATGTAATTAACGCGGAAGAACATGCCTCTCACAGCCCATTCGCTAATATCTTCACCGATTCCTTTTTCACCAACGGCCAGTTCGGGAGTGGGGAAGGAGGCACTGATCAAATCATCACGATACATGGAGAAAGAATTGGTTCTTCTGGTTTCCTGGTTAAAACCTAGTAAAGCCTGAACATAATGCTTGTCTGCAAATGTATAGTGGAAATCAGTATATACATTGTATACGTTATAATTATAGAACGAAGTAGAACGAGATGCACGAGTTGGACGTCCGCTGGCTTGTTCTGGTTTATTAGGACCTGTTTTATAGTGATAGTTGTGATAAGAATTACGGTTTAATTCACTGTCACGTCTCCAGGTTGCATCCGCTTTGACTTGCCATATATCTTTTATAATGTCCAATGTCAGACCAAATGTTGTTGAGAATTCACGGCTATCATTTATTTTGCGTCCGCCTTCCTGCAAAGCTCCAAGAATGGCACCGCCGTTTTGTGTCCATGAACCATCAGGGTTACGAGGTACATCTAATGAGTTGGTGCGGTTTACTTCGTGGAAAAAGTCAGATAGTCCCCAATCTGTACGCCCGAAGCTTGGCTGGTCGTATGTCCGTTGTACAAATGAGGTGTTATTGCTTAAGTTCAACCAGTCTGTGATCTGGAAATCGACCTTACCGCGAATATTGTAACGATCATAAATATCGTTTCCATAGCGTAGCATACCATCTTGGCGTGCATATTCACCTGATAAATAATAAGAAGTCTTTTTTGTTTTTTGGGAAATATTGAAATTTACGGTATAGGAGGGGGCAGATGACTCATATACTTCATCCATCCAATCAGTAGAGCCATAATACAACCAAGATTCTGGATCATCCGGATTGATGACTACCCGGTCTTCATTAGGATGTTCTGAAAAGTATTTTCCAATTTCCAGTTGCTTTTCCGGATATAGATTATATAAAGGTGTAGCAGCATCGTGTTTGATTTTCATTACCATATAAGGGTCTGTCACGTGTTCCGGTACGCGTGTAACTTTACGGGTCGAATAAAATGCGTTGACGTTAATGGCTATTTTCTCGGATTTAGCTCGCTTTGTTGTTACCAAAATAACACCGAAAGCTGCACGGGCACCATAAATTGCAGCGGAAGCGGCATCCTTTAAAACAGAAACACTTTCAATGTCATTGGTATTCAAGCGGGAAAGCTCACCTGAAGTCGTTGGGATATTATCTACCAAAATTAAAGGTTCACCACCATTCAATGAGGTTTCACCACGTATATTAAATGAAGGAGCAGAGTTGGCCGCACCATTAGAAATAGTGATATTTAAGTTTGGAATCACACCTTGCAATCCTTGTCCGGCATTGATAATAGGCCTGTCTTCCAAAGCCTCGGAAGAGATTGCATCGACAGCTCCTGACAGGTTCACTTTTTTTTGTGTTCCATATCCAACAACTACTACTTCATCCAATAGAGAGCTGTCTTCTTGCAGTTTGATTGTTTGCAACCCTGCCACTGCTTTGACGACGATTGTTTTATAGCCAATAAAAGAAATTTCTAACATGGAGCCTACCGGAGCCTTCAGTGAATAATCGCCGTCGACTCCTGTGATAGTGCCGTTAGAGGTGTCTTTGACTACAATGTTGGCTCCGATGATAGGTTCCCCTGTCCTGGCATCTATAACAGTTCCCTTGACATGAGTATCCTGTTGATTTACTACTGGATTATGTGAATCCTCACTTACCATTGAAATTGCAAACGCATGTGGAGTGCTACATGCTAGCAGTGCAATTACTAAGAGACGTTCACTCCTTAGAGTGAAATTTTTCAAATTCATAAGCATTAATAATAAGATTTACTATTTTTATAAAGACACGTTCCTTTAATTTTCTATTAGTTTAAGTTCTATAAGAACTATTCCAAATATTAAACATCTCATTATTAATTAGTTACTAAAATAGCTTTTTTACCATTATATCCGATATATCCTTTGTATAAAGAGCAGAAAAAATAGTTTTCTACTCTATTTCTACCACTACACAACAGTTATGGAAGGTGAATTGGAAGTAAATGCATTGTGTGAATGATATTGGCAATGATATGAGGATAAATATTAATAATTGAATGCTTAATCCCCACTATCATTTTTCTATTTATGAATATCAAGTGCTCTACTTATATTCTACCATATAGCTCAAATGGTTAATAAATGTTTATTTGTGCGCGATTCCAGCCATAAACATGACTGCATGTTATATGTTTATTATATATTTGCAACATATGTTATTTTTCAGATGAAAAACATAGTTCTTATAGTATTAGGCTCTTTTTTACCAAGAAAATATATTACTATTACCTCTTTAATTAGCCGGGTATAGAAGCAGAAATATCTCTCTTGTTTCCATTCTATGAAGGATAAATTTAAATGTTATTTTCCCTGTATAGTCGTTATTGATTGGGAAGATGATATTTAATATATTTGTATGGTGTTCTATGGTTGGAACATTTTCCTTAATGATAATATTTATGTGGTGGGAATCGAACTTCCTCACATTGATTGGATGGCGGCAAATGGTATGTCAATGAATAATTTTTATGCAGTTCAGCCTATCAATTGTTTCCAACTTATTTGTGACGTTTGACGATGATATGTGGCGTTTACGTATGAGATAAGGATTATGATATTCCTTGTTTTTGTCGCAGAACAATTTTTTTAGTCTTAAAAATGCGTAGCTTTGCAACATGAAAAACAACCTTTAATTAGAAAATACTTATTTAACATTTGGTTTTATTATGCAAAAAATTTCTTCTTCTGCGTCATTTGCAGACTCTAAGCCTCATTACGACCTATTGGATGGGTTAAGAGGTGTTGCGGCTTTATTAGTAGTATGGTATCATGTGTTCGAAGGTTATGCTTTTGCCGGAGGAACCTCTATAGAGACAATCAATCACGGTTATCTGGCCGTGGATTTTTTCTTTATTCTATCGGGATTCGTTATTGGCTATGCGTATGACGACCGTTGGGGAAAGACACTTACAGTGAAGAATTTCTTCAAGCGGCGCTTGGTGCGTCTGCATCCTATGGTGGTGTTGGGGGCTGTACTGGGGGCAATCACCTTTTTTATTCAGGGCAGTGTGCAGTGGGACGGCAGCCATGTGGCTACCTCTTTGGTGATGCTGGCTCTTTTGTGTGCCATGTTCTTTATTCCTGCCGTTCCCGGTGCAGGATATGAGGTGCGTGGAAATGGTGAGATGTTTCCGCTTAATGGTCCGGCGTGGTCTTTGTTTTTCGAGTATATCGGTAATATCTTCTACGCATTATTCATCCATAAGTTTTCTACCAAGGCATTGACGGTGATGGTCGTGATATTGGGTATCGCATTGACAACATTTGCTTGTTCTGATGCTGCCGGTTATGGAAGTATCGGTGTAGGTTGGACACTGGATGGAGTCAATTTTGTAGGCGGATTACTGCGTATGTTGTTCCCTTTCTCTATGGGTATGCTTTTGTCACGTTGTTTCAAACCGCTGAAGATTAGAGGAGCGTTCTGGATATGTTCGATTGTGTTGCTGATTTTATTTCATATTCCTTTTGTAGAAGGTGCGGAGCCGATACTCATGAACGGTGTGTTCGAGATGTTCTGCATTATCGTTGTTTTCCCGGCGTTGGTATGGTTGGGTGCATCGGGCAGCACGACAGATAAAACGTCTACTCGTATCTGTAAATTTCTGGGTGATATTTCCTTCCCGCTTTATATCATTCACTATCCGTTTATGTATCTGTTTTATGCTTGGCTCATCAAGAATGAATATTTCACATTGGGCGAAACTTGGGAGGTAGCTGTGTGTGTATGTGCATGGAATGTGTTACTGGCTTACGCTTGTCTTAAACTGTATGACGAACCGA
This sequence comes from uncultured Phocaeicola sp., assembly GCF_948499155.1. Taxonomy (NCBI): domain Bacteria; kingdom Pseudomonadati; phylum Bacteroidota; class Bacteroidia; order Bacteroidales; family Bacteroidaceae; genus Phocaeicola; species uncultured Phocaeicola sp. Next base: position 29,115 of record NZ_CAOOSE010000002.1, on the reverse strand, counting down.
TAAGAAAATGGCTGAGCAAGAAATACCTGACTAAGAAATAAAAAAATGATGTGTCAAAAGTAAAGCCGGTTTTCCGGAACTTACTTTTGACACATTTTCTATTCTTTATAATAGGGTTGCCTTTCTATTTTTTATGGGCATCAGGTTTATTGGGCTGATGCATGATTTTCAGCAAATCACGATGAAACTTGACCTCGGCCCGTTGCAGTTTGAATAGCTTTTGAGGGGAGAGAATCTTCTTGAAGCGGTTTAAATATTCGATATCCAGCTTGTCTGATTCCAGACGTGCATGAGCGATTCCATCCACAATTTCTTCATATTCGGCATCCGTGGTGTTAGGGCTTTTCCCTTTACGCGCTTTTTGCCAGGCTTTGTCATTGATGGCTTTTTTACGATCCTGTAACTCAAAGTAAATCGGGAAGAACTTGCCGGCTTCTTCCGGTGTCAGTTCTGCCTTTTGGGTGAGGTATGCCTCTTGTTTGGCTCTAAATTCCTCTTTAGAGAATCCCGGCTTCTTTTGTGCCTGCACAGATAGGGTGAGGCATAGAATAAATAGTAGGGTAGTCAGTCTTTGTATCATTTCGACTAAAAATTTAATTGTATGTTTCAGTATCGGCCTCTGTCAGATATTGATAAAGTGTGTAATCATCCATCATCGAATGTTCCATGATGGTTTCTACATATTCGTCAGAGAACTCGGCCGCTTCTGCTGCTGTAAATATAGGTGTATCTTGTTTGGGGCGTCCGACAAAAACTCTGACGCTCAACATTAATCCGCAGAACATGGCTGTCATATATATCCATGGTTTCACACGTTGCCATGTGGTGATGACAGGTTCGGAAAGGGGTATTTCCTTTTCCGGCAGTTTATCCATTAGTTCTTTAGAGAAGTTTTCGAAATAACCTTCGGGTACTGTAAACGGATTCTTGGTTCCGCACTTCCTCAGCAATTCATCTTCTTCTTTCATAGTTCACTCTCCTTTCTGTTTTTTAGATGCTTTTTATTTGAAAAGGTTTAAAGGCATTCTTTTAAAAAACTCTCTATTTTTTTCACTGCGTGGTGATAGGAGGCTTTCAGGGCTCCCACACTTGTTCCCAATATCTCGGAAATCTCTTCATATTTCATTTCCTGAAAGTATTTCAGGTTGAAGACCATCCGTTGCTTGTCGGGAAGTGTATGCAGTGCTTTTTGGAACAGTCTCTGGGTTTCGTCTCCACTGAAGTAACTGTCTCCTTCCAGTTTATTCACCATTTCGGCGTCGGCTTCATCGATGGACAATTGGTTGATTGCGCGTTGTTTGTTTAAGAAGGTAAGGCATTCATTCAAGGCGATACGATAGAGCCATGTAGACATTTTAGCTTCGGCACGGAAGTAGTCGATATTTATCCAGGCTTTGATAAATGTATTCTGCAACAGGTCATTGGCATCATCGTGCGAAAGCACCATACGGCGGATCTGCCAGTACAGTTGCTCGCTATACTGTTTCACGATGCATTCGAATGCTTCCCGTTGTCGCTTGGGATCTTGCAATAATGCTATTATTTCTTTTTCATTATAGGTATCCATGAACCGGTTTTGTGTTTTCTTTATAGTGTGACCTTCAGGTTCTCTTTGGCAAGCAGTGTATTAGGAAATACACCTTTTGCTTCCTGTAATAGAATGTTTTCGTCTTCATAACGGGCCGAAAAATGTCCGATGAGTAACTGCTTTACACCTGCGTCGCGGGCCATTTCACCAGCTTGCATGGCGGTGGTGTGGAATGTTTCTTTGGCGCGTTGGGCATCACATTGTGCAAAGGTTGCTTCGTGAAAAAGTAAATCCACTCCTTTTATTTGTTCTATGACAGGGCGATGGAAAATAGTGTCCGAACAATAGGCATAGCTACGGGGAGGCGCCGGTGGGGTGGTCAGGCGGTTGTTGGGGACAACACTACCGTCCGGCAACACATAATCTTCTCCGTTTTTGATGCGGTTGAGTTCAAACACGGGTACTTTATAAAAATCAATCATATCTCTGATGATATGGTTGGGGGTCGGTTTCTCCGCAAAAAGGAATCCGCAGGTGGGAATGCGGTGACGCAACGGGATACTGCTGACCGTCACGGAACGGTCTTCATAAACGACTTCGGCTTTTGTGGGGTTAATCGGATGGAATTCCACATTGTATGCCATTCCTTTGCAGAAGTATTCCAGTTGGGGCATGAGTATCCGTTCGAGGTCGGTATGGCAATGTATGTGCAGCGTAGCCGTGCGCCCCACCAGTCCGAACGTAGAAATAAGTCCCATCAGCCCGAAGCAATGGTCACCGTGCAGATGAGATATAAATATATGGTTAAGACGCGTAAATTTTAATTTAGAACGGCGTAACTGTAGCTGTGCTCCTTCTCCGCAATCTATCATGAATAACTTTTCACGGATATTCACGACTTGCGAAGAGGCAAAATGTCTTGTTGTCGGCAATGCCGAACCACAGCCTAATATATGTACTTCAAATTTTTCCATCGCCGCAAAGATACTATCTTTTTGGATGAAAAATATAAAAAGGTTGTAAAAACGTATGCAGCCGTCCGAGTTATTTTTTGCGTTTGATTTCTACAGCATTCATACCTCGTGGCCCGCGTTCCAGTTTGAAAGTTACCAAATTTCCGTCCGTTACTTCGTCTTGCAGTCCGCTTACATGGAAAAAATACTTCTCTGCATTTTTCAGGTTCTTGATAAAGCCATATCCTTTGGAAGTGTTGAAGAACTCTACTCTTCCTTCATATTCGGTTATCACAGGTTCATCCGTTTTGCGTGGAGTGGACACTTCGATAGTAGTGATATCTATTTCCTGAGGCTTTTCGTTTGGAGTGGGAGGGGTGTCGGTTATTACACCGTTCTCGTCTACGTATGCTATCATATCTTCGAAAGATGATGTACCGCTATTCTTCCTTTCTTCTTTCTTTTGTTGTTTTGCTAAACGTTTTTCTTGTTTTTTCTTTTCTAAATCTCTTTTGGTAAATGAAATTGGTTTCGCCATTTGAATCTTTTTAAATTAGTATATATGCAGTATTATATATATGAATACTGCATTGAATTAATAAATAGGTAATAAGAAGACGGGGAGAAGTCGTTGTGAAATACTAACTCGAAATTTTATTACTTCATAAAGGTACGGTTTTTTATCGGATATTCCATAAAAGAGCTTTCTTTTTAAGGAATAATGGCATAAAAAAAGGATGTACCGATTGGTGGTACATCCTTTTCTGTGTTATTTTAAAGTAATCTGATTACTTCTTTTTGTTCTCCAACTGTTCTTTCAAAGCAGCCAAGGCATCGATATCGCCCAGAGTTGTAGAAGCAGCCTGGTTCTGAATAGCAGGAGTTTCTTCTCTCTTAGTGGCTTTCTTTGCGTTAGAAGCAGCTTTCTTTTCAGCTCTTTCTTCTGCTTTAGCAGCATCTTCGAAGATACGGCTGTGAGAAAGGATGATTCTCTTGGCGTCTTTGTTGAATTCAATCACTTTGAATGACAGTTTTTCATCCAACTGAGCTTGAGAGCCGTCTTCTTTTACTAAGTGCTTCGGAGTTGCGAAACCTTCTACACCGTAAGGAAGAGCTACTACAGCACCCTTATCCAGCATTTCGATGATAGTACCTTCGTGTACAGAACCTACAGTAAATACAGTTTCGAATACATCCCAAGGATTTTCTTCCAACTGTTTGTGACCAAGGCTCAAACGACGGTTTTCTTTGTCGATTTCCAATACCTGAACTTCGATGTCTGCACCAATCTGAGTGAATTCAGAAGGATGTTTCACTTTCTTAGTCCAAGACAGGTCAGAGATGTGGATTAATCCGTCTACACCTTCTTCGATTTCTACGAATACACCGAAGTTAGTGAAGTTACGAACTTTTGCAGTGTGCTTGGAACCTACAGGATACTTATCTTCGATAGTTTCCCATGGATCTTGTTTCAGCTGTTTGATACCCAAAGACATCTTACGTTCGTCACGGTCAAGAGTCAGGATAACAGCTTCTACTTCGTCACCCACCTTCATGAAGTCCTGAGCAGAACGCAAGTGCTGTGACCAAGACATTTCAGATACGTGAATCAAACCTTCTACGCCCGGAGCGATTTCGATGAATGCACCGTAGTCAGCCATAACGACTACTTTACCTTTCACCTTGTCACCTACCTGCAAGTTAGCGTCCAAAGCATCCCATGGGTGCGGAGTCAGTTGTTTCAAACCAAGAGCGATACGTTTCTTTTCGTCATCGAAATCAAGGATAACAACGTTCAACTTCTGGTCGAGTTCTACAACTTCCTTCGGATCGCTTACACGGCCCCAAGACAAGTCAGTGATGTGAATCAAACCGTCTACGCCGCCAAGGTCGATGAATACACCGTAAGAAGTGATATTTTTAACAGTACCTTCGAGTACCTGTCCTTTTTCAAGTTTACCGATGATTTCTTTCTTCTGCTGTTCAAGTTCAGCTTCGATAAGAGCTTTGTGAGAAACAACAACGTTTTTGAATTCCTGGTTGATTTTAACCACTTTGAATTCCATTGTCTTACCTACAAATACATCGTAGTCACGGATAGGCTTAACATCAATTTGAGAACCCGGCAAGAATGCTTCGATACCGAATACGTCAACAATCATACCACCCTTAGTGCGGCACTTGATAAAGCCTTTAATAATTTCTTCGTTTTCAAGAGCAGCGTTAACACGATCCCAAGAGCGAGTTGCACGTGCTTTCTTGTGTGACAGAATCAACTGTCCTTTTTTGTCTTCCTGGTTTTCAATGTATACTTCTACAGTATCACCTACTTTCAGTTCAGGATTGTAACGGAACTCATTCAAAGGAATGATACCGTCTGATTTGTAGCCGATGTTAACAACTACTTCGCGTTTGTTCATTGCGATAACAGTACCGTCTACAACCTCGCGGTCATTTACTTTGTTCAGTGTACTGTCATAAGCTTGTTCAAGAGCTTCGTGGCTAATGCCTGTAATGGCTTCGCCGTTTTCGTAAGCTTCCCAGTTGAAGTCTTCAACAGGAGCGATGTTTTTTAAATTTTCCATTAATAAAATTGTTAAAATTCTCAGTTAATTACGTTAGACATTATATTGATTATCTAATTTCGGGCGCAAAGATACAATAAATTACTGAATCACAAATAGATTTGAGGCTTTTTCTTTAAAATTGAATATTTAATTATCTAATTATGAGTCGTTATTAAATTATGTTCATATCTTTGTGACAACATAAACCTATTTAGCAAATGCTACCATCTATACTATTAACGGTTGTTGCTTTATTTTTTGTAATAAAGTGGTGGCTAGAAACGAAGAAAACAAAAAATCTGAGTAAAGAAGTTGTTGTCAAAGAGAGCGAACTTAGTTTAAACAAGGATTTTTCGGATGCCATCTTGCGTAATATTGATGCGTACATCGTATTGGCCAATCGTAATTTTCTGGTAGAGAAAACCAATTATTATAGTTTGAACGACGAGGCGGACGACGGCGTCTTTCATAGGGTGGGTGAGTTGCTCCGTTGCAAGAATGCATTGGATTCAGGTGCGTGCGGCACTCACGAGAACTGCAAATATTGCCCGGTGCGTGCTTCCATCGAAAAGTGCTTTCGCGAAAAAAACGGCTTTTCCCAATTGGAAGCCCCGATGAGGCTTTATTTGTCGAATGATACCGGTAATTATGTGGATTGTATAGTGAGCGTTTCGGGTGCATATATGTTGCTGGACGGAGATGAAAAGGTATTGTTGACCGTGCGTGACATTACCCGCTTGAAGAAGATACAGGAAGAGCTGGAAGTAGCCAGGCAAGTGGCGGAAGTGGCAGGTGAGCAGAAGACAGCCTTCCTTGCCAATATGAGCCATGAAATCCGGACTCCGCTGAATGCGATAGTCGGTTTTGCAGGACTATTGGCTAATGCTTCCGAGGCCGAACGTAATTCTTATGTCGAGATTATCAAAGGTAATACGAATATGCTGTTGCAGTTGGTCAATGATATTCTGGATATGTCAAAGATAGAGGCGGGGACACTGGAGTTTATCTATTCCGATACAGATGTTAATCAAATAATGCGTGAACTGGAAGGAATCTTCAGATTGCGGCTGGAAGAAGCGGACAGTCCGGTGCGCATTGTGTTTGAGCCCTGCCTGCCAGTGTGCTTTATCCATACCGAAAAGAACCGGGTGTCACAGGTGCTTTCCAATTTTCTGTCGAATGCATTCAAGTATACCAAAGAAGGCACTATCACCTTAGGATATAAGGTGCGTGAGGATGACATTTACTTCTATGTGCAGGACACGGGGACTGGTATCCCGGCTGAGAACGTGGATAAAGTCTTTGAGCGTTTCATGAAACTGGATGCCAAAAAGCAAGGCACAGGGCTGGGATTGTCTATTAGCCAGACCATTATCAAGAAACTGGGTGGTGAGATAGGGGTCTTTTCGGAATATGGCAAAGGTTCCACATTCTGGTTTACTCTGCCTGTAAAACCTTTCGACTTCTTACCCTTGCAACGGACGGAAGATGATTCGGAATCAGTCGGGGTTGATGAAGCTGCATACGGTGAGGGTGCTGTTCGCCGCACCATCCTGATAGCCGAAGACATGGACGACAATTATTTGCTCTATAAGATATATCTGGAAAAGCAGTATGACCTGATACGTGCCGTGAACGGTGAAGAGGCCATTGCCAAATATCTGGAATGTAACCCGGCTATTATTTTGATGGATATAGGTATGCCTGTGGTGGACGGTTATCAGGCGACGGATGCCATTCGCCAACTATCATCCGACATCCCCATTGTGGCAGTAACGGCTTTTGCGTATGACGAAGACAGAAGAAAAGTAATGTCCAGAGGCTTCAACGGTTATTTGTCAAAGCCCCTGAACAAAGATGAACTCTTCAGAATACTCCATAAAATGGGTGTCTGACCTTTTAATCTTCGAGTGAATAGTCAATGGTGGTCACCACGCGTATTCGTTTGATATAAGGAGTGTTTGCATCGCGGTCTTCGATGCTGAATTGTCCTTGATAGGCTCTTTTTATCTTTCCCAGTTCGCTGTCCGAGTCTTTGGCAAACTTGATGGCGGCGGCGCGGGCGTTCTTTGTTGCTTCTTCTATCATTTGGGGTTTCACAGTGTTGAGTCCAGTGTAGTCATATTGCACATTGTAGCGGTAGTCTCCTCCGGTGATGGCGATACCCTGTTTCAGAAGCTCGCTCTGTTCTTTTATCAAGTTGCGCACAAGTTCCACTTTGTCAGACGTAACAGTGATGACGGTTGTAATATTGTAGCGGAACTGAATCGGGTTACTGTTATAGCGGTCGGCCTGCAGGTCTATCAGTTCGGGAGCATTGATGCTGATTTCTTGTTCGGTGATGCCTTTCTGTTTGAGGAAAGTGACGATGGCCTGATTCGTATTGTTTATCTTATTATATAAGGTAGGCAGGTCATTTCCCATTTCCTTATACATCAGAGGCCAAGTGACCTTGTTGGCAGGCACTTCCATTTCTGCCAGTCCTTTAACAGTTACTACCCGGTCTTTACTGGAGAAAGCATCCAGTCCGGCTTTAATAAAATAGCCCATTACCAGCATACCTACTGCTAAGATAATGGCTTCCAGTTTCCAGCTTTTCATGTTTTAATCGTTTTTAGTTATACAATTTATTTCTTATTATAAATGTCAAAGACCTTTTTTACTGAACCACATTCCTGTAACAATTGTTTTGCTTTTCCTTCGTCCAGTCGCAGTTCTTCCATAATCATCCTTACCCCCCGGTCTACCAGTTTTTGGTTGCTCAGTTGCATATTGACCATTCGGTTTCCTTTCACCCTTCCTAATTTTATCATTACGGAAGTGCTAATCATATTGAGAATCATTTTCTGTCCTGTGCCGCTTTTCATACGCGAGCTGCCGGTCACAAACTCCGGACCTACAATCATTTCGATGGGAATATCCACTGCGTGTGAAAGGGGAGAATCGGGATTGCTGCTGATTCCTGCCGTCAGTATGCCCCGTTTCCGTGCCTGTTGCAATGCGCCGATGACATAAGGCGTTGTTCCCGAAGCGGCAATGCCTACCACGGTATCTTTGTCATTGATGTGGAAAGTCTGTAATTCTTCCCATCCCTTCAGCATATCGTCTTCCGCATTCTCCACCGGATGCCGCAGAGCCGTTTCGCCTCCGGCTATTATACCTATTATATAAGTATCGGGCATACCGAAAGTCGGTGGAATCTCCGAGGCATCCAATACTCCCAAGCGTCCGCTGGTTCCGGCTCCGATATAAAACACTCGTCCGCCTTGCTGCATCCGTTCCACGATGCCAGTTACCAGTCTTTCTATTTGGGGAATACAGGAGCGCACAGCTAAGGCTACTTTTTGGTCTTCCTCATTGATACTTTCCAATAGGCTTCGCACGGATAACTGTTCGAGGTCTTCGTGCAAAGACGGTTGCTCGGTTATTTTAATAAAACTCATATTCTGAAATAATAATTTATCAATCCTTCCATCGGACTCTTCACTATCTTGCCGACTTGAATGCCCAATGCATCGGCTGCTTCTTTTACCTCTGTCCGGAAGTGCCATGCGATGGAACCGATAAAGTGAACGGGGCAATCGGTATATTCATACAGCATCACATTCCTTTCGAAGAAATCGGTGAAGCAGGAAAGTAGTAACGCATGAATCTCAGTTCTCTGTCGGTGTGCGGATAAGAAAGGAGTGAGACTTGCCAGAAAACGGTTGGCAAGCGGCTGCCGGTATACTTTGTCCAAGATAAGGGCAGGAGTCAGCTCATATTCTTTCAGCAGCAGTTCGCACAAGTCGGGGGGGAGTTGTTTTTTGAGGCAGTCACCCACCAGTCGTTTACCCAGCACAGCTCCGCTTCCTTCGTCTCCCAATATATACCCTAGTGGAGAAACATTGGAAACAATTCTTTCACCGTCGTACTCGCAGGAATTTGATCCCGTTCCCAATATACAGGCAATGCCTTTTTTGTGTCCGCACAAGGCGCGGGCGGCTCCCGACAAGTCACTTTCTACCGCAATATGAGCGTGTGGAAAACATTTGGTGAGAGCATCTGCTACAATGCATGCCTTTTCGGGAGTGCAACCGGCACCATAGAAATAGAGTTCGGTGACGGTGTCTTTTTCCGTCAACTGTGAGAGAAGGGTTTCTGTTATTTGCCGGATTATTTCTTTGGTGGAAAGATAAAACGGATTGATGCCGGGAGTCTGAACTATCCGGTAATCTGTTAGGTTGTTGCCTATGCACCAATCGGTTTTGGTGGAACCACTGTCTGCTATTACAATCATGGTTACTGATAAATGGTTATAGTATATGCAAAGATATGAATAATAATTGAAAAAATGCATCTTTATCAGTCACAGGTTCCTGACCGGTTGAAATATCCTCAATAAGGACAAGCATTACTTGCAATGAAAAACTTTATTGAAGCGGCCTGTCTGTCAATAAGACCTTCCTTTGAATACGCTTGATTTATCCAATGGCAACAGAGTGCCTGACAAGGTAAGTCTGTTGGAGTGAAAATTAGGAAGGATATCCACTGTCGCATTGTTGCTGCCGTTGGTCAGTGTTATATTGACTTGGGCAGAAATGCCTACACCTGTGATATTCATTGCCAGTCGGACATGACCTTTTTTGTCTGTGGTCACTTTATAACCAGATACATTGCCATCCACAGTTACTCCGCCCAAACCATTAGGACCGCTTGCAGGAATATTGAAAGCTACCTGTACGGAAGCTCTCTCACCATTGACAGTCACAAAGTTTGTATTTGAAGAGACAAATGCTGTTCTGCCCCGTTTAAAAATAACCTGATCTGCCTCTAGGGTGAAGGCTTTGTCTTCTATGGCTTGTTTGGCTTCTTCAAACAATGCTTGCTCCATGGCTCTTTTGGCTTCCTTTCGTTCTTGACGACTCAGCTTCTTTTCAGATGTTTGCGCTTGTGAGTATCCTACACAGCCAAACAATACAACTAATACCAATAAAATAATTTTTTTCATATACCTTCTGTTTTATATGTTATCGTCTGAAAAGGAAACAATGCAATGGCTTGTATTGTTGAATTTAACATTAACTTTTTAAGGTTTTCTTTCCAAATTCGGGGTTAATCTTCAGCAGTGCCGTGACTCCGAATGTGGCAATGCAACATATCATAATCCAAATAAAGAAGTGGTTGTATCCCAGGTGTTCTTGCAACCATCCGGCAGCCATTCCCGGAATCATCATGCCAAGTGCCATAAAAGCGGTACAGATGGCATAGTGTGCCGTCTTGTGTTCGCCGTTGGCAAAGTAAATGAGGTAGAGCATATAGGCCGTGAATCCGAAACCGTATCCAAACTGTTCAATGAAAATACAAATATTGACAAGCAACAAGGAGTCCGGCTGTACATGGCTGAGGTATACATAAACAAAATCAGGTAATGAGATAGCCCATACCATCGGCCAAAGCCAGCGTTTAAGACCCCCTTGGGCTACGGCAATACCTCCCAGAATACCTCCTAACGTCAGTCCTATGATACCGACTGTTCCTTGCACGAATCCTACTTCTTCGGTGGTAAGTCCCAAGCCTCCTTTTTCAACAGGATCGAGTAAGAAAGGAATTCCCATTTTGGCTAATTGTGCTTCGGGAAGTCGGTATAGCAACATGAATGCGATAGCAACGGCGGCGTGCTTCTTTTGGAAAAAGGTGGTAAAGGTGGTAAAGAATTCTTTCATCAGCCCAGAAGCGGATACTTCTTTTGCCGGATGGTCGGCAGCCGGATGGGGGAGAATAAAACGATGGTAAAGCCACACGGCGAGGAATATTCCAGCAAGCAGAAAGAAAGTGATAGACCAGGAGTAGGGAATGTTGCCTGTCACTGTCTCCAGCCGGCCTGCCAACATGATAAGCAGCCCTTGCCCGGCAATAGTGGCGATGCGGTAAAAAGTGCTGCGGATGCCTACAAACAGTGCTTGTTCGTGAGAGTCGAGTGCCAGCATATAGAATCCGTCGGCAGCAATGTCGTGTGTGGCGGAACTGAAGGCGAGCAACCAGAACAGAGCGAGTGTCAATTGAAAAAAATGGTCGGTGGGGATGGTGAAGGCAATGCCGGCCAGCCCCGCACCGATAAGCATCTGCATGGTGACAATCCACCGGCGTTTGGTCTTGATGAGGTCGATGAACGGACTCCACAGTGGCTTGATGACCCAGGGCAGGTTGAGCCAGCCGGTATAGAAGGCTAGTTCGGTATTGCTGATACCCAGCCTTTTATACATGACAAGCGAGATGATGGTCACTGCGACGTATGGCAATCCTTGCGCAAAGTAAAGGGTGGGTATCCATGCCCACGGTGATGTCTTTTTCATTATTACCTATAAGATTGGATTAATAGAAACGGCGGATGTCTGCTCCTTTATAATAGTGCAGCAGAATCTTGTCGTATGTATAACCTTGTTCTCCCATAACGGCGGCACCGATTTGGCATAAGCCTACTCCGTGCCCCCAGCCGGCGCCTGTCAGCAGGAACCATTCCGGTACACCGTTTTTCAATTCTCCTTTGTCAATGACAAAAGCCGAACTGAATAAATGGGAGGAGGAAAGGGTGCGGCGAATTTCCAGTTCTTTACCGATGGTGAGGGTTTTCAGTGTGCCTACGATTTTTAATTTGCAGATGCGTCCTGATTTTCCCCGTTGGATGGGAATTAAATCGATGATGTTTCCGTAATCGGTTTTTGTGTTCTGACGGATGAGTTCGGCCAGTTCCTCTTGGGTGTAGCGCACTTTCCAACGATAGAAGTCTGTCGTTTCGCGGTCGTAGTTGTTCAGTATCTGCGAGATGACTTTCTTGTCGTGTGTGTTGCAGAAGCCCTGAGGAGAGGTGCGTATCCACCGTTCGGCTTCAACTTCCTTGGTTAAGTCGGGAAGCGGTTGCGGAGTTTCTTTTCCGTCATCTCTGATGGCGGACAGGTAGGGGTAGTCTTTGTCCTCCCAACAATAACCGAACTCTTCGGTTGCTCCTCCACAGCATTTGGAAAAACGGGCGTCGCAAATGCCCTGACCGTACATGAGCAGTTGACCGCGTGTGGCGCGGATGGCTTCGGCAACTGTTGCATTGGATGCCTTGGTGATTCCCTGATAACGCTGGCAATGGTCGTCGGCACATACATCAAAGATGGTGTGGTCTTCGCGGTCATACCAACGGATGTATTCGTTTTCGGTCTTCACAAAAGAAAAGAATCCTTCATTCTTGTTGCACATGGCTTTGCGTTTCTCCATCTGGGCAAAAAGCCAGCTGCGCGAAACAACTGCGTGTGCTTTCAAAAACTCCAATGAAGAGGTGGCACTCATTTCCGATGAAATGACGCTTATCAGATAGTCTTCTACCGGAAGAATATTGATAGCTGTTATTTTGCCTTCATCTACTACCAGTTTCAATGTCCCCATAAAGCTCTGGGTTTCCTGACGCTCCCAGTGGAAGTTGATTCCGATGGTTACATCGTAGAGGGAGAATGAAGTGCGCTCGTCTTGTGGGGTGAAGGTCAGTTCACGATATAGATTTCCGTTCCATAGGATACCTCCTTCACTGAAAGAAACACTTTGTTCGCCGCATACAATCTCGCCTTTGGCAAAAAAACTGCCGTTCAGTGAAAAATGAATTTCTTGTGCATTTACTATTCCTACATTTATTTCGGGTTCTTTCATAGTCTGTTTTGTTTTCGATACTTTTTAATTATTTCCTGTGCATCTTCGCGTGCCAGTCCGACTTCTTGCAGGATTTGTCGGATGTCTGCGGCCGATATTTTTTCAAAATCTTCTTTGCGTGGAGTGACAATGATGCCTGCCATATCAAGGGTTCCCGGACTGACAAGCATTTGTTTGCCGGCTTCGGCGCTATAACATTCGGGGCGGTGCTTGCTGCGCGGAATAATGAGGATGGTTTGTTTTTCATCTTCTTGCCATGCCAGTATGTTTACTTTCGCTTCTGGTTCGGTATTGCTGCACGGCAATGCTTTCATTATATTTTCGAACAGTGATTCGTCCTTCTTTCCGTCGTGGTATTGCTCTATGCTGAACAGGGGACAGGCGTAATGATTGATATAATACAAGTAGGATGAATTGATTAGAAGCTTTTTGTGCGTTTCATCTACTGTTACTTTATTGTTTGATAAGAGTAATGTCTTTTCGGTGTCCGGCTGACGGTAGAAATTAACCAAGGGGATATTTTCCATTGGCACTCCCTGAAAATGCAAATGATCGGGGGCGGAAGCTCCGCAAAGCGCTCCATTGTAGAATAAAGCATATTCGGAGGGCAGTTCACTGAAAATTAGATTGATGGATTCGCAAAAATCCAAAGGCAATACTTGTTCGTGATGCTCTGTATGTGGAATGGTGATGTGGTATGGTAATATCGGATAGGGGTTCACACACAGATTGAAGTGATATCCGATGCAGCGAGTACGCTGTTCTTCCGGCTGATTCTTTTCACAAAGAAAACAAGGGCGGTCGGATATGCTTTGGGGGTCTACCTTGGCTCCGGTGGAAACCATGCGTGCGGGGTTGTGCTGCACGGTAAACGGGATGCCGCAAACCGTTTCCTGTTTGACGAGCACATTTTTTAGGGCGGTAAGATTGTCACCGGCCAGCTTCCAGTCGGCAAACTGTTCTTTTATGAAACGTTTGTTCTGTATTTTTCTTTCGTTCCTGTTGTTATTCTTGTACTGCGTGCTATAGCTCTTGCGGATATTGATTTCGTGTGTGCGGAGGCTGTCTTTGTAATGGTTATTGGTATTGGCTTGCTCAATGTTGAGTGCGGCATCCGAGTTCCCTTCCCAACGGCGGCAAAGGTATAATTCTTCGTAAATGCGACCTATCTTATAGGTGCGTGAAAAGGCCAGCCCTAATGCGTAGTCTTCTCCGTAACTGACATTGGGGACTCCGATTTCTCTTAAAAGGGGGGTGAAGAAAGCACGGGGAGCACCTAGGCCGTTGATGCGCAGGGCATTGTTGTGGCCGTTGCTTATGGTCCATTCTTTATGGTCTATGATGCCCGGAGCAATGGTGTTCAGGTTGAAGTCCGTCATTCGGTACGTGCCTATCACCATGGCGCATTGTTCTTTATAAAAGGTGTCTACAATGGTTTGCAATGTCTGCGGACTGCTATAGAGGTCGTCACTGTCCAGTTGTATGGCGAAACGGCCACACTGGGGATGATGGATGGCGAGGTTCCAGCAACCGCCTATTCCCAAATCGGTGCGTTCGGGTTGCAGATGTATAACTTGCGGATTGTCTTTATAGCGGGCAATTACTTCCGATGTACCGTCTGTGGAGTGATTGTCTGTGATGATAATATTGAAGGGGAATTCTGTCTTCTGTCCGAGGGCGGAACGGATGGCGTCGTCTATGGTGCGAACCCTGTTTCTGACGGGAATGATGACGGACGCTTCATTGGCAAACACTTCTGTATGGAAGTTTACCTTTTTAAAATTAGGTGGCAAATAGGCACCTGTTCTTTTCAGGTATCGGGTGAAGGCCTGTTCCATCTCAATCTGTACTTCACGGTTGCGCGGGTTGACGTAATCAAACTGCTTTTCGCCCGACAAGCGGTTATCCTGTTCTACTTCGGTGTATAAATATTCATTGATATGGGTAATCTTTCCCATTTCGGCTATGAATAAACGAGTAGCATAAAGTCCGGCATATTGGTAGGTCTCGCAGTCGTTCTCCATAGAGTCGGCTGCCCCGATAAGATATTCGCTTCTGAATGCCAGCAAAGAGCCAAAGTCGAAATCATCGCGTACACTGCCCGGTTGGTAATCGATGGCGGGATGCTTTTTCTTTTCTCCTTCTTTCCATTCGTAATGGTCGGTATAAACCATGCCGGTCTCATGGTCTTGCAGGAAACTGACGATGCGTTCCAATGCCATATAACCTAACTCGAACGGAGATGTTTTGGTATACAATAACGTGAAAGGAGTGTTTGCCTTTTGAGCAATCTTCTTAATCGTATCACTGCTGTTCAAAGAATCAATGGTTAATATTTCACATCCTGAGGGAAGGGATAAAGCCGGCTCTTCGGTGACTCTCAATAAATAGATTTTGTTGACGACACTACTGTCTTTCAAAGCTGTAACAGCTTTGCCTATTGCTGTGTTTTCTTCGTATGGAATAAAACAATTAATTGTTTTTCTCATCTTTAAATGTATTTCTCGGCGCAAAGATAGGTAATATATATTATTTTTTCTCTACCTTTGTACGCTAATTGTCTTTTAAATATAATGGAAACTCCAAAAACGGTATTACTTGGCAGGACTTTAAATGAGATTCAGCACATAACGCAGAATCTGGGAATGCCTAAATTTGCTGCAAAGCAGATTGCATCTTGGTTGTATGAGAAGAAAGTCGCTTCGATAGACGAAATGACTAACTTGTCACTGAAGCATCGTGAGATGTTGAAAGATGGGTATGAAGTCGGAGCCTCCGCACCGGTGGAAGCCATGCGCTCGGTAGACGGGACGGTGAAGTATCTGTTTCGTACGGCGGCCGGAAATTTTGTAGAGGCTGTGTATATACCGGATGAAGACCGGGCTACTCTGTGTGTTTCCTCACAAGTGGGATGCAAGATGAATTGTAAGTTCTGCATGACCGGGAAACAAGGTTTTACGGCTAACCTGACTGCCAACCAGATTCTGAACCAGATATATTCCATACCGGAACGCGATACGCTGACCAATCTTGTGTTTATGGGGATGGGAGAACCTTTTGACAACTTGGACGAAGTGCTGAAGGTGCTCGAAATACTTACCTCTGATTATGGCTATCGTTGGAGCCCGAAAAGAATAACCGTATCTTCTGTTGGATTGAGAAAGGGATTGGAACGTTTCCTGAATGAGAGTGACTGCCATCTGGCTATCAGTATGCATACTCCTTTCCCGTCGCAGAGAAAAGAATTGATGCCTGCTGAAAGAGCTTTCTCTATTACCGAAATTGTAGATATATTGCGTAATTATGATTTCAGTAAACAGAGACGGTTGTCTTTTGAATATATTGTATTTAAAGGTGTGAACGATTCTTTGGTATATGCCAAAGAAATCGTTAAATTGCTGCGTGGCATCGACTGCCGCATCAATTTAATCCGTTTCCATGCTATCCCGAATGTTGATTTGGAAGGAACGGACATGGAAACAATGGTGGCGTTCCGTGATTATTTGACACAACATGGGGTTTTCGCTACCATTCGTGCATCAAGAGGGGAGGACATATTTGCAGCCTGCGGAATGTTGTCGACAGCCAAACAACAGAAAGAGAAAGGCGTTACACTATAGATTACTAAATATAATACCATAAGAATTATGAAACGAATCGCATTCTATTTGAGTTTGGTACTGGTGGTGCTGGTGCTGGCTTCTTGTAAGAAAGGACAGAAAAACTTGTTTACTCCGACTTCCAGCGGAAGACCTTATGAAGTGTTGGTGGTAGTAAATAAGGCAGTGTGGGACCGTCCTGCAGGACGTGCATTATTTGATGTGCTGGATACGAATGTTCCCGGACTACCTCAAGCAGAACGCTCGTTCCGTATTTCAAATATCGCTCCCGAACACTTTGATCGTGTCATGAAGATTTTCCGTAATATCATTCTTGTCGATATTCAGGATATCTATACGCAGCCTAAGATAAAATTCTCGCGTGACGTATATGCTGCACCGCAAATGATTATGACTATTCAGGCCCCTAACGAACAGGAATTTGCAGACTTTGTGGCAAAGAACAGTCAGGTGATTATCGACTTCTTTGTGAAATCTGAGATCAATCGCCAGATTAATCTGCTGAAAGAAAAACATAACGATGCCGTTTCTGCCAAAGTGGGTAGTATGTTTGATTGTGATGTTTGGATTCCTCAGGAATTGTCGAATTATAAGACCGGTGAAAATTTCTTGTGGGCTTCTACCAACCGTGCTTCCGCCGATATGAACTTCGTCATATATTCTTATCCTTATACTGACAAGAATACCTTTACTAAAGAGTTCTTTGTGCATAAACGCGATTCGGTAATGAAAGCTAATATCCCGGGTGAACGTGAAGGTATGTATATGGCTACCGACTCTATGTTTGTCGATGTCAAGAATATTATGGTAAAAGGCGAATATGCTCAGGAGGCACGCGGATTATGGGAAATGGAAGGCGACATGATGGGTGGCCCGTTCGTTTCTCATGCTCGTGTAGACCGCGCCAACGGACGTGTGATTGTGGCTGAAGCATTTATCTATTCTCCCGATAAGATGAAACGTAACCTGATGCGCCAGATGGAGGCTTCGCTCTATACGTTGAGATTGCCGAATGAAACGCTGTTGGACGAAGTGGTGGTCAATGCCGATATTCCTGAAGAAAAGGTGGATTCAACTGCAAAGGCAGAATAAAATAGAACAGATTAATAATAACTAAATGGAAGATAATAACAAGATAAGAGTTGGTATTACTCACGGGGATATCAACGGAGTGGGATACGAAGTCATTCTGAAGACTTTCTCGGATCCGACTATGCTGGAACTTTGTACACCTATTATTTATGGCTCTCCAAAGGTTGCGGCTTATCATCGTAAAGCAATGGATATTCAGGCAAACTTTAGCATCATCAACTCGGCTGATGATGCTATGCCGGATAGACTGAGTATTCTGAACTGCACGGAAGACGAACTGAAGGTTGAACTCTCAAAACCTACAACAGAGGTGGGAAAGGCTGCTTTGGATGCCTTGGAAAGAGCTTTGCAGGATTATAGAGACGGTCTGATAGATGTATTGGTTACTGCTCCTATCAATAAAAATACGATTCAGTCGGAGACATTCCATTTTCCCGGACATACCGAATATATCGAGGAGCGTGTGGGGGAAGGACAGAAGGCTTTAATGATTTTACTGAAGAATGATTTCCGTGTGGCGTTGGTGACAGGGCATGTGCCGGTTCGTGAGATAGCCAAAGATATTACGAAAGAACTGATTATGGAGAAACTTGCCATCTTCCATCGTTCTTTGAAAGAAGACTTCGGGATTGACAGTCCACGTATTGCAGTCTTTTCACTGAATCCTCATGCGGGAGACAATGGACTGATAGGTACAGAGGAAAATGAAATTATTATTCCGGCCATCAAAGAGATGGTTGCCAAAGGGGTGCAATGCTTCGGACCTTACCCTGCTGACGGATTTATGGGATCGGGTAATTATACCCATTTTGACGGTATCCTGGCTATGTATCATGATCAGGGCTTGGCACCGTTCAAAGCATTGGCCATGGACGAAGGTGTAAATTATACCGCAGGACTGCCCATTGTACGCACATCTCCGGCGCATGGAACAGCTTATGATATTGCCGGTCAGGGTATTGCTTTGGAAGATTCATTCCGTCAGGCCATTTATGTAGCGATGGATGTATTTCGCAATCGTATCGTTGAGAAAGCGATTCATGCGCATCCGTTGCGCAAGCAATATTATGAAAGACGTGATGACAGTGATAAGTTGAAGTTGGATACTATAGACGAAGAAGATTAAGAGAAATGAAGTTCGCAATTATATCAGCGGGTGAAGGATCCCGTCTTTCACAAGAAGGGGTTGCTTTACCCAAACCTTTAGTGCAACTCAATGGAGTGGCTATGATTGACCGTCTGATACGGATTTTTATCCGTAATGGGGCTGATAAGGTGGTCGTTATTATTAATAATGAGAGTCCGTTGACTAAGGAGCATCTTGCTAAGTTGCAACAAGAAACGGAAGTGCCTTTGGAAGTGATAGTGAAGACTACTCCCAGTTCTATGCACAGCTTTTATGAGTTGAGTTCTTGTTTGCAGGATGACAAGTTCTGTCTGACTACCGTAGATACAATCTTCCGTGAAGAAGAGTTTGCCACATTTATTGAAGCGTTCAAGCAAGCTGATAACGACGGATATATGGCAGTTACAGATTATATTGACGATGAAAAGCCACTTTATATCTCTACCGATGAAGCTTTGAACATAACGGGATTCCATGATGCGGCAATTCCCGGGTGTCGTTATATTTCGGGAGGCATTTATTGTCTGACACCGGCTGCTATCAGAACTTTACACGCATGTATGGACAAAGGAATGTCACGTATGCGTAATTTCCAAAGACAACTGGTCGCGGACGGCCTGAAACTGAAAGCCTATCCTTTTAAGAAAATCTTGGACGTAGACCATGCCGGCGATATCGTGAAGGCGGAGGCTTTTTTGGCCGGAAAAGAATAAACTTAAAGCACTAACATAAAGGAATGGATGAATTTTCAATAATAGGGGTAAGCCGTGGTAATGAGTATTCTCCTAATCATGTAGACAATGATGCCGCCATTTTTAATAAGGTGGCGGATGAGTTGAGGCTGTTGGGATGTAAGGTAGAGCTCTATGCGGAGAAAGAATTTGTAGCTTGCGGAATAAAAGCGGATGTGATATTTGACATGGCTCGTGACAGGGCGACAATTGCCCGCCTGAAATCTTTGGAAGATGAAGGGGCTTTGGTTGTAAATTCGGCTTATGGAATCGATAATTGCGTACGCAGACCCATGACGGAACTTTTGATAAAGCACGGTGTCCCCCATCCGCGGAGTTTCATCATATCTACGGAACAGCAGTTTGAGGAAGACTGTTATCCGTGTTGGATAAAACGCGGTGATTCTCATGCTATGGTAAAGGAAGATGTATGTTATGTCACCGGCAAAGAAGAGGCCGAACGGGTTTTGGCTGATTTCCGTAGCCGGCATATACCGATAGCTGTGATAAACGAGCATCTTCAGGGTGATTTGATTAAATTTTATGGTGTTCAGGGAACGGACTTCTTTTATTGGTTCTATCCTTCTCCTTGTTCGCACAGCAAATTCGGTTTGGAGAAAATCAATGGCGTGGCCAAAGGGATTCCCTTCAGCGAAGAAGAACTTAAGAAATATAGCGATATGGCGGCCGAGGTACTGAATGTCCCCATTTACGGAGGTGATTGTGTGGTATCTGCCGAGGGCGAACTTAAGATAATTGATTTTAATGACTGGCCCAGTTTTGCCCGTTGCCGTGAGGAAGCAGGCGGAAAGATTGCAGCGTGCATCTATAACCGGGCAAAGAAAAAGCAAATGAAAAAATAAAGACATGAGTAAAGAGAGTGAGAAGAAAGGAATAGAGGCTTCTTTCAAATCAATGGACACGGAGGAGTTCTTGGATATTTATTTTAATCGGCCTATTGGCTATGCATGGGCCTTATTCTTTAAAAAGCTGAAAGTACATCCCAATGTAGTGACTATCTTATCTATTATTTTGGGTGTAGGTGCGGGGGTGATGTTCTATTACCCCGATATGAAACACACTATTATCGGTATTTTGTTGTTGATGTGGGCAAATCATTATGATAGCGCTGACGGACAGTTGGCCCGACTCACAGGACAGAAAACCCAGTGGGGACGTATGCTGGACGGATTTGCGGGTGACATTTGGTTCTTTACCATTTATGTAGCTATCTGTCTCAGACTGATGAATCAGCCGATGCCTTTCAATATCGGCGGCGGAATGCATTGGGGAGTGTTTATCTGGATTCTGGCTTTGCTTTCGGGTACGATTTGTCACAGTAAACAATGTACGCTGGCGGATTATTACCGCAATATTCATCTTTATTTCCTGAAAGGGAAAAGCGGTAGTGAGCTGGACAACTTTAAGCAGCAGCGCGAAATATTCCACAGCTTGCCATGGAAGGGAAACTTCTGGTGGAAAATATTCCTTTATTTCTATGGAAACTATACTCGTCAGCAGGAGGGGATGACTCCTAATTTCCAGCAATTCTATGCGCTGGTGAAGGCGAAGTATGGCGATAATATTCCACAAGAACTGCGCGATGAATTCCGTGCTGCCAGCAAGCCGTTAATGAAATATACCAATATACTGACTTTCAATACACGTGCTATTGCATTGTATATTAGTTTGCTGATAGGCGAACCGTGGCTTTATTTTGTGTTCGAGATTGTAGTGATGACCTCATTGTTCGTATATATGCGCCATTGCCACGAGGCTGTCAGTGCTCGTTTTTACCATAAATACGCAGCATAGTGAAAAGTAAATATAGAAATATATTCCTGATATTCGGAATCGTTGCCATTGTTGTGATGCTCTGTACTTTTGATATGGAGTATGACGAGTTGTTGGCTAATCTTCGCAGGGCCGGAATTTGGTTGCCGGCTGTCGTAGGGTTATGGGTTATTATTTATTTATTCAATACTCTTTCTTGGTACATTATTATTCGGGATGGAAAGAAGGGAACGCCTATTCCGTTTTGGAAAGTATATAAACTGACCGTTTCTGGTTTTGCCTTGAATTATGCCACTCCGGTCGGCTTGATGGGCGGAGAGCCTTATCGCATTATGGAACTGACACCTTATGTGGGTGCAAGTAAAGCCACTTCGTCGGTCATCTTATATGTGATGATGCATATTTTTTCGCATTTTTGTTTCTGGTTCTTCTCCATCTTCTTGTATTTGGCGCTTCGTCCGGTAGATTTTGCAATGGGAACGGTTCTTTTTGTGGTTGGTTTTCTTTGTCTGCTTGCCATTTACTTTTTTATGAAAGGGTATAGAAACGGAATGGCGGTGCGCACTTTGAAGTTGTTGCAGCATATTCCTTTTATAAAAGGATGGGCGAAACGGTTTTCGGAAAACAAAAGAGAGACATTGGAACGTGTGGACAGCCAGATTGCGGAGTTGCATAAACAGCGTAAGTCCACTTTTTATGCTTCATTGGGGCTGGAATTTATGGCGCGTATCTTGGGATGCCTGGAAGTGTATTTCATTTTGAATATCCTGACGACGGACGTCAGCTTTCCCGCATGTATTCTGATTATGGCGTTTACTTCTCTGTTTGCCAACATGTTCTTCTTTTCTCCCATGCAGTTGGGAGCACGTGAGGGGGGATTTGCGTTGGCGGTAGGCGGACTAGCCATTCCGGGTGCATTTGGCGTTTATACCGGATTGATTACCCGTGTGCGAGAATTGATTTGGATTGTAATAGGTGTGTTGCTGATGAAAGTTGGTAATGGTACGCCTGCAAATAAATAAGTATGAATATGTTGAAAGATATCAAAGGAGTTATATTTGACTATGGCGGCACGATAGATACCAACAGCCGCCATTGGGCAGAGGTTTTGTGGAGTAAATATACGGAATACCATGTGCCGGTAGACAAGGAAAGTTTTCGGGAGGCTTATGTGTTTGCTGAAAGGGCTTTGGCTAAATATCCTTTTGTTCGGCCGCAACATAATTTTCATGATGTTCTCTCTATCAAGACCAAGTTGCAGGTGGAGTATCTGGCTGAACAGGGAAAACTGCCGATGGACGAAAGGATGTTGCAAACTTATGCAAAGCAGGTAGCGGACGGCTGTTATGAATATGTGCTGGAGGTGCTGAAGGTGACTCGTCCTGTGGTGGAAGCACTTTCCAAAAAGTATAAACTGGTGCTTGTATCCAATTTTTATGGAAATATCCAAACCATCCTTAAAGACTTTGAACTGTATACCTTCTTCGATGATATTATTGAATCGTCGGTGGTAGGAGTGCGCAAGCCCGATCCGGCCATTTATCGTTTGGGAGTGGAGGCAATGGGATATGAGGCCGGCAAAGTGCTGGTTGTCGGAGATTCTTTTTCGAAAGATGTTGTCCCGGCAAAGCAAGTCGGTTGTATGGTTGCCTGGTTGAAAGGTGAAGGCTGGGGAGGAGAAGTGATAGATGAATCCGTACCTGATGTGATTCTTACAAATTTGGCAGGCCTGCCGGCATTATTATAAGGAACATGGAAAAGCAAAGATATGCATTGGTCAAAAGGAACTATTTAGTTCCTTTTGTTTTGGTTACCTCTTTGTTCTTTTTATGGGGATTTGCGCATGCCATTCTTGATGTGCTGAATAAACATTTCCAAGAGGTGCTGGACATTACCCGTACTCATTCGGCCATGGTACAGGTCTTGTTTTATCTGGGATATTTTGTGATGGCTATTCCGGCAGGACTTTTCATCACAAAGTATGGCTATCGGCGCGGAGTGGTTTTGGGGCTGTTGCTATATGGCATCGGTTCATTGATGTTTATTCCTGGAGAATACTGGATGTCTTTTGAGTTTTTCCTGCTCTCTTTGTTTGTGATAGCGTGTGGATTAGTGTTTCTTGAAACAGCGGCAAACCCTTATATGACGGAGCTGGGAGACAAGGAAACGGCTGCCAGTCGATTGAATTTGGCGCAATCGTTTAACGGATTAGGCTGTATTTGCGGGCCATTGGTCGGTGGTTTGTTATTGTTCTCCGACGAAGGCTCTTCGCACATTTCGTTCCCTTATATGTTGATGGGCATCGTGGTGCTGGGGGTGGCTTTGGTGTTTTCCCGAATTAAACTTCCGGAGATTGTGCATACGGATGAAGCAGGTGCGGAAGACGGCGGCAAACAAGGATTATGGTCGCATAAACTCTTTGTATTCGGGGTATTTGCCTTGCTCTGCTATGAGGTGGCAGAGATTTCAATCAACAGTTTCTTTATAAATTATGTAGTAGATGACGGATGGATGAATGCTCGTGATGCATCGGTGCTGCTTTCTTTCGGAGGACTGGGGCTGTTCATGTGCGGACGCTTTATCGGTAGCTGGATAATGAGATTTATCCGTGCCGAACGTGTGCTGTTATGTTGTGCTGTCGGAACGGTGTTTGCCACATTGCTCGTAGTATGCAATTTGGGTCATATATCATTGGCCGCTTTGTTCTTGATTTATGCATTTGAAGCCATTATGTTCCCCACCATCTTCGCTATATCTTTAAAAGGGCTGGGAAACCACACCAAGCGTGCCTCTTCTTATTTGATGATGTCTCCGATAGGAGGAGCTATCGGTCCGGTTTTGATGGGATATGTGGCAGACAACAGTACTATGTCTTTGTCATTTATCGTACCTTTTGTGGCATTCTGTGTAGTCTTGTTTTATTCCTTGCGGGCAGAACATGACTCCATAGAACAATAAAGGCTTCTGTTATTTTTTGTGAATGACATTCCACACCTCCTCTTCCGTACCGTTGAAAGGACCGGATGCTTCAAGCTTCAGTGTAGACATTGCAGCGGCGAAACACCCTGCTTCCTCATACGAAGCCCCTTTGTTCCTCATATACAAATATCCGGTGACGTAAGTATCTCCACATCCGGTGGCATCCACTATATCTTTAGGCGGATAAGCCGGAATCCGGAAAAAATGTCCTTCGGCAAAGATGACCGAGCCCAAACTTCCGAGAGTAATCAAGACTTCTTTCACTCCCCATTCGGCAAGTTGATACGCGGCCTGCTTCACTTCCTTGTATCCGGTGAACACTTCCATTTCGTGTTCATTCACTTTTAAGATATCAATATATCTCAGTGCCTCTGTTTTTTCTGTCCAGTCCACCGGATACACCTTTTCACCTCTTACTTCGCGAAGGTATCCCTGAGCATCGACAGACAGCGTACCTTTTCCTGACAGATATTTGATTACATCAAGGGGAAAGTCATCGGAGAGCAAACTTCCCAGATGAAAAATATTCGCTTCCACATTCTCCAATTGCTCCACGGTGAAAGGGTCGGCTTTAGCCAAAACACGTTGGGTGCGGTTGTCCTGATTCTCTCCGTATGTATTCTCGAAATACACAGTGCGACGGCTCGGAATAACTTTTACTTCAATCCCCTTGGTGCGAATATCTTCCACAGCTTTAAACTCGGTAGGGGCGAGTGCCGTAACCAGTTTATAATGTTTGGTGTCTTTTAGGTGGCTGATTCCATGAGAAAAGTAGTAAGAAGTACCTCCCGGCATATAAGTCGTTTGCTTTGGTGTTACAATTTTATCCAGTGTTATATGCCCTATACAACAAATATCATTCATACCTATTAAATGTTTAACGGTTGCAAAGGTACAAAAAAACTAAGAAAAGCATGGTAGTTTTCAAAAGAAGGTGTAACTTTGTCACAATTATCTTAATCTCTACTATGAGATGCAATTTAACAAGGAAATTAGAATGGAAAAAATGAATGTAAAACCGGCTACCGGTAAATTGGGCGTTCTTTGTGTAGGATTGGGCGCTGTTACTTCAACTTTTATGACGGGAGTTCTGATGGCTCGTAAGGGCTTGGCAAAACCTGTCGGCTCTATGACTCAATATGATAAGATGCGTGTTGGCCGTGGAGAAAATAAAAAGTATTTGCATTATGGCGAAATCGTTCCATTAGCAAACCTGAATGACATCGTATTCGGTGCATGGGATGTTTATCCGGCTAATGCTTATGAATCAGCAGTCAATGCTGAAGTTTTGCAAGAGAAAGACATTAATCCTGTAAAGGATGAGTTGGAAAAAATTGTTCCGATGAAAGCTGCTTTCGACCACAACTATGCCAGCCGTCTGGATGGAGACAATGTGAAAGATTGCAAGAACCGTTGGGACATGATGGAACAACTTCGCGAAGATATCCGTAATTTCAAAACTGCGAATAATTGTGACCGTATTGTGGTTCTTTGGGCTGCTTCTACAGAAATCTATGTTCCGGTTGAGGAAAAGATACATGGAACATTGGCTGCTTTGGAAGAAGCTATGAAGGCTGACGATAAAGAACACATCGCTCCGTCTATGTGCTATGCTTATGCAGCTCTGTCGGAAGGTGCTCCTTTCATTATGGGTGCTCCCAATACTACAGTCGATATCCCCGCTATGTGGGAATTGGCAGAAAAGACTAAGATGCCTATCGCCGGTAAAGATTTCAAGACCGGTCAGACATTAGTAAAATCAGGTTTTGCTCCGATTATCGGAACTCGCTGTTTAGGTTTGGAAGGTTGGTTCTCAACTAATATTTTGGGTAACCGTGACGGTTTGGTTTTGGATGAACCGGCTAATTTCCGCACAAAAGAAGTCAGCAAGTTGTCTACACTGGAATCAATTCTGGTACCTGAAGAACAGCCTGACCTGTACACAGATTATTATCACAAAGTACGTATCAATTACTATCCTCCCCGCAACGACAGTAAGGAAGGTTGGGACAACATCGACATCTTCGGATGGATGGGCTATCCCATGCAGATTAAGATTAACTTCCTTTGCCGTGATTCAATCCTTGCTGCACCTCTGTGTCTGGACTTGGTATTGTTGAGCGACTTGGCTGCACGTGCAGGACGTTTCGGCATCCAGCGTTTCTTGAGCTTCTTCTTGAAGAGCCCGATGCACGACTATACAGAAAACGAAATTCCTGTCAATCACCTCTTCCAACAGTATGCTATTCTGAAGAATGCTATTCGCGAAATGGGTGGTTATGAAGCAGATCAGGAAATAGACTAACCATTATCTTCATTGTTTAACAGGTGCGGTTTACGCGGATATACGGTTTCTCTTTATTAAAGACCGTATTAATCCGTGAAATCCGTGCCTGTTTTTTATTTTTCTGCCAGAATTACTTGTTGTCTGCCGGGGAATTTGTAATTTTGTCATATTAATATGAGAAATATGGTTAGGTCAGAAATACAAAATGTGAAGCTCAGGTTCGGTATTATCGGAAATGCAGAAGGACTGAATCGTGCCATAGATGTGGCTATTCAGGTGGCACCTACCGACTTGTCAGTATTGATAACCGGTGAAAGCGGTGTCGGAAAAGAGAGCTTTCCGCAGATAATCCATCAATTCAGTCGCCGTAAACACGGACAATATATAGCCGTAAACTGTGGAGCGATTCCTGAAGGAACCATAGATTCAGAACTCTTCGGTCATGAGAAGGGAGCTTTTACCGGCGCTATCAGTGACCGTAAAGGTTATTTTGCAGAGGCCGATGGGGGTACAATCTTTTTGGATGAAGTCGGTGAATTGCCTTTGTCCACCCAGGCCCGTTTGTTGCGTGTGCTCGAAAGCGGAGAATATATTAAAGTAGGTTCGTCGAAAGTGCAAAAAACAGATGTGCGCATCGTTGCCGCCACAAATGTCAACCTGACAGAAGCCATTTCCGAAGGACGTTTCCGCGAAGACTTGTATTATCGTCTGAATACTGTCCCCATCAAGATACCGCCCTTGAGAGAACGTGCGGAAGACATCGCTTTGCTTTTCCGCAAATTCGCTTCGGATTTTGCCGAGAAATATCGTATGCCTGCCATTCAGTTGACAGAAGATGCGAAAGCAATGCTGTTGGCTTATCCGTGGCCGGGCAATGTCCGCCAGTTGAAGAATATCACGGAGCAAATATCCATTATCGAAACAAACCGTGACATCACCCCCGTTATTTTACAGAATTATCTTCCTGCACAACAGCAGGAGTCGCGTTTGCCTATGCTGTTCGGTATAAAGCCGGGAGATAAAACATTCGGCAGTGAACGCGAGATTTTATATCAAGTATTGTTTGATATGCGTCGCGATGTGACCGAGCTCAAGAAGTTGGTCAATACCCTGATGGCCGAACGCGGAACGGCAGCAACCGTAGCTCCGGCAACGACAACTGCGGTATCTTATTACCAGGAACCCTCACGCAATCTGGTTCCGGCAACACCGGCTCCCGTTCCTGTCCCTACCATCAACATCTCTGCAGCCAAGCAGATGCCGGTGGACGACGATATTCAGAACACGGAGGAATATGTGGAAGAAACACTGTCATTGGATGAAGTGGAAAAAGAAATGATACGGAAAGCCTTGGAGCGTCATCACGGAAAACGGAAAAATGCGGCGAAAGACCTGAATATTTCAGAACGCACACTATATAGAAAAATAAAAGAATATGGCTTGGATTAAGAACATGAAATGGATGGGCTGCCTGATTGTACTGACAGGTATACTCACGGCTTGCTCGGTTTCTTATAAATTTAATGGCGCGTCCATTGACTATGCGAAGACTAAAACAATCTCTTTCGAGAATTTCCCCAACCGTTCTGTCGGCTTTGTTTGGGGTCCGATGGAGAATATG
Organism: uncultured Phocaeicola sp.; assembly: GCF_948499155.1. Lineage (NCBI taxonomy): Bacteria > Pseudomonadati > Bacteroidota > Bacteroidia > Bacteroidales > Bacteroidaceae > Phocaeicola > uncultured Phocaeicola sp. The sequence continues at coordinate 1,146 of NZ_CAOOSE010000002.1, read as the reverse complement.
TTCAACACTGCGCTGCAAGATGTTTATTTGCAGCAAACGCGTCTGATACAGGTGAAACGTGGAGGCGATTTGCAACTTTCGGGAGAAATCACAAACTATGATGCTGTAAATAAAGGTATCGGCTCCGACGGTTATTCAAATATGGTGGAACTCCGTATGACAGTCAGAGTGAACTTTGTCGATAAGTCTAACCCGAAGAATAACTTTACCAATCAGCAATTCTCGGCCAGCCGTGAGTATAAATCCACTCAGCAGCTTTCGTCCGTACAGGATGAATTGGTAAATCAGATGATTAAAGATATTGTGGACCAGATATTTAATATGACGGTGGCCAACTGGTAATACCTATCTTCGACATGACACAACAGCGCTTATATGAATGGATTGCACATCCCGAGCTTTTGAATCGGGATACCCTTTACGAGCTTCGTACCTTGCTTGCCCGTTATCCATATTTTCAGACCGTGAGACTGCTCTATCTGAAAAATCTGTTTTTGCTCCGTGACATTACGTTTGGAGAAGAGCTGAGGAAAGCGGCCTTGTATATAGCCGACCGTAAAGTGCTGTTTTATTTGATTGAAGGCGAGCGGTTTACCATTATGCCCTCGGAAGGAGAAGCAAAGACTTCCGATTTATTGGGGCTTGACCGTACACTCTCATTGATAGATGCATTTCTGGCCGGGCAGCCGGAGGAAGAACAGAGAGATGTCACCCAACTGCCGATGGACATAACGGCGGACTATACATCTTATCTATTGACCGAAACGGAAGAGAAAGTTCCGGTTGCCGAAATTCCGCCATTGAAAGGACAGGATTTGATAGACAATTTTTTGGAAAGCAATACAGACGAACCCCTTCTATCTTCACAAGAGGCGACCGATGAATCGGAAGTGGAAGAAAAAGAGCCGGAAACGGAAGATGAGAGTTATTTTACCGAGACATTGGCAAAAATATACGTTAAACAACAAAGATATTCAAAGGCTCTTGAAATTATTAAAAAATTAAATTTGAAATATCCAAAAAAAAACGCTTACTTTGCAGACCAAATAAGATTTTTGGAGAAATTGATTATTAACACTAAATCAAAATAAAGAAAATGTATTTATTACTTATTGGATTAATTGTGCTTGCAGCTCTTTTGATGTG